>JBIOEJ010000170.1:0-10611 GCA_044445965.1 Hyphomicrobiales bacterium
GCTCTACCAGGCGCGCCTGCGGCACATGGTGCATCACTATCAGGACACGCCGGGGAATTACGGCATCATCACCTCGTTCTGGGATCATGTGTTCTCCACCTATGTGGAGCGGCGCAACACCCTTCGGGCTTGATCGGCTCGGCGACGGCCATTCGGAGCTTGCTCCCGTCTCTTGGTTGCCCCATAAGGGAAATGCCTAGAGCATTTTCCGGCGAAGTGGCCTCAATAAACTAGAGCCCCGGTCCGATTCAATCGGACCGGGAAAAGCTCTAGGCGAAATGGAGCAAGAGACCGAAGGGCCATGGACGACGATGATCGAGATCGCAAGCCCAACGGTATGTTGCAGCGCAGCAAATCTGTCGCAGCCGGCGAGGCCCGCAGGCCTGATCATCTGTAAATTATCTGTTATTAACAGATGTTGCACCGCAACATGCAAGGGACCGGCAATGCCTGCGCCAGCCCCGTCGGCGCTCTAAATTCGCTGTTGTTTACAGCGGCCCGGTGCACTGCACCACGGCACGTAACCAGCGATCAAGGAAGGCCAGCCAACCGCTCCAGGACCAGGGCGAGAGCCCGCCCGGTTTCCGCTTGCGTCAGCACATCGATGGGCGTGCCCGCCTCCTCGTCGATCAGCGTCTGGCCGTCGCGCTCGGACCTCTCGGCGACGACGCGGATCGGCAGGCGTTCCGCCCGGAAGAGCGTCGGATCGATCGCGTGGAGCATCACGCAGGGGTCGTGCAGCGGGAAGCCCGGGACTTGCGCCTGCGCATTCGGAAGGCCGGCCGCCAGCCGGCGGCGGGCGATGTTTCCGAGATACGCTTCGATCATGGCGGCGGAGGCCGCGGCGACCTTGCCGCCGGCCTTGGCGAGCCTTGCGTTCCAGTCGCGGTCGGCCGTCACCTTGCGGGTCACATCGAGGGGAACGAGCGTGATCGGCACGCCTGAGCGCAGCACGATGGCAGCCGCTTCCGGATCCGCCGCGACGTTGAACTCGGCGAAGGGCGTGACATTGCCGCGCTCGCGGACCGCCCCGCCCATGGCGATGATGCCGGCGAGGCGCCGCGCCGCATCGGGCCTGGCCTCGACGAGGCGGGCCAGATTGGTCAAGGGGCCGAGCGCCAGGATGCGCAGCGAGCGCCCGGGCCGCCGCGTCAGCTGATCGGCCATCCAGTCCGTCGCGTCGGCAGCAAGCGCGCTTTGCTCGGGTGGCGGCAGCACGACGCCGCCCAGCCCGTCCTCGCCATGGATGTCGGCGGCTGCCAGCGGCTCGCGCTCAAGCGGTCTCGCGCATCCGGCGATGACGGGAATCTCGCCGCGGTCGAGAAAGGCGACGAGCTTGAGGGCGTTGGCGGTCGTGGCGGCGAGGCCGATATTGCCCGCCACCGTGACGATGCCGATGATGTCGAGCTCGGGCGAGGCGCAGGCGAGGAACAGCGCCAGCGCGTCGTCGAGGCCAGGGTCTGTGTCGATGATGACGGCGGATGCGTTCATATCTTCACTAAGCCGGCATCCACCCTTCGCTCGTCAAGACGAGATGCGGGCTCTCGAAGACGAAGGAGACCTTGTCGGGCCACTCGGGACCGAATTCGGCGAGCGCTCTTCGCCAATGCCGCCCCTGGCTCATGGCGAAGGCCAGGCCCGAGACCTCGGCTCCGATGCGCGACATCAGCTTCAGCGTGGCGAGCGCCGTTGACCCGCTGCTGATGGTGTCGTCGACTACGACGACGCGCCGCCCGGCGAGCCGCGGCACGAGGTTCGGATCGACGAACAGGCGCCGCCCCGCGCCTGTCGTCGTCAGCGAGCTCACGGGCTCGGAGAGCGCGTCCTCGTACCAGAATTTCCGCGAGGTGCCGAGCGGCACGAAATTGGCATGGCCGATCCGCCGCGCCAGGGGCGGCGCGAGCGCGAGGCCGAGCGTCGGCAGGCCGACGATAATGTCGGGCGCGAGCGGCGCGATCCCTTCAGCATATGGTTCGCCAGTTCGTCGAGCACCGCGAAGGAAGCGTGATTGGCGATGAAGGAGGCAACAGCCCTGTCGGCCTGCTCGCGGCGGCGGATCGGCAACATCAGCACCTTGCCGCCGGGGAGCTTCGCCGGGAACGCCAAGCGGAAGGGGGGCGCCAGCAGGCGCGGATCGACCTCGGTTTCGATCGACTGCCAGTAATGGGTGGTCGGCTCGGTGAAATCGCTCATGCGCCTGCCCATCTCCGCTCATTCCCGCGAAAGCGGGAACCCAGGCCGTCGAAAGGTCCTGGATCCCTGCTTTCGCGGTGATGAGCGGAGACCTGTTAGATGGCGAAGGCGAGTTTCGCAAAGGAGATATGTGAATCGAACAGCCTGAAGCGATTGGCGTTCGCGCGTGCAAACTTGACGGCGCTGGCACGCTGGTTGCTAATCGATGCGCCCCGGAATTCGGCGCGCAGTTCGTGCATGGAGCTGATGGCAAGGAGAAACTGCGCGATGACCACACCCTTCGCATGGATGCGCCGTTCATGTCTTGCGGTATTGGCCGTTCTCGCCGCTATCGTGGCGGCGGGCGTATCGCATGCCGAGCCGCTCAAGGGCGGCACCGCGATCCTGGCGATCGATGCCGACCCGCAGACGCTCGATCCCGCCGTCTCCAGCGACTATGTAGCCGGCGATATCGGCGCCAAGGTCTTCGATGCGCTCATCTGGCTCGATGCCGGCGCCCAGCCGCAGCCCCAGCTCGCGCTGAGCTGGACGATCGCCGATGACGGCAAGACCTACACCTTCAAGCTGCGCGACGGCGTCGCCTGGCAGGACGGCAAGCCGTTCACCAGCGCCGATGTGAAGTTCACCTTCGAGCAGGTATTGGCCAAATATCATCCGCGCAGCTCCGTGACGATCAAGCGTCTCGGTCTCGTCGTCGACACGCCCGACGACAAGACCGTGGTCATGAAGCTCAACGCGCCTTACGCGCCCTTCCTGACGCAGCTCTCGGTCTTCGATGCCCCGATCATCCCCAAGCACCTGTTCGAAGGCACCGATATCCTGAAGAACCCCGCGGCCCAAAAGCCGATCGGCACCGGGCCGTTCAAGTTCGTTTCCTGGGAGCGCGGTGCCAGCGTGACGCTCGAGCGCTTCGACCGGTATTGGGGGGCTCCCAAGCCCTATCTCGACCGGATCGTCTTCCAGGTCATCCCGCAGCCGGCGAGCCGCCTGTCCAGCCTGCGGACGGGCGAGGTCGACTTCATCTCCGATTTCTATCTGGCGAAAGCCGACATCCCGAGCCTGATCAAGGCGGACACCTTCCAGGCCCGCATCGGCAAGGCGCTGCCGGCGATCTATTTCGCCGCGTTCAATCTGCGCAAGCCCCCCTTCGACACGGTCGCGGCGCGCCATGCCATCGCCTTCGCGGTCGATCGCAACCGCCTCGTGCAACAGGCCATGAACGGCCTCGCCCGCCCGGGTTACGGCGCCTTCGGCGACGGCTTCTCCTGGATGCTGAATCCCGATGCCAGCTATCCGAAGCTCTATCCCTATGATCCCGAGAAGGCGAAGACGCTGCTGGCGGAGGCCGGCATCGCGCCCGGCGCCAAGGTCCGCATCGCCTATGAGGCGCCCCGCCCGCAGATGATCGCGACGGCCCAGATCATCCGCGAGAACCTGAAGCAGATCGGGCTCGATCCGGTGGTCGAGCCCTTGGAGCGGACCGTGCTGCTGCAGAAGGTCTTCAAGGATCATGATTTCGACATCGCCCTCCTCTCCTATTTCTCGAGCGGCGATCCGGCGATCGGCTATAATCGCCTTTATGTCGCCAACCCGACGGATGCCGTGAACACCAACGGCTCGGGCTACGCCAATCCGAAGATCGACGAGCTGTTGAGCAAGGCCGGCGCCGTCTCCGATCTCTCCGCGCGGGGCGCGATCTACAAAGAGGTGCAGACCATCCTCAGCGAGGATCTGCCCGCGCTTGTGCTCTACGACGAGGCCGGCGTCGATCTCGCCTCCAAGAAGCTGCAGGGCCTATGGAAGTCGGTCGATACGCGCGCCCTTTGGGAAGAGGTTTGGCTCGCGCCGTGAGGCGGACGGGCAAGGCTGCGGAAGCGGCAGGCACCGATGCGAGCCGGGCAGATCCTGATCTACGCCATACGCCGCCTCCTGATCGCGGTTCCCCTGCTCTTAAGCGTCGTCGCGGTGAACTTCACGCTGATCCAGCTCGCGCCCGGCGATCCGATCACCGTGCTGGTCGGCGATTACCCGGCGCCCGAGGAATATATCGCACAAGTGCGCAAGGATTTCGGGCTCGACAAGCCGCTGCCGCAGCAGCTCCTGGCCTATCTCGGCCAAGTCGCCATCGGTAATCTCGGCTTCTCCTTCGTCAACCGGCAGAAGGTGCTCGATCTCATCGTCGAGCGGCTCGGCGCCACCTTGGCGCTGACCTTGACCGCGCTTGCCTTCGCGAGCGTCACCGGCATCGCGCTCGGCGCATTTGCGGCGCGGCGCCGCGCGAGCCCCATCGACCGGACGGTGCAGACCGCCTCGCTTCTCGGTTACTCGATCCCGGAATTCTGGGTCGGCCAGATCCTGATCATCGTCTTCGCCGTCTGGCTCGGCTGGCTGCCGTCCCAAGGCGCCCATTCGCTGCGCGTCCCGCGCGATGGGGCGGGCGCCGCGCTCGACGCGGCGAGCCATCTCGCCTTGCCGATGCTGGCGCTGTCCTTCCGCTATCTCGCGCTGATCGCCCGCATGACGCGGGCGAGCCTTCTCGAGGTGCTGAGCTCCGATTTCGTTCTCGCCGCAAGGTCGCGGGGCGCCTCGGAGGCGAGGGTGCTCTACGCGCATGCCTTCCGCAACGCGGCAGCGCCGGTGGTGACGGTCATCGGCTATAATCTCGGCCTCGTGCTTGCGGGCGCCACCTTGATCGAGAGCGTCTTCGGCTGGCCGGGCATCGGGCGGCTGCTCTACACCTCGATCGCCGCGCGCGACTATCCGGTGATGACCGGCATCTTGCTCCTGATCTCGGCGGCCGTCGTCATCGCCAATCTGCTGACGGATGTGCTGCAGGCGGCGATCGATCCGCGCGTGCGCCAGCCATGAGCCTCGGCCCCTCCGATCTGGCGCGCGAGGGCCTCGGCGCACCGCCGTCGCGACTCGCCGGCTTCCTGCGCCGCCTTTCGGGCGCGCGCCTGCCCGTCCTCTTCGTGCTCGTGGTCGCGGTTATCGCCATCTTCGCCCCGCTCGTCACCTTCTACGACCCGGATGCCGGCAGCCTCGATTCCCTTTTGCCGCCGCTGTCTGCGGGCCATGTGCTCGGCACCGACAACATCGGCCGCGATCTCTGGAGCGAGCTCGCCTTCGGCGCCCGTGTCTCGCTCGCCGTCGGCATCCTCGCGGCGCTGAGCGCATTGGCCATCGGGATCCTCTTCGGGGCGGTCGCGGGCTATGTGGGCGGCGCCGTCGATACCTTCTTGATGCGCGTGTCCGAGTTCTTCCAGACCCTGCCGCGTTTCGTGCTGGCGCTGATCATCGTCGCCTTGTTCGGCGCAGGCATCGCCAAGATCATCCTGGTGCTCGCCGTCCTGTCCTGGCCGCAGACCGCGCGGGTGATGCGCGCCTCGGTCATGAGCCTCAAGACGGCGCCCTTCGTCGATGCGGCGCGCGTCGGCGGCATGCCGGGCACCGCGATCGTGCTCGCCGAAATCCTGCCCAATGCGCTGGCGCCGGTCGTCGTCGTCACCTCGCTCGACGTGGCGACCGCAATCCTGCTCGAGGCGAGCCTGAGCTTCTTCGGGCTCGGCGATCCTAATCTGCCCTCCTGGGGCGGCATGCTGAACGTGGCGCAGGAGTATCTGCGGCAAGCCTGGTGGATGTCGCTCTTCCCCGGCCTCGCCATCGCGCTTACCGTGCTCGCCTTCAACCGCATCGGCGACAGCCTGAACGATGCGCTCAACCCGAAATTGCGGGGCGCCGCATGAGCGCGCCGCTGCTCGAGGTCGAAGGTCTCCAAGTCGATCTCGCGCGCCGCGGCGGTGCGCTGCGGCTCGTCGACGGCGTCTCGTTTCGTGTCGATGCCGGAGAGACCGTCGCGCTCGTCGGCGAGTCGGGCTGCGGCAAGTCGATGACGGCCTATGCGATCCTCGATCTGTTTCCGACGCCTGCGGCGTTCGTGTCCGGCGGCGCCGTCCGCTTCGAAGGCCGGGATTTGCTAGCGCTCACGCCGCGTGCCTGGCGGGAGATCCGCGGCGCCAGGATCGCCATGATCTTCCAGGACCCGTCGGGTTTTCTCGACCCGCTCATGCCGGTCGGCCGCCAAGTCGCCGAGACGCTGATCGCGCATGGGCGCGTCAAGGGCGTCGAGGCGCGGGTCAATGAGCTGCTGAGGCTCCTCGAGCTTCCCGATCCAGGGGTCATCGCCGGCAAGTTCCCCCATGAGCTCTCGGGCGGACAGCGTCAGCGCGTGCTGCTGGCGGCGGCGCTCGCCATGGAACCCGAGCTGTTGATCGCCGACGAGCCGACCACGGCGCTCGACGTCACCGTTCAGGCCGGCATCCTCGATCTCCTGGCGCAACTGCGCGACCGGCTCGGCCTCGGCCTGTTGCTGATCACCCATGATCTCGGCGTGGTGGCGCAGATCTGCGACCGCGTCTACGTGATGTATGCGGGCCGCATCGTCGAAACCAACGATGTCGGCCGGCTCTTCGCCGCGCCGCGCCATCCCTATACGAAGGGGCTCCTCAAGAGCACCCTGCCTTTCGAGGGGGAGGGCGAGCTGTTCGCGATTCCGGGGCGAGTGCCGGAGCCGCGCGCCATGCCGAAGGGATGCCGCTTCCGTCCGCGTTGTCCGGCGGCGCGCGACGAACCGTGCAGGAGGCGCGATCCCGCCCTTGTGCTTCGCGACGCCGGCTCGGATGCCTGCTGGCTCGCCGACGAGATTGCCGGCCGGGACATCTGGGTCGAGGCGGGGGTGCAGGCATGACGGTTCTCGCCGCGGATCGCGTCAGTTGCCATTTCGCCGTCGCCAGGGGCAACAGGCTGTTCGCGCCGCGCCGCGTCCTGAAAGCCGTGGACCAGGTATCGCTGGCGCTGTCCGAAGCGGAGATCGTGGCGCTGGTCGGCGAGAGCGGGTCGGGTAAATCGACGCTCGGCCGCCTTCTGCTCGGCCTGACGCCGCCGACCGATGGCGCGATCACCTACGAGGGCGAGGACATTGCCGGGCTCGCCGGCGAGCGACGCCGCAAGTATCGCCGCGAGGTGCAGGTCGTCTTCCAAGACACGGGCACCTCGCTCAATCCGCGTCATCCGGTCGGCGAGACGGTGATGATCCCGCTGCGCTACAATCTCGGCCTCGGCAGGCGCGAAGCCCGCGAGCTCGCCGACGCCTTGCTCGACCGCGTCGGATTGGCGCCCTCGACCTTTCGCCACCGCCTCCCGCATGAGCTGTCGGGCGGTCAGCGCCAGCGCATCGGCCTTGCCCGGGCGCTTGCCTCAAGACCGCGCGCCATCATCGCCGACGAGCCGGTCTCCGCGCTCGATGTCTCGGTCCGGGCGCAAGTGCTGACCCTGATGCGCGACCTCAAACGGACGGAGGGACTTTCCGAGCTCCTGATCACGCATGATCTCGGCGTGGTGCGCTCGATCGCCGATCGCGTTCTCGTCATGTATCTCGGTGCGATCGTCGAGGAGGGAGAAGCCGCGACGCTCCTGGCGCGGCCGCGCCATCCCTATACGCGCGCCCTCCTCGCGGCGACGCCGATCGCCGATCCCAGGCGGCGCAGCGAACGGCCGCGGCGCGCGCTCAGGGGCGATCCTCCCTCCGCCACCGCGCTGCCCTCGGGCTGCCGCTTCCGGACGCGCTGCCCGCATGCGGCCCCCATCTGCGCCGAGCGCGAGCCGCTGCTGACGGCCACCGTCGACAAGGGAAAGGTCGCCTGCCATTTCAACCTGGAGGAGCTGCGGCCATGGCCGATGTGAATGCGCTGAAGGATCGTATCAATGCCGCGATCGACGGCCCGCTCGGGGATGCGCTGGTGGCCCTGAGCCGGGACCTGCATGCCCATCCGGAGACCCGCTTCGAGGAGGTGCATGCGATGGAGACGATTACCAAGCTCCTCACGGCGCATAATATCCCCTCGGTAAAGGGTGTCGGCGGGTTGCCGACCGCCTTCGAGGCCCGCCGCGCCCATGGCAATGCCGGGCCGACCGTCGCCATTCTCGCGGAATATGATGCTCTTCCCGGGCTCGGCCATGCCTGCGGCCATAACGTCATCGCCGCGGCGGGCGTCGGCGCCTTCCTGGCGCTTGGCGGGCTCGAGCCGCTGCCTGGGGTCGTGCGCCTCATCGGCACGCCGGCCGAGGAAGGCGGCGGCGGCAAGGTGATCATGGATGAGGCCCAGGTCTTCGAAGGAGTGGACGCTGCGATGATGATCCACCCCTTCGAGGAAACCTTTCCCTTCGTCGAGTTCGCCGGGCGCGTCGCGCTCACCATCACCTTCCACGGCAAGTCCTCCCATGCCGGCTCGGCACCGGAGGCCGGCATCAATGCGCTCGATGCGGCGATCCTCCTGTTCAACGGCATGAACGCCTTGCGCCAGCGCATGATCGCCGGATCGCGCTTGCACGGTATCATCGCGGAGGGCGGGGAGGCGCCGAGCATCATCCCGGAGCGCAGCCGCGTCGAGGTCTATGTGCGGGCCTACGACCAGGCCTATCTCGAAAAGCTGCTCGCTCTCGTCGAGGCCTGCGCGCGCGGAGCCGCCGAGCAGACCGGCTGTCGGGTGGAGATCGCGGACGCTTCGCCGCGCTGCGACAGCTTCCTCTGCAGCGAGCCGCTCGCCGAAAGCTTCACCGCGAATCTTCAGCGAATCGGGCATAAGCCCAACCCCGAGCGCTTCCGCGCCTTCGCCTCGACCGATTTCGGCAATGTCTCGCAGAAGATTCCCTCGATTCACCCTTATCTCGGTATGGGCGCGGGACTCAAATGTCACACCCATGAATTCGCCGCCGCCTCCGGCGACGCGCGCGGCGACGGTATCGTCCGCGAGGGCGCCAAGGCACTCGCCATGACGGCACTCGATGCCTTGTTCGACCCGGCATTGATTGAACGCGCAAAGGCGGCACATGCTCGCTCGCAAGGCACCCTGAAGGCGTTGGTTCCGTCATGAAGCTCGCCGACATGCCCGAGGCGGTGACCCATTGGTCGCGGCTTCGAGCCGTCAGGGTGGTGGGCACCTCCGGGTCCGCGGAAGCGCGCACGCAACAGGCCGGCGAAGTTCAACTGCGCCTCGTCGAATACGGGCCCGGCTATCTCGCCGATCATTGGTGCTCGAAGGGCCATATCATCTACGTCGTCGCCGGCGCGCTCACGATCGAGCATGAGGGCGGAGAGCCACATTGCATGCTCTCGGCAGGCATGAGCTGGCATGTAGGCGATCATGAAGGGCCGCCTCATCGTGTGCGCTCCGAGAAGGGGGCCACGGTGTTTATCGTCGACTGAACCGTTTCGATCCGTCGGGTCCGGCGAAGGCACGCGGCGCTTGACGATCCCGGCGGTGCTGTCGCAGATGATCGCCTTCCTCGCGGCCGGCTTGCGTGCGCCGAGTTGCGACGCGAAGACGGCCTGTTTGTCATTTGCCGAGGTCTCCCCCGTGAACCTGCAAACGATCAGCCGACGCAAGGCTTCGGAGCGCGTCGCCTCCCTGCGTCCTTCGGCGACGGTCGAGATGAGCGAGCGGGTGCGCCAGGCCCGCGCCTCGGGCCGGCGGATCATCGGGCTCTCGAGCGGGGATCCCAATATCGAGACCGATCCGCGCATCGTCGCTGCCGCCGAACGGGCGCTGCGCGGCGGCGACACGCATTACGCCACGCCGGCCGGCCAGCCGGCGCTGCGCGAGGCCGTCGCCCGGCGCGAGCTCGAGCGCTGCGGCGTCCGCTATGATCCTTCCGAGATCCTGGTGACGCCGGGCGGCAAGTTCGCCTTGCTCGCCGCCTTGATGGGCATCATGGAACCGGGCGACGAGGTCCTGGTGCCCGAGCCCGGATGGGTCAGCTACGGCCCTTGCGTGCGCCTCAGCGCCGGCAAGCCGGTGGCGCTGCCGATGTTCGATGGGCTCGATGCCGACGCGCTGCGCGCCGCCGTCACCCCACGCACCAAAGCCATCATCGTCAACTCGCCGGTCAATCCGACGGGCCGTATCCTGAGCGCGGGCGAGATCGCGGCGCTCGTCGAGATCGCCCTGCGCGACGATCTGTGGATCATCTTCGATCAGGTCTATGCCGATCTCGCCCATGAGGCGCCCATGGCCTTTCCGCAAGCCGTCGCCGAGGGCAAGGCCTGCACCCTCGTCATCGACAGCCTGTCCAAGACTTTCGGCATGACGGGTTGGCGCCTCGGCTATCTCGCGGCGCCGGAGAACGTCGTCAAGCCGATCCTGAAATTCGTGCAGCATTCGATCTATTGCGTGCCGCCCTTCGTGCAGGCGGCGGGCGTCGAGGCGCTGTCGCTGTTCGACGAGCTCGTGCCTGGCTATCGCTCGAAGTTCCGGCGCCGTCGCGACCTGGCCGCCGAGCGTCTGTCGGAGATCGCCGGCATGTCCTGCCGCCGCTGCGACGCCGGCTTCTATCTCTTCCCGCATATCGCCGGCGACGATA
>JBIOEJ010000171.1:0-10472 GCA_044445965.1 Hyphomicrobiales bacterium
CACATGGCGGCCTGAGCAACTTCCTCTTGTCGATGCAGGAGCAGGTTCGATTTGATCGGCACGATCGGCTCATGGCGGTCACGACGATCGGATTCGACATCGCGGCCCTCGAGCTGTTCCTTCCCCTCGTCAATGGTGCGAGCCTCGCCATCGCGCCGCGGGAGATCGTCCAGGATCCGCCGGCTCTGGCGCGGCTGATCGAGAGCACCGGCACCACCATCCTGCAGGGCACGCCGACGCTGTGGCAGTCGCTGGTGTCGGATGGTCCGGAACCACCGCAGGGTCTCATGATGCTGGTCGGCGGCGAGCCCTTCGGGGGCACGCTTGCGCTTGCGCTACGAGGCGTCGGTCGCCGACTGACGAACCTATACGGCCCGACCGAGACGACGATCTGGTCGGCCTCGATGGTCCTCGACGACGAGGATGCCGCAACACCACCGATCGGCCGTCCGATCTGGAACACCCAGATCTACGTTCTGGATGGCGGGCTGGAGCCGGCGCCAGCGGGTGTCGCGGGGGAGCTCTACATCGCCGGAGCCGGCCTTGCGCGCGGCTATCTGAATCGTTCGGGCCTGACGGCGGAGCGGTTCGTGGCCGACCCGTTCGGGCCTGCGGGCAGCCGGATGTATCGTACCGGGGATCTGGCGCGCTGGCGTTCCGACGGAGTCTTGGACTTCCTCGGGCGCGCTGACCAACAAGTCAAGATCCGCGGGTTCCGCATCGAACCGGGCGAGATCGAGGCCGCGCTGACGCGGCAGGCCGGGGTGGCACAGGCGGCGGTGATCGCGCGCGAGGACCAGCCCGGCAACAAACGCCTCGTCGCCTATGTGGTGCCGGCCGCGCAGGGCCTGGACGACCTGTGCGGCGCCGATGCGGCGAGCCGCAGCGAGAGCGTGCGCGGTTGGCAGGCGGTCTTCGACGAGCACTACCGGTCGGTCGAAGCCGGCAGCGGGCCCACATTCGCCAGCTGGAACAGCAGCTACACCAAGGCGCCGCTTCCCGAGACCGAGATGCACGAATGGCTCGCCGACACGGTCGAGCGGATCGCGAAGCTGAAGCCGCAACGGGTTCTGGAGATCGGCTGCGGCGTCGGCCTGCTGCTGCAGCATCTGGCGCCACTGTGCGGCGCCTATCGTGGCACCGATATTTCTTCATCGGCGATCGCCGAGTTGCGGGACTGGCTCGCGACCCGCGGCATGCCTCATGTCGAGCTCGCCGAGCGCGATGCCGCGGACTTCCGGGGATTGGAGCCGGGCTCGGTCGACACCGTCATCCTGAACTCGGTGGTGCAGTACTTTCCGGATCACGTCTATCTGCTGACGGTGCTGGAGAACGCCGTCGATCTGGTGTCGCAGGGCGGCCGCATCTTCGTCGGCGACATCCGGCATCTGGGGCTGTTGCGGATCTTCCACGCGTCGGTCCAGCTCGCCCAGGCGCCGCCGCATCTCGACAAGCATCAGCTCGACGAGCGGATCGCGCTCGCCGTCGCGCAAGAGAAGGAGCTGGTCATCGATCCGGACTTCTTCGTGGCGCTGCGCGAGCATCTGCCACGCGTCGGATCCGTCGACATTCTGCTCAAGCGCGGCCGATCCGACAACGAGCTCACCCGCTATCGCTACGACGTCGTGCTGCACGTCGGAAAGGCAGCGGCGCCCGTCGTCGAAAAGACCCTGGACTGGCGCGACCTCGATGGCTCGCTCGAAACCGTTGCATCCTGCCTGGGTGAGCGAAAGCTGTGGTCGCTCGCGATCAGCGGCGTGCCCAACCGGCGGTTATCGCGCGATCTCGACGCGCTGCGCATCCTCGATCGGGCCGATAGGCAATGCAGAGTCGACGCGTTGCGGCATTTGATCGAGCGAAGCGAGGTTGTCGGCCTCGATCCCGAGGCATTCTGGGCGCTGGGCGATGCCAACGGCTACGACACCCGAATCAGCTGGAACTCCGGTGCCGTAGATGGACGCTTCGATGTGCAATTTGTCGATCGCGTTCGCGACTTGCCGGTGGTCCTGCCGCGCTTGTCCGAGATGCCGCGGCGGCCCTGGGTCCAGTATTTCAGCGATCCGTCCGCTCCGACGCTGCGTCAGCGGCTCGGCGCTCATCTCAAGGCTGAGCTGCAGTCGAGCCTTCCGGACTATATGGTTCCGTCCGCGTTTGTGGTGCTGGAGCGCCTTCCGCTGACGCCCAGCGGCAAGCTTGACCGCAAGGCGCTGCCTGCCCCCGATCTCGCCCCGACGGTGCGGCGCGCTCCGCGCACCCCGCAGGAGGAGATTCTGTGCTCGCTGTTCGCCGAGGTGCTGGGCGTGGAGCAAATCGGCATCGACGACAATTTCTTCGAGCTTGGCGGCCATTCGCTTTCGGCGATGAGGCTGATCAGCCGCATCCGCGTCACGCTGGATGTGGAGATTCCGATCCGGGCGCTGTTCGAGGCGCCGAGCGTGGAGGCTCTTTCACGATACCTCCTTGGCGAGGGTTCTACCCAAGCGGCTCTCGATGTCCTGCTGCCGATTCGACCGCGCGGGAGTTTACCAGCCCTGTTCTGCATTCACCCTGGCGGAGGGCTCAGCTGGTGCTATTCCGGGCTGGCACGCCAAATCCCTGCAGGTCACCCGATCTATGGCCTCCAGGCACGCACCGAGCGAGATGCCATCCCCAAAACCGTCGAGGAGATGGCTGCGGATTATCTGAGTCGCATTCGCCGAATTCAACCTTCCGGACCATACAACTTGCTTGGCTGGTCTTTCGGCGGCCTCGTGGCTCACGCAATTGCCACCAGCCTTCAGAGGGAAAACCAGGAAATCAAGCTGCTCGCCTTACTCGACAGCTATCCAAGCCAAGCAACGAGCCTGTCGCAGACGGGCGACCGTGAGCCCGACGACAATGAGCTTTTCCTCGGCATGATCGAGCAGTTGGGCTACGATCGAACAGCTCTGGGAGACAATCCGCGGCGCAACACGCTCGAGATATTGCAGCGGGAGCGGCACATTTTTTCCTCGCTCGAGGAGCATCAGTTCGCCGCTATGCTGGACGCCATCAGGAACAGCATTCGTCTTGCGAGAAAATTCCTGCCGCAACGGTTTGACGGAGACATTTCATTCTTCCGCGCCGTGAACGACGACATCAACGCGACAGGCGAGGCCTGGAGGCCCTATGTCGGCGGGCAGATCAAGGTCCATCAGATCCCGTGCGACCACGCAAGAATGATGGACCCCGCGCCACAGGCGCAAATCGGGGCCCTGCTCGCGACCGAGCTGGGGTCCCGCTAGTCTAGTTTGTGCTACCCACGCGCCGAATTGCGAGGCCTGAGAAATCTTAGAGGGGTTTGGACAACGACGCCCGGCTCGATGTCCGCAGCTTGGAAGGCTGTTGCTCTACCATTGAGCTACACCCGCGCGCGAGGTTTGTTTGCCATAAGCGCGAGCGGCAAGTCAAAGATGGGCAGTTGGGGGGCGGCGCCTCTTCACCTCTCCCCTTGTGGGAGAGGCAAAGGACGCGCCTTGCGCGTCGGTGAGATTTTGGACGCCCGACATGAAATGGCGGGCTTTGCTCGCGACCGAAGGGCGCGAGCCGGGTGAGGGGGGCATCGCCGACGCTGGGAGCCAGCCCCCTACGAAAGAGGGCGTCGCGCTAAACTCTCCCTCACTTCAGCAAGCTGAACGCGGTCGCTTCCACATAGGCCTTCAGCAGCGCATCCGCGTTCGCCTGCGCGGCCTTCACGGCCTCGGCCGGCGTTTTCTTGCCGGAGAACATGGCCTGCACCTCGTCCTCGAGCGCCTTGCGCACCGCGACCGTGTTGTAGGTCGCGAACCAGGGCTTGGCATAGGCGAGCTGGTCGAGCGCCACCTTGGCGTCCGGGTTCTTGTCGATGAACGCCTTCATCTCGGGGAGATCATAGGCTGCCTTCGGGGGCGCGAAATAGCCGGTGAAACGGCTCCAGCCCGCGGCGATCTCAGGGCTCGTCAGCCATTTGATCAGCTTCCAGGCGGCTTGCCTGCGCTCCTCCGAATTGCCCTTCGGGATGATCAGCGAGGCGCCGCCGATCGGCACCGCGTTGCGGATATTGCGCGGGATGAAGGCGACCTTATAGGGCGTCTTCATGTTCTGGCGGATGAAGGACAAGGAGCCGGTGGAGGAAATGATCATCGCGGCCTGGCCGCCGAAGAAGGCATTATTCATGGCGGGTGTCTGGATGGTGCCCTCGGGCATCACCTTGAACTTGTGCACGAGGTCGTCGAGGAAGGTGAGGGTGCCGAGCGTCGAGGGGGTGTCGTAATAGATTTCCCCGCCAAATTCTGGATTGTAGTAGAGACCCCCATTCGACATGATGAGCGCCTGCAGGACCCAGCCGAGAATGTCATAGGCCCCCGATATCTCGATACCGTAGCGGGTCGTCTTGTCGCCTTCGCGCTTGGCGAGTTTCTTGGCGTCGTCGAGCCATTCGGCCCAGGTCGCCGGCGGCTTGTCGGGATCGAGCCCCGCCTCCTTGAAGGCTTCGACATTGTAATAGAGGAGCGGCGTCGAATTCTGGAATGGCACGCCGTAGATCTTGCCGTCGACCCGCGCATTGCCGTGGAGCGCCGGCCAGAACTGATCCATGAACGCGTCGGGCGTCTTGCCGTCCGCCTGAACCAGCGGATCGAAGGGCTCGACGAGGTCGTCGATATGGTATTGCGTGATGAAATTGGCGCTCATCAGCGAGACCGCCGGCGGTTTGCCGGCCTTGATGGCGGCGCGCGTCTTGACGTCGGTATCGTCGTAGGTGCCCGTATAGGCCGCCGTCACCTCGATCTCGGGGTTCTCCTTGTTGAAACGCGCCACGAGGTTCTGCATCTCCTTGGCGAGCGCCCCGTCGTCGGGCACGGGAAAGAAGAAGTCGATCTTGGTCGCGGCGCCAGCGCCGGTCGCAGCCAGCGCGGTCAAGCCCGCCGCCATGGCCATCGATCTCAAAAGCTTCATGCGTTATCTCCTATTTGACGCCGGTGAACAGGAAGGAATTGACGAATTGGCGCTGGAACAGCGCGAAGGCGATGAGCAGCGGGCCGGCGACCAGCAATGTCGAGGCTGCGACGAGGCCCCAATCGGCGGCCTGCTCGGCCGAGCGCACGAAGGAGGTGAGACCGACCGTCAGCACCATCCGGTCGGGTGAGTCGGTGACCATCAGCGGCCACAGGAACTCGTTCCAGTGGGAGGTGACCGAGACGATCGAGAAGGCGATGAAGCCCGGCCGCGCCAACGGCACGAGCACCAGCCTGATCATCTGCGGGAAGCTCGCCCCGTCGAGGATGGCGGCCTCCTCGAAATCGCGCGGGATGGTCTTGAAGGTCTGGCGCATCAGGAAAACGCCGAAGGCCGAGGCGAAATAAGGCGCCATGATGCCGGGCAGGCTGTCATAGAGGCCGAGCCTCACGATCATCAGCGTGTTGGGCACGATCAGGATGGGAGCGGCGAGCGTGAGCTGCAGCAGGAACAGGTAGAAGACGAGGTTCTTGCCGCGGAACTCCATGCGGGCGAAAGCGTAGCCGGCGAGCGTGATGGTCACGAGCTGCACGGCGAGGATACCGAGCGTGACGATCAGCGTGTTGAGGTACCAGCGCCCGAAATCGCCTTGCATCAAGGCATCGGAGAAATGCTCAGGCGTCGGCCTCATATCCGGCGCGAGCGAAGCCGCCGACATCGAACCATAGGGAATGTCCTTGACGGAGGCGACCAGCATCCACAGGAGCGGCGTCGACCAGATGAGCGCGAAGCCCGCGAGCAGCGCCACGGCGATGAGGCGCGGGGTCCTGCGGCGGGCCAAGAGGGTGAGCGCCCGCATGCTCATGATTCGTAGTGCATGCCGCGCTCCAGCGTCCTCAGCGACGCGACCGAGAGCGAGATGAGGGCTGCGACCGAGACCACGGTCGCTGCCGCGGCGCGCCCGGTATCGCCCTGCTGATGCGCGGCCTGGAAGATGTAGTTGAGCAGGATGTTGGTCGAATCCGACGGCCCCCCGCCGGTGAGCACGATCACATGGTCGATCTGGGTGACGACATTGATCAGGCCGATGACCAGGATGAAGGCGAGCGTCGGCTTCAGCAGCGGCAAGGTGATGCGCCGGAAGCGCATGACGGCGCCGGCTCCGTCGAGCTTCGCGGCTTCATGCAGCTCCGGCGCGATGCCCTGCAGGCCGGCGAGCACGAACAGCATATAGTAGCCGGCATTCTTCCAGATGCTGAGCCCGATGATCGCGTAGAGCGCCGTATCCGGATTGCCGAGCCAGTTGGTCCCCGCGATGCCGAGCTTGGCGAGGTGATAGTCGAGAAGCCCGACGCCCGGCATCAGCACGAAGGCGAACAGGGTCGCGACCGCGACCAGCGGCAGCACGACGGGGAAGACGATGACGGTGCGAAACAGCGCGTTGAGCCGCGTCGTCTCCTGCAGCGCCACGCCCAGCAAGACGGCAAGCCCGATCGAGGGGGCTACCGTGCCGATCCCGTAGACGATGTTGTTCGACAGCGCCTTCCAGAAAGCGGCGTCCGCGAACAGCTTGTGGAAATTGTCGAACCCGTACCCTGCGAATTTGCCGCCGAAGCCCTCGACGGTCACGGCCTGCATGAGCGATTGCAGGATCGGCACATAGGTGAACAAGAAGAGCAGGAACAGCGACGGCGCCAACAGCCAGCCGGCCGCGAGAGCCGGGGCGGGCTTAGCCGCACCGCGCGCCAGAGCCTGCCGCCCGAAGCGCGGATCGAGGGTCGTGGCGTCGCTGAGCGCCTGTGCCATGGGCGCGGACCATTCCCGCCCTGTACGACGCGACGATGACAGGGGTCGACAAAGCAGCGCCTGGCTGGTTATGATGCCTCGTCATCAACAATCGAAAGGAGGTGGTCCAGTGTCTCATTGTCATTCGCCGCGTCGGCCGGCTCGCTGTGCCTGGATCTTGGCCTCTATCGAGGTTCTGGCCTGAGTGAACCGTTGATCGGTCCGCCGGCCGCACCGTGGCTCGACAATGGAAGGGCCGCCCCGAGGGGCGGCCCTTCTCTTTCGCAGAGGAGCCTGGCGCCGATGAGCATGCGTATCTTCGTAGACGCCGATGCCTGCCCGGTGAAGGACGAGGTGTATCGCGTCGCCGCCCGCTACGAGATCAAGGTCCATGTGGTCGCCAACAGCCCCATCCGCACGCCCCGGGATGCGTTGGTCGAGCGGGTGGTCGTCAGTACAGGCTTCGACGCGGCCGATGACTGGATCGCCGAGCGCGCCGGACCGGGCGATATCGTGGTCACCACCGATATCCCGCTCGCGAGCCGCTGCCTGAAGGCAGGCGCGGCTGTGATCGCGCCCACGGGAAAGGCCTTCACCGATAGCTCGATCGGCATGGCGCTCGCGATGCGCGATCTGATGGCCGATCTGCGCAGCATGGGGGAAGCCGGCGGTGGCCCACGCGCCTTTTCGCCGCGCGACCGCTCGGCCTTCCTGTCGGCGCTCGACCAGGCGATCACGCGGCTGCTTCGGGCCTGAGACCACGCTTCCCATGGCCGCGCCCCTCATCCAGCTTGCCGATATCGCGCTCACCTTCGGCGGCTCGCCGCTGCTCGACGGCGTCGAATTATCGGTCGCCGCGGGCGAGCGCATCTGCCTCGTAGGCCGTAACGGCTCCGGCAAGTCGACCTTGCTCAAGATCGCGGCCGGACTGGTCGAACCCGATCGCGGCTCGCGTTTCCTGCAGCCCGGCGCGACCTTGCGCTATCTGCCGCAAGAGCCCGACTTCACAGGCGCCGCCACGACAAGCGACTATGTGGAGCAGGGCCTCGGTCCGTCGGACGATCCCTTCGAGGCGCGGCGTTTGCTCGAGGAACTCGGCCTTACCGGCGCCGAAAGGCCGTCCGCGTTGTCCGGCGGGGAGGCGCGCCGCGCCGCCATCGCCCGCACGCTCGCGCCAGCCCCCGATATCCTGCTCCTCGACGAACCCACGAACCATCTCGACCTCGCCGCCATCGAATGGCTGGAGCGCGAGCTCGCCTCGCGGCGCACGGCCCTCGTCCTCGTCAGCCATGATCGGCGCTTTCTCGCCAATCTCTCGCGCTCGACCGTCTGGCTCGACCGCGGCGCCGCGCGCCGCATCGACAGAGGCTTCTCCGACTTCGAGGCCTGGCGCGACGAGGTCCTCGCCGAGGAGGAGCGCGAGCAGCACAAGCTCGACCGCAAGATCGTCGCCGAGGCACATTGGCTGCGCTATGGCGTGACGGCGCGCCGCAAACGCAATGTCCGGCGGCTCGAAGCGCTCTACGCGCTGCGCCAGGCGAGGCGCGAGCATAAGGGCGCGGCCGGCGCCGTGGCCATGACGGTAGCCGAGGCCACGAGATCGGGCCAGCTGGCGATCGAGGCCAAGGGCATCGGCAAGGCCTATGGCGGCAAGCCCGTCGTGCGGGATTTCTCGATCCGCGTGGCGCGTGGCGATCGGATCGGCATCGTCGGGCCGAACGGGTCGGGCAAGACCACCCTCGTCAATATGCTCTCAGGCGCGCTCGCGCCGCAGGGCGGCTCGGTGAAGCTCGCGGCCAATCTGCAATTCGCCAAGCTCGATCAGCAGCGCGCCGTGCTCGATCCGGAAACCAGGCTCGCCGAGGCGCTGACCGGTGGCGGCTCCGACACCGTCATGGTCGGCAGCGAGCCGCGCCACGTCGTCTCCTACCTACAGGACTTCCTGTTCACGCCGGAGCAGGCGCGCACGCCGCTCAGCGCCTTGTCGGGGGGCGAGCGCGGCAGGCTGATGCTGGCGCGCGCCTTCGCCAGGCCCTCGAACATCCTGGTCCTCGACGAGCCGACCAATGATCTCGACCTCGAGACGCTCGACGTCCTGCAAGACCGGCTCGGCGAGTATGCGGGCGTCGTCCTGCTGGTAAGCCATGACCGCGACTTTCTCGACCGCGTTGTGAGCGCCGTGATCGCGCCCGAAGGCGAGGGCAAATGGGTCGAGTATGCGGGCGGCTATACCGATATGCTGGCCCAGCGCGGCGAAGCATACTCGGCGCGCGCCGTGACCAGGCCAACGCCGGCGAAAGCTTCGAGCGCGGTTCCGCCGAAAGCCGCGAGCAGGCCTTCCAGACGGCGCTTGAGCTTCAATGAGACGCATGCGCTCGCGACCTTGCCGAAGACCATCGCGGATCTCGAGCTTGGCATCGAACAATTGCGCGCCAGGCTCGATGATCCCGATCTCTTCGCGCAGGATCCCCGTACCTTCGAGACGACGGCCGCAGCGTTGACGGCGGCGCAATCCGAGCTCGCCGAGGCGGAAGGTCGATGGCTCGAATTGGAGATCCGGCGCGAGGAGATCGAGCAGGGATAGTGGCGGCGCGCCACGGCGAAGCCGTGTCCGGCGCCTCTGCGCACCGAAAAGGACTTCGGTCGGCCTGATCGGCCCGACGAACGTGCGGGCGCGCGCCAAATCACCTTCGATCAATGCAAAATCGGCCGTTGCCAGTCTTGACACCGTGCGAGGCCGCACATAGATGCAGCCGCGATTAGCACTCGCGCCTAGCGGCTGCTAACAGACGAGCCCGCCAAGGGCCCAACGCCATCTTGCTAATGGAGAGGACTTTCATGAAATTTCGTCCGCTGCACGACCGCGTCGTCGTCCGCCGCCTCGAAGGCGAGGAGAAGACCAAGGGCGGCATCATCATCCCCGACACCGCCAAGGAGAAGCCGCAGGAAGGCGAGATCATCGCCGTCGGCTCAGGCGCCCGCGACGAGAACGGCAAGCTCGTGCCGCTCGATGTGAAGGCCGGCGACCGCATCCTGTTCGGCAAATGGTCCGGCACCGAGGTGAAGATCGACGGCGAGGATCTCCTCATCATGAAGGAGAGCGACATCATGGGCGTGCTCGAAGGCATTGCAGCCCGCAGGAAGGCCGCCTGAGGCGACCTCGTCCACCAGATCCACATTTTCAGGAGTAGATACATATGGCTGCCAAGGAAGTCCGCTTTTCCGGCGATGCGCGCGACAAGATGCTGCGCGGTATCGACATTCTCGCCAACGCGGTTCGCGTCACACTCGGCCCGAAGGGCCGCAACGTCGTGCTCGACAAGAGCTTCGGCGCGCCTCGCATCACCAAGGACGGCGTGACCGTCGCCAAGGAGATCGAGCTCGAGGACAAGTTCGAGAACATGGGCGCCCAGATGGTGCGCGAAGTCGCCTCGAAGACCAATGACAATGCCGGCGACGGCACCACCACCGCGACCATTCTCGCCCATGCCATCGTGAGGGAAGGCGCCAAATACGTCGCGGCCGGCATGAACCCGATGGACCTCAAGCGCGGCGTCGATCTGGCCGTGACCGAGGCCGTCAAGGCGATCGAGAAGTCCTCGAAGAAGGTGAAGGATTCGGCCGAGGTCGCGCAGGTCGGCACGATCTCCTCGAATGGCGACAAATCGATCGGCAAGATGATCGCCGAGGCGATGCAGAAGGTCGGCAATGAGGGCGTGATCACGGTCGAGGAG
>JBIOEJ010000172.1:0-10107 GCA_044445965.1 Hyphomicrobiales bacterium
CATGACCCACCCCGAAAAACCGCTTCCTTCGCGGATTTCCATTGCATACTCTCCGCGCGCCGATCCCGGTGAGGAGCCGTCGTGCAGAGACCGGCTAAGAGGATGATTTTGTGGCTATTCTGGTCGCGCTGCAGCATGTCACGAGCTACCGCTACGGCCGCCCGGTCGGCCTCGGCCCGCAAACCATAAGGCTGCGGCCCGCCCCGCATTGCCGCACGCGCGTGCCGAGCTATTCGCTGAAGATCTCGCCGGCGCAGCATTTCATCAACTGGCAGCAGGATCCCTTCGGCAATTGGCTCGCCCGCATCGTCTTCCCGGAAAAGGTGGGCGAGCTCAGGATCGAGGTCGGGCTCACCGCCGAGATGACGGTGATCAACCCCTTCGACTTCTTCGTCGAGCCCTATGCGGACGAGTTCCCTTTCGCTTATCCGCTGGAGCTGCGCACCGAGCTAACCCCCTATCTCGAGATCGAACCATCGGGCGACAGGCTCGAAACCTTCGTCGGCTCGCTGCGGCGGGAGAAGCGGCAGACCGTGCAGTTCCTGGTCGAGCTGAATGCGCGGCTGGCTCGCGAGGTCCGCTACATCGTGCGCCTGGAGCCCGGCGTGCAGACGCCGGACGAGACGCTGCAACTCGCCTCCGGCTCCTGCCGCGACTCGGCCTGGCTTCTGGTCCAGATCTTGCGCCGGCTGGGGCTCGCGGCGCGCTTCGTCTCGGGCTACCTGATCCAGCTTCGCGCCGATATCGACCCGATCGAAGGACCGAAGGGGACGCAGGCGGATTTCACCGATCTGCATGCCTGGGCCGAGGTCTATCTGCCCGGCGCCGGCTGGATCGGGCTCGACGCGACCTCGGGGCTCTTCTGCGGCGAAGGCCATCTGCCGCTCGCCGCCGCCCCCCATTACCGCTCGGCCGCGCCGATCTCAGGCGCCGTGGAGCCGGCCGAGGTGCAATTCGGCTTCGAGATGCGGGTCGAGCGCATCCGCGAAGCGCCGCGCATCACCAAGCCCTTCTCGGACGAGAGCTGGCGCAAGCTCGATGCGCTCGGCGAAAAGGTCGATCGCGACCTCGCCGCGCAGGATGTGCGCCTCACCATGGGCGGCGAGCCGACCTTCGTCTCGGTCGAGGATTTCGAGGCCGCGGAGTGGAACACGGCGGCCGTCGGACCCACCAAGCGCGGCTTGGCGGATCAGCTGATCCGCCGGCTCAGGGAGCGTTTCGCGACGGGCGGCTTGCTGCATTACGGGCAAGGCAAATGGTATCCGGGCGAGACCCTGCCGCGCTGGGCCTTCGGGCTCTATTGGCGCCGCGACGGCAAGCCGATCTGGGGCGACGCCGCGCTGGCCGCCGGCGAAGGCGCGGAACTTAAGGCCGACATCGGCGCCGCGGAGGGCTTTTCCACGAACCTCGCCGACCGGCTCGGCATCGCCACGGACCATGTGATCGCGGCCTATGAGGATGCCGCGCATTGGCTGGAGAAGGAGAGCGAGCTGCCGGTCAATGCGACCCCCGCCGATTCGAAGATCGAGGACGCCGAGCAGCGCGAGCGCCTGAAGCGCGCCTTCGCGCGCGGCCTCGACAACCCGTCGGGCTATGTCCTGCCCATCCAGCGCTGGAATGCGCAGGACGAGAGCGCCGAAGGCCGGCGCTGGATGAGCGAGCGCTGGCAGCTCAGGCGCGAGCGCCTGTTCCTGGTGCCGGGCGATTCCCCCGTCGGCTACCGGCTGCCGCTCGGCTCGCTGCCCTGGATCGCCAAGGCTGATTATCCCTATGTCGTCGAGCAGGATCCGCTGGAGGAGCGCGGCCCCCTGGCCGAAGTTTCCGGGCCCTCGCAGCTATCCGTCTCGGCGGGCGGCCTCGCGCCGGCGCGCCAGGACATCGTCGAGCAGGAGATCGGCACGGGCGCGGTGCGCACCGCGCTCTCAATCGAGCCGCGCGACGGGGTGCTCTGCGTCTTCATGCCGCCGGTCGAGCGCGTCGAGGATTATCTCGACCTGGTCGCGGCGGTCGAGCAGACGGCGAGGCAAGCGAGGCTGCCAGTGCGGCTCGAAGGCTATGCGCCGCCCTTCGATCCGCGCCTGAACGTCATCAAGGTGACGCCCGATCCCGGCGTCATCGAGGTGAATATCCACCCCGCTGCGAACTGGCGCGAGGCGGTCGCGACCACCATGGGCGTCTACGAGGATGCCCGCCTGGTGCGGCTCGGCGCCGAGAAGTTCATGGTGGATGGCCGCCATACCGGTACGGGCGGGGGCAACCATGTGGTGCTCGGCGGTTCGAGCCCCGCCGACTCGCCCTTCCTGCGCCGGCCCGATCTCCTGAAGAGCCTCATCATCTATTGGCAGCGCCATCCCTCGCTGTCCTATTTGTTCTCGGGGCTGTTCATCGGCCCCACGAGCCAGTCGCCGCGCATCGACGAGGCGCGCCATGACGCGCTCTACGAGCTCGAGATCGCCATGGCCAAGGTGCCGGCGCCGGGCGCGGGCAAAGTGCCGCTCTGGCTCGTCGACCGGCTGTTCCGCCACCTCCTGGTCGATGTCTCGGGCAATACGCACCGATCCGAGATCTGCATCGACAAGCTCTATTCGCCGGATGGTCCGACCGGCCGGCTCGGCCTGATCGAGTTCCGCTCCTTCGAGATGCCTCCCGATCCGCGCATGAGCCTCGCCCAGCAGCTCCTGCTGCGGGCGCTCGTCGCCTGGTTCTGGCGCGAGCCGCAAGACGGCAGGCTGACGCGCTGGGGGACCGCGCTGCATGACCGCTTCATGCTGCCGGAATTCGTGTTCGCGGATTTCCTCGACGTCCTCGCCGATCTGAAACGCGCGGGCTACGCGCTCGATCCCGTCTGGTTCGAGGCGCAGCGCGAGTTCCGCTTCCCGATCCACGGGGCGATCGAGCGCGGCGGCCTGCGCCTCGAGCTGCGCCAGGCGCTCGAGCCCTGGCACGTGCTGGGCGAGGAGGGTTCGATCGGCGGCACGGTCCGCTATGTCGATTCATCGGTCGAGCGGCTGCAGGTCAAGGTCACCGGCATCACGCCCGGCCGCCATATCGTCGCCTGCAACGGACGGCGCCTGCCGCTCGCGGGGACCGGCGTCAGCGGAACGGCGGTCGCCGGCCTGCGCTACAAGGCTTGGAAGCCGGCATCGGGTTTGCATCCGACCATCCCCGTGCACGCGCCCCTCACCTTCGACCTGATCGATAGCTGGAACGGGCTTTCCCTCGGCGGCTGCGTCTATCATGTGGGCCATCCGGGCGGGCGCAACTATGATGTTTTTCCTGTGAATTCCTATGAGGCCGAAGCGCGCCGCCTCGCCCGCTTCCAGGATCACGGCCATACTCCGGGCCGAATCGAGTTGCCGACGGAAGCACCAGCTGGCGAGTTCCCGCTGACGCTCGATCTGAGGAGGCCGCTTGGCTGTTGACCGACCGACCGCCGTGAGGAGCCGCGCCAGGAGCGCCGAGAAGCGCCTGTCCGGCTGGGCCGGACAATACGCCGCCTTGCCCGGGATCCATGACGAGTTCCTGGGCACCGACGGCAGGCCGCGCCCGCATTGGCTGCAATTCCTGGAAGCCCTGGCCGAGCTGGACGCAACCGAGGTCTCGCGCCGCTTCGCCTCGGCCGACCGGCATATCCGCGATATGGGCATCTCCTACCGCGTCTATGGCGAGACCGGCGAGCGCTCCTGGCCGCTGAGCCATCTGCCGCTGCTGATCAGCGAGAGCGAGTGGCGGGACATCGCCGCCGGCGTCGAGCAGCGGGCCAGGCTGTTGGAGGTTATCCTCGACGATCTCTATGGCGAGGGGCGCCTCGTCGCCGGGGGCGACCTGCCGGCGGCAGCGGTCACCGGCAGCCCGAACTTCCTGCGCCCGCTCAAGGGTGTCGAACCGCCGGACGGCCGGCATCTGTGCCTCTATGCGGTCGATCTCGGCCGTGGGCCGGACGGGCGCTGGTGGGTGCTGGGCGACCGTACCCAGGCGCCGTCCGGCGCCGGCTATGCGCTGGAGAACCGGCTGGTGGTCTCGCGCGCCTTGCCCCAGCTCTACAGCGAGATGCATGTCGAACGCCTCGCGCCCTTCTTCCAGGCCTTCCGAACCGGGCTGCGCAGCGGCGCGGAACGCTCCGAACCGCGCATCTGCCTGCTCACGCCCGGCCCCTATAGCGAAACCTATTTCGAGCAGGCTTATCTCGCCCGCTATCTCGGCTTCCTGCTGGTCGAGGGCGACGACTTGATCATGCGCGACGGGCGCATCCATGTGCGCACCATCGCCGGCCTCAAGCGCGCCGACGTGATCTGGCGGCGCGTCGACGGCGACTTCACCGACCCTCTCGAATTGAACGCCGCCTCGCGCCTCGGCGTGCCCGGGCTGACCGAGGCCTTGCGCCATGGCCGGGTGGTCGTCACCAACATGCCGGGCTCGGGCGTCGTCGAAGCGCATGCTCTGCTCAGCTTCCTGCCCGCGCTGTGCCGGCGCCTGATCGGCGAGGAGCTGAGGCTTCCGAATATCGCGACCTGGTGGTGCGGCCAGCCGCGCGAGCGGGATATCGTGGTCGAAGCGCTCGACGAGATGGTGATCGCCGGCGCCTTCGGCGACACCGTGCCGGGCTTCGCGCCCGCCGCGACCCTCATGGGCGGCGAGCTCGGGGCCCGCGACCGCGCCCGCCTCCTCGCCGCCATGCACCAGCGCGGCGCCGACTATGTCGGCCAGGAGGTGGTGAAGCTCTCCACCACGCCCTTCTGGGAGGATGGTCGCCTCACGCCTCGCCCCTTCACGCTGCGTGTCTTCGCGGCCGCCACCTATGCCGGCTGGAAAGTCATGCCGGGCGGTTTCTGCCGTATCTCCGACCGCAGCGACGCGCGCGCCTTTTCCATGGGCGAAGGCGTGCGCTCCGCCGATGTCTGGGTGCTCGGCGACAAGCCGGTCGAGATGGTGACGCTCCTGCCCGAGAGCGAGGCGGTCAAGGTGCGCCGGCTGATGGGCAATCTACCGAGCCGCGCCGCCGACAATCTGTTCTGGCTCGGACGCTATCTCGAACGCGCCGAGGCGACGCTCCGCCTGATCCGCTGCCTCTGCGGCCGCTCGATCGAGACCGATTCCATCTCGCGCGGCACGCGCCCGACCGTGGAACGGCTGCAGCGGCTGTTGATCGCCTGGGGAGCGGCGCCCAAGCGCGAAAAAGGCGAAGCCGCGACCCCCGTGGCCTCGGTCGCCCTCCACAGCGCCGAGGATTACGGCTCGGCCGTCTCGCTGTCGCGCGAGGCGCTGCGCACCGCCTCCGCCATCAGAGAACGCCTGTCGCCCGACGCCTGGCGGCTGGTCGTCACGCTCGAAGCGCGTCTCGATATCGGGAACGCGCCGCTGCCGCCGGAGATCGAAGCCTTCGAGCGCGCCGACCAGGCCTTGCGGTCGATCGCGGCGCTCTCGGGCCTGATGCACGAGAACATCAACCGCGTCGCCGGCTGGCGGTTCCTCGATATGGGACGGCGCATCGAGCGCGGCATCAACACCTGCCGCTTCGCGCGCCTGTTCGCGGCGCCCGACGCCACGGCGGACGATCTCGACGTGGTGCTCGATCTGATCGATTCGCAGATCACCTATCGCTCACGCTACCGCGCCGGCGTGGCGCTGGCGCCGGCGCGCGACATGGTGGTGCTCGATCCCTATAATCCGCGCTCGGTCGCCTTCCAGGTGGGTCAGATCGATGCCCATCTCGCCGACCTGCCGGAGCTGCGCACCGACGGCATCCTCGAGGCGCCGCGCCGCATGAGCACGAGCCTCCATTCCGACCTTACGGTCGAGGCGGCCGAGGCGCTCGACAACAGCAAATTGCTGGCCATCGAACAGCGCCTGATGCGGCTCGCCGATGGGGTGGCGGCGCGCTATTTCCTGCAAGGGCCGAACGCCGCCCGTGCCGACAAGCAGCCCGATCTCGCGTGATCTACGACGTCCGCCACGTCACGACCTACACCTATGCCGCACGGGTCGCCTTCGCCCGATGCGCGTTGCGCCTGTTGCCGCGCGACGAGCGCCATCAGCGCGTACTCGCCTCGCGCCTCGACATCGCGCCGGAGCCGCAGACCAGCCTCGAGCGCCGGGATTTCTTCGGCAACCGCGTCGTCGATGTCGTGCTCGAGACGGCGCATCGCGAATTGCGCGTGGAGGCGCGCTCGCGCGTCGAGGTCACTCGCGGCGAGCCGTCCTTGCCGCGATCGAGCCTCGCCTGGGAGGAGGTCAACCAGGCGAGCTTCGCCTCGCACGGGCTCGATCCCGATTCGCCGGCTCACTATCTCTATGCGAGCCGGCTCGTGCCCTTGCCGGACGCCGTCACGGCCTATGCGAGCGAGAGCTTCGAGGCCGGCGCGGCGATCATCGATTGCGCCACGGATCTGATGCATCGCATCAGGGCGGACTTCCTCTACGATCCCAAGGCGACGGCGATCTCGACGCCGCTGCTCGAGGCCTTCGAGAATCGGGGCGGTGTGTGCCAGGATTTCGCCCATATCATGCTGGCGGGGCTGCGCGGTCTCGGCCTGCCGGGCGCCTATGTCAGCGGTTATATCCGCACCGTCCCGGCGGCCGGCAAGCCACGCCTCGAAGGCGCCGACGCCAGTCATGCCTGGGTGTCGCTCTGGTGCGGCCCCGAGGCCGGCTGGATCGGCTTCGACCCGACCAACGGCATGGAGGTCGCGAACGAGCACGTCGTGCTCGCCATCGGCCGCGATTACGACGATATCTCGCCGATCCACGGCATCCTCCTGGGGCCAGGCGAGCAGGAAATCGACGTTGCGGTCGACGTCATTCCGTGGACGGGGGTGGCTGGTGCAGCCTTGGGTAAGCCGGCGGCGTAGCTCACTTCAACGCGCCGAGCGTGAGGCCTCTGACGACGAAACGCTGGCCGAAGGCCATGAGCAGGATGGCTGGGATGGCGCTCAGCATCGAGGCGGCGGCCATCTGGCCGTGCTGGATCTCGTATTGCTGGGCGAAGCGGGCGATGGCGACCGGAACGGTCGCCGTGGCGCTGGAGGTCAGATTCAACGCGACCGCGAACTCGTTCCAGCTGAACACGAAGGCCAGCACCCCTGCCGCGACGAGGCCGGGCGCCGCGAGCGGCAGGCTGATGCGCCAAAAGGCCTCCATTCGCCGGCATCCGTCCACCACCGCGGCCTCTTCCAGCTCCCTAGGGATGTCCTTGAAGAAGGCCATCATGAGCCAAATGGTCATCGGCAGATTCAGCGTGATATGGACGAGGACGAGTGCGGTCCTGGTGTCGTAGAGCCCGAGCTTTTGGAAGGCGAGATACCAAGGTCCGAGCAAGGCGAGCACCGGCACCGCGTGAAAGCCGATGGTCCAGGCGAGCAGCGCATTGCGCAGGGCGCCTGACCATCGAAAGCGCTGCAGCGAATAGGCGGCGAGCGTTCCGGCCGTGAGCACGAGGAAAGTGCTGCTGCCGGCGACCGCGAGGCTGTTGCCCATATTCGCGACGAAATCGGAGCGCCGGCTGAACAGCACGTCGCGGTAGTTCGACAAGGTCGGCTCGAAGATCCAGGCGCCCGTATAGATGCGATCTGCTGCTTGAGCGAGGCGATGAATATCCAGGCGAACGGCGCGGCGACGATCGCGAGCGCAAGGCCGATCAGGAGCCAGCCGAACAGCCGGTCGCGTAAGGCGGGCGTCATGCGGCGGCGGTCTGCGGCAGGTGGCGCCTGCCGAGCGCCAAGAGGCCGACGATCGCGGCGATCACGAGCAGCGCCAGCAGAGCGCCGTAGCCGAGCTGGTTCTGCTCGAAGAACACCCGGTTGAGATGCAGGCTGATGATCTCGGTCGCGGTTCCGGGACCGCCGGAGGTCAGGAGGTAGATCTCGTCGAAGGCCTTGAAGGCGAGGATGCCGCGGAACACTACGGCCACCGCCAGCGCCGGGCGAAGCATGGGCAGCATGACATGGCGCAGCGATTGGGAGCGCGAGGCGCCGTCCACATGCGCGGCCTCCAGGACGTCGACCGGCAAGGCCTCGACGGCCGCGAACAGGATCAGGAAGACGAAGGGTGTCCAGTGCCAGACATCGACCAGTATCACCGAAGCGAGCGCCAGCCGCGGCGAACCGAGCCAGTTGATGGGATCTGCGCCGAAGGCTGCCGCGACCTGGTTGAACAATCCGAAATCATAATTGTACATCAGCTTCCACATGCTGCCGATCGCGACCGGCGGCACGATGATCGGCAGGATCATCAGGGTCCGCGCCATGCCCTTTCCTGATGCCAGCCGGCTCACCCCGATGGCAAGCGCGAGGCCGAGCGTCACCTCGACGAGGGTCGAGGCGACCACGAAGATGAGCGTGTTCGACAAGGCCGCCCTCAGCACCTCGTCCGAGAAGAGGAGCGAGAAGTTGCGCGCGGGCGTGAAGGTCCAGACGTCCCGGCCCTCCGCGAAGGAGATAGTCGAGAGGCTCATCGCGGCCAGATTGGCGAGGGGATAGAGCGTCAATGCGAATAGCAGCGCGACGGCCGGCGCCAGGCTCCAGCACGGGAAGGATCGGTCGAGAGCGTCGAGGAGCCGCTGCACCGGCGTGCTGGCGCCGGACCGGCCTTCAGCCATCGGGGAGAGGCGCGAGATGGCCCGTGCGCCGGCCCGATTTCTGGAACAGGGCCTCGATCTCGGTTGCCGCGCTATTGAGGGCCTTCGCCGAGGACAGCTCGCCGAGGAGGGCCTGGTTGAGCCGCAATCCCAGGACCTGCTCCACCTCGGCGCCCTCGGCATAGCCGAGCTCCTGCTTGGCGAAGCTTTGGGTCTCGAGATAGGCCTTCATCCAGCGATATTTCGGCTCGGCCGCGAGCTCGGGCCGCAGCGCGTCGCGGCGAACCGGAATGCCTCCAGCCTCGACATAGGCCTGCTGCGCCTCGCGCGTCAGGAACCATTTGGCAAAGGCCACCGCTGCCTTCTTGCGGTCGTCCGGCACGCTCCTCGGCACGGCCATGTTCCAATTGCCGATGGCGTCGCCGTGAACCCCGTCAGCGGGACGCGGCACCGGAACGGCGTCGATCTTGCCGACCACGGCGGATTTCGACGAATCGTCGAAAGTCGGCCAAGCCGCCGCGACCACCATGCCTTGCACCGCTTTGCCGGTCGCCAGGAGCTGGATCACATCGCCTTGCCCGAGCGAAGCGGCATTGGGTGGCCCGCAGCTTTTGCTGACGGCCAGCATCTGGTCGAGAGCCCTTTTGGCCTCGGGGCTGTTGATCGTCACCGTATAGTCGCCGGCCGCCGCGTCCTTCACGACGCTTGCCTTCTCGCCGAGCATGAACGGCATCCAGTCGTAGCGGACGCCGTTGCCCTTTTCGCCCCGGAAGACGGCTCCGTAGCTCTGCGGCGGCTTGGCGATCTTGCCGCAAGCGGCGATGACGTCGCTCCAGGTTTCCGGAGCCTTGAGGCCAGCAGCTCCGAAGAGATCGCTCCTATAGAGGAAGAGATGGACATTGCCGTTCGGCGACCAGGCCATGAGCTTGCCGCCATCGGCTGTCCGCCACCTCTTGCCGGCGTTCCAATAGCCGGCATCATCGTAGGTCAGCACCTCCTTCGGCAGGGTGAAGCCAGGATCGATATCGGAATAAGGAGTGAGGAAACCGCCTTCATAGAACTCGATCGTCCACTGCGTGTCGAGATTGATCAGATCATAGGGGCTCGAAGGGCCGCGCACGGCGTTGCGCGCCTTGTCGAGGGTTCCGCCATAGGGGGTCACGTCGAGCTTAACGCGGTTGCCGGTCTGCGTCTCGTAGAGCTCGACCATCGCCTCGAACGAGGCGTACCAGGGCGAAGCATTGATCAGGATGGTGATCGGCCGCTGCTTGCCGACATCCGCGAAAGAGGCCGCATCGGCGGCTCTCCCGAGCGGGAGCGCAAACGCCAATGCTGCGGCAAGCGACGCGAAGCGCCTGGCCCGATGACCCGTCATTCGACATCCTCCCTTTTTTCACATCGCGTGAGCGCGCGAGGCGACAGACGATCAGATCGCTTCTTGCGGCGATCGCAACCCGTAGCGTCGATAGATTTCGAGGGGCGCGTCATGCGCCGCGAGGACGGCTTCCACGCCGCGCTTGAGCCGCGCCTCCACG
>JBIOEJ010000173.1:0-9962 GCA_044445965.1 Hyphomicrobiales bacterium
ATCCGAGCTATGGCGAGCCTTATGCCGGCCTCGCGATGGCCCAGAATCTGAACTGGCAGAACCATTGGACGGATGACTGGAGCCAGTCGCTCGAAAAGGCCGAGCGCTATCTCGACTTGGCCTTGCAGATGAGTCCGCAGGTTGCCTTCGTGCATTACGTCGCCGCGGTCTTCTACTTGTGGAAAAAGGATCTCGACCGATCCGCGGCCGAAGCGGACACGGCGCTGAATCTCAATCCGAACTACTCTCTGGCGCACAACTCGCGCGGCATCGTCAACATCTATGGCGGCGAGCCCCTCGCCGCCGTTCCCCATATCGAGCAAGCCATCCGGCTCGATCCGGTTTTCAAGCAGCAATACATCCACTTTCTCGGTTCGGCCTATCTGGTTGCCGGCAAGTTCGAAGCCGCCGCGGCGCTGTTCAAGGAACGCATCCGGCTCGCCCCGAAGACCGATCTCTCGCGCGCCTTTCTTGCCGTCGCGCTCGGCCATTTGGGCGAGGCCGAGGAGGCCGGCCGGGTCTGGCGGGAGCTGATGGAGATCAATCCGAAATACTCCTTCGTCGAGCATGTCGGACGCCTCCCCTTCCGCGATCGGGCCGACATTGACCGTCTGGCCGAGGGGCTCAGCAAGGCGGGCATCGCGGCTTGAATACAAATTGGCATCAAGCTGTCTGTTTTGCTGAAAAGCATTGTCTCGGGTCTCTTTCCCGAGTTTCAAGAATGTGGGGTGATCGCGGGAACATAAGCTACTTACCGAGCGAAGCAGTTCGGGTGCGAAAGTCTGCTCACCACCTGCGGCGACATTCGAGCTTGGCTACCACCGAATGGCCGGAGTCGACCCAATGCGGTCGCTCAGTCCCACGAAACCTCAAGACGGCCAAGGCGCTCTGCCAGAGGGCCTTCCGGTTGGGGACTGATAGCAGATTTCTTAGGGGGCCGACAGCTTACGCTGTCTGTCAGTGACGCCCGTAGCGGCTACTGCAGCTGACGCATCTCCGCTTCCGCCTGCACCAGCCAGTGAGCCATGCCCATGTCGCGATACATCGTCGTCGCCGTCGCGACGTGCTCTTGCGCCTGCTCGCGCGCTCCCATGCGTCGGTAGAGCTTGCCGAGACCGAGGTGGCAGTGCCCGACCAGCGGGCGCATGCCGCAGGACTCGGCGAGCGTGAGCGCGTCGCGGTAGTGACCCTCGGCGTGTTCCCGGGAATCGCGGCGGGCCGTGACCTCACCGAGGAGCCAGCGAGCCCTCGCCTCGCCAGTGCGTAGGCCCCACTCGCGGGCAAGAGTCAGGGCTCTTCCCGCGAATTCGAGCGCGTCCTCAAGCCGGTTCGCGAGGAGGTACGCTTCGGCCAGATACGCCGTGAACCCCCCCTGGGCAAATCGATGTCCCATAATCTCGAAAGCGCTCACCGCACGCTCCAGCAACGGGATGCCCTCCGCAGTCCGCCCCGAGAGCGCGTATGCGTAGCCCAGACCTGCTGAGTTGGGCATTGCAAAGTAGGACAGCTTCCATTCGCGACTCAGCGCCAGCCCGCGTTCCAGCAGGCTGACGGCGTCACGGAGTTCTCTCCTGGCGAAGTGGACATAGGCGAGCTGCCAACATAAGTCGGCCACGCTGGCAAAGTGGTCCCGCGCCCCGGCAAGGCGCAGGCCCTTCCGACCATGGGCGGCGGCTTGCTCGAACTTTCCCTGGTCGGTGAAGATCCTGGTCAAATAGCTGTGCGCCGTGGCGGCAGGATACTCGGCGAGGACAACTTGTTCCGGCGTTTCTAGCAATTGCAAGACCTTCAGAAGAAGATCCTCGGCCTGTGGATAATCCCCCGCCCGGAGGTACGCGCCTGCGAGGTAGAGATTCGCCATCACTCGGAGCGGAACGCCTTCAAGTGACTCGGCTATGGCCCGGGCGCTTTGGCCGAACACGATTGCCTCCGCCGGATGTCCGCAGAGCCCGGTGGTGTGACATAGATCGACGTACAGTTGGCCGAGTCGCCTTCGATCGTCGAGTGTCCTGGCCAAGCCTTCGCCTTCGCGAAGATAGTCGATGATCCGCTTGAATGCGCCGAGCCGAAAAAGTGCAGGTTTCATGTCGAGGCGAACATCGATGGCCAGCTGCAGCGTCTCGCGAGTCTCCGGCAGGGCCTTGAGAAGTTGCAGCGCCTGCTCGAAGCATGTGACAGCCTCGCTATTGGCCGATCGCGCGAGCGCAAACCGACCCGCCTTGACCCAATAGTCGATCGCGTTGCTGGCAAGCCCGGCCTCGGTGAAATGGTGGGCGACGACCTCGGGCAGGCTTTCGGCCAAGGCCCGGAACCGCTCGATCAGCATCTTGGCGATGCTCGCATGCAACTGCCGCCGCCGGGTCTTGAGCATCGTGACGTAGGCGGCGTCCCGTACCAGCGCGTGCTTGAACGCGTAGCTCGCGTCCGGTGGCGTTCCGCGCCGGGAGATGAGCCCGGACGCGCTCAGCCGCTCCAGCGCCGCGTCGAGGTCCATGGGGGCCATGGCCGACACGGCGGCGAGCAGCTCGTGGGAGAACTCCCGTCCGATGGCGGCGCCGATCAGCGCCACGTCCTTGCCCGCGCCAAGCCGGTCGAGGCGAGCCACCAGCGAGGCCTGCAGAGTCGCCGGTATGGCAAGCGGCGGCAGCGGTCCGTCGAGCGCGTAGCTGTCCGCTCTCTCGCGCAACAGCCCGCTCTCAAGCAGCGTCTTCGTCAGCTCCTCGATGAACAGCGGCACGCCATCTGTGCGCGCGAGGATCTGCTCGACCACGACGTCGGGCAGGCCCTTGTCCCGGGTGATGCCGCCGATGATGCCGGCGCTGTCGCGACGGCCAAGGCGGCTCAAGGGCAGCATCGTCACATGCGTCTGGCCGATCCAGGTCACTTGGAACTCGGGGCGCAAGGTCATCACCAGCAGCACCGGCAGGTCGGCGGCGCGGGCAATGGCTCGATCGAGCAGATCGAGCGATGTGGGATCGATCCAGTGGACGTCTTCGAACACGATCAGCACAGGGCTCTGCGCCGCTACGCCCTCGAGCTGGTCGAGAAGCGCCGTGAGCGTCATCTCTCGCTTCTGCTGCGGTGTGACCGTCAGCGCCGGGTAGCGCCCTTCCGTCGGCACAGACAGGAGATCAGCGATCAGCGCACAATCCCGTGGCACATTCCTCGCCGCCGGCTTGAGCAGGGTCTCCAGTTTGTCGAGCTTCGCGCTTGCGTTGCTGCCGGGCTCGAGTTTGGCGGCCCGCTCGAGCTGCGCAATGAATGGGTGGAGTGCGCTGTTCGTATGATTCGGAGAGCAGAAATAGCGAAGGAGAGCACGCGGTTCGTCTTCCAGCTTCGTCAGCAGGGTTTCGGCGATGCGCGACTTGCCGATGCCGGGCTCGCCGGCGAGCAGCACGACCCGGCCTTCGCCGAGTTTGGCCTGATCCCAACGGCGCAGCAAAAGATCGATCTCCTCCTGGCGGCCAATGAGCGGGGACAGCGCGCTCGGGCGCCGCGCCTCGAACCGGCTAACGCCGGCCGTCTCGCCGCGCACCTGCCAACGCCTTATGGGCTCGGCTTCGCAGCCGATTGTGATCGGGTCCAGGTCGCGACATTCGAATAGATTGCCGAGCAAATGCCTGGTGGTGCGCTCAATCACCACCGTGTCGGGCTCCGCCGACATCCGGAGCCGCGTGGCCAGCTCGGGGGTGTCGCCGACAATCTTGAGGTTCCGACCTTCGGCAAAGACAATGAAATTGCCGACGATGACCATGCCCGTCGCGATGCCGACTCGGCATCGCAACCGCATGTCCGCAAGAAGTTCTAGAGTCCTGACCGCCGCATGCAATTCGAGCCCCGCCAGGACCGCCTGCTCGGCGTCGTGTTCGTGTGCTGTAGGATAACCGAAGAGAATGAGGACGGCGTCACCCGGATATCTGGCGAAAAATCCGTTGTGGCGATCGGCCGTAGCCGAGACGCAGCGCTGAAAGGCATCGACGGCCTCACGCCAGTCTTCGAGATGATCATTGATGCTGCCTCGCCCTGGGAGGCCGATCAGCTCGCAGGACATCGCTGTGACTTGACGGCGTTCAGCGTCACCATGCGGCATTGATAGCACGTTCGGTGTGGCGTCGACCGGCGGTGGCCCTTCTATGGCCTCATCCGGATCTTCCCTGACCACGGGCCCGACGAACCGATAGCCGCGGCGGGGCATGGTCTTGATCCAGCCATCGCCTCCGGGCACCTCGCCCAGGGCCCGGCGTAACGCGGCGATCTGCACGGTCAGGTTGCTCTCGTCGACTGCCTGGCGGTGCCACGCCGCCGTGATCAGCGCGTCCTTCGAAACGACCGCGCCGGGTCGCTCGACCAACGCCCGCAACAAGGCGATCGCTCGCCGCCCAAGCGCCACCGGCTCGCTCCCCCGGAGAAGCAGATCGTTCTGCGCATCCAGGCGAAATGGCCCCAACCTATGAAGCACCATGCCTGGAACAATAGCCCTGTTTGAGCAATTTTTCGCAACTTTTTCCGACGGGCTTCAGGACTTTCGCCCGAACCCGTCGCAGACTGTCGACACCTACTCCGACACGGCCCAAAACGCAGCCAATGGTGTGTCCAACATCTGCCTGCGAAGGAATTCTTTCACCCGGGACTAGGCGATGGTCGGTTTCGTGCCGATTTCCGTGCATGAGCCCCTACCCTTGCTTGGTCGACATTGCCGCGATCAGGAGCGACGCAAAATGTCGCCAACGCATATTCGTCTCCTGCCGATCCCGGGACAGATCGCCGGGCTCGATAACGAGGAGGGACGCTCGCTCAACGTGACCTCCGGGGACGGCGCCGCGACCGATATCCTGGAGAGGCGCAACCGCACCGGAGGCCAAGCCGGCCTCAAGCGAAATGGGCTCGTCAATGAGATCATGCTGGCACTGCACGAATCGCGGCGTCAGCAGGCTAAGCGCGAGATCGAGCGCTACGATCATCTCGTTCAATACGCCCGTGCGCACCCACTGAGATTCGATGAGCGAGACGGACCGATTGGGCAAGAAGGCGCGCCAGGGCGAACGCGCGAATCCGGGCTAGGTCGAGCGCCCCATCCGAAATGGGTGACAGAGCTTCCCCTTTCCAGCCGCTGGATAGCTCCGCTCGCAGTCTCATGCGCCTGCGCTGGCCTGATCGCCGCCTTATTCGAGGCGCAAATTCAAATGACCGTAATGGCAGCTGTTTTTGTTGCTGCACTCGTATCCAGCATAGCCGGATTCGCTTTTTCAGCCATCTGCGGTGCCATGTTATTTCAGCTAATCAACAACCCTGTTGAGGTCGTTGAGTTGATGATGGTCTGCAGCATTGCTGGTCAAACCTGGATGACTTGGGCATTGAGGCATTCCATCACGTGGAGGCCTTTGTTGCTTTTCCTCCTCGGAGGGCTCCTAGGGCTTCCTTTGGGATTCTATATCCTCCTACATAGCGATGCGGTCGTTTATACCCGAGGCATAGGCGCGTTGTTGGTTCTGTATGCCGCTTACATGCTCTTTCGTCGACCAATCCTGTGGCGGCGGCAGCGCCCGCTATTGGACAGCCTGTCCGGCGTCGTCGGTGGCATAACTGGCGGTGCCGCAGCTTTCCCGGGAGCCTTTGTCACCATTTGGTGTGGGATGAAGGGTTGGGACAAGGAACGCCAGCGCGCGCTGTATCAACCCTTTATCTTGGTCATGCAGGTCGCAGCTATCGCGATACTGACCCTGCTGCGCCCCCGCGGGGCCGTCGCCCCATCACTGGTCCTGTCTAGCATGGTCTATTTGCCAGCAATGCTCTGTGGAACCATGTTGGGAATGACGTATTTTAAGCGATTGAACGAAAGGCAATTCTCCGTTGCCGTGAATATGCTGCTGATAATCTCGGGTGTGAGCCTCGTTGTCTAAAGGGCACCTGCCGCGATATGGATCGATCCTGATGCAGCGCGTCGTGCGTTCGAAGCTGGCGGACAGCGGCTATTGACCAAGCGTGTGGATTTTGTGGGACTCAATGCGGAGATCGACGCCGCGTAGAAAAAGCGCCAACTCAATTTGTGAGCACCCGCAATGTCTGCACCGGGTCAATTGCGTCGACAGGCACAACAGGGAGCGTCCGTTTTCCACCCATTGCGGTATTTCAAACGGACGCGTTACCACCCAATTCCTCCGAAATCCTCCTTACGGATCGAGGAGGTATCAGCGCTCTCCCTATTCGGCCGCGAGGCGCACCGCCGCCATCTGCCGGTCGACGAGGCGCGCATAGACGCTCCCCTTTGCCAGAAGCTCGGCGTGCGAGCCGGATTCGACCACCCGCCCACGCTCCAGGACCAGGATCAAACCGGCCGTGCGGATGGTCGAGAGGCGGTGGGCGATGACGAGCGTGGTGCGATCCGCCATCAAGGCTTCGAGCGCCGCGCGCACTTGCGCCTCGCTGATCGCGTCGAGATGCGAGGTCGCCTCGTCGAGAACCAGCACGGCTGCGTCCTTCAGGAAAGCGCGGGCGATCGCGATGCGCTGCCTTTGGCCGCCCGAGAGCTGTACGCCGCGCTCGCCGACGGGAGTGGCGAGCCCTTGCGGCAGATTGGCGACGAAACCGGCAAGGGCCGCCCGCTCGATGGCGCGGTTCAGCTCCTCCGTCGTCGCGTCGGGACGGGCGAGGCGGATATTCGCCTCGAGGGTCTCGTTGAACAGGTAGGTTTCCTGCGCCACCAGCGCCACCTGGCTGCGCAGCCCCTCGAGCGTCAGCTCGCGCAGGTCCGTGCCGTCGAGCCTGACGACGCCGTTGTCCGGGTCGAAAAAACGCAACAGCAGATTGGCGATAGTCGTCTTGCCGGCGCCGGAGGGCCCGACGAGGGCGACCGTCATGCCCCTCGGCATGGTGAAGCTGATGGCGTGGAGCGCGGGGTTGCGGCGGCCCGGATAGGTGAAGCCGACGCCGTCGAACACCACCTCGGATCCCCCCTGTTGCGGCGCGGGCGTGAGAGTGCCGTCGCGGACGGTCTCCTTCTCCTCCTCCACCACCCGCAGGCGGCGCGTCGAGGCGATCGTGTCGGCAAGCTGACGGCCGACTTGGGCGATCTCCGAAACCGGCAGAAAGGCTGCGACGGCGAGCAGGATCGCGAGCGGCAACAGCGTCGGGGCCATCGCGCCGGAGGCGGCAAGCCAAGCCCCGATCGCGGCGACAGCGAGGCCGCCGAACCCGGTTGCGGCCTCGAGCCCGGCGCCGGCGCGCGACAGGTCGTCTTGCAGCGCCAGGCGTTGGCCCTGATAGCCGCGCAGGAGCCCGATGAACTCGGCGCGGCGGGCAGGCCCCGCGCCGAACGCGATGATGTCGGAGAGGCCCTGAAGGGTCTCCGTCGCATGCGCGCCGATCTCGCCGAGTGCGTCACGAGCCTGCGAGCCCAGGCGGTCGATGCTGGCCCGGCCATGGAGCGGCGAAAGCGCCGCATAGGCGAGGAAGGGCAGGAGCGCCAAGGCCAGCGGCCAGGCGATGACGGCGAGCGCGGCAAGCACGCTCGCCGGCACCAGCACCCGACGAAGGCCGGAGCGACGGTATGTGCATAGAAATATTCGATGGTCTCGACATCCTGGGCGGCAAGCGCGACGAGATCGCCCGAGCGGCGGCGCAGCAGATAGGCGGGCCCGAGCGCGACGAGCTTGTCGAAGAGATCGATGCGCAGCTGCGCCAACAGCTCATAGGCCATGGCATGGGCGAGGAAGGATTCGAGCCAGTGCAAAAGGCCGGCGAGAGGTGCCGCCATCAAGAGGGCAATCGTGAGCGTCGCGATCGGCGCACCCGTCTTGACCGCGGCGATCATCAGCGCCCCGAGCGCACCGACGCCGATGAAGGCAGCGACGCGGCCGATGCCGAACAGCACCGTCATCGCGAGCTTGGCGCGCCAGGGCGCGATGAAGCACAGGAGCGCCGCGAGGGTCTCCCCCCAGGAAATGCGCGCCGCCTCATCGTCGATGTCGCGCGGCTCGATCTCCGCATCCCCCACCCCTCCCCGCTCATCCGCGCGAAAGCCGGGATCCAGGGTCGCGGAGGCGCGCAAGAGGTCCGGGTCCCCGCTTTCGCGGCGATGAGCGCAAATGTGCGGCTCGTCCAGCGAACGGGCCGGCGCCACGGCATCCTCCGCCTGCGGACCCATGAGCCGGTAGTAGATGCCACGCCGCCGCATCAGCTCCTCATGCGTGCCGCTCTCCACCAGCTCGCCATGGTCGAGCACCAGGATGCGGTCGGCTTTGATCACGCTCGACAGGCGATGCGCCAGGATCAGCGTGGTGCGGCCCTGCATCAGCCGGTCGAGCGCCTCCTGGATCGCCGCTTCGTTCTCGGCGTCGATCGCCGACAAGGCTTCGTCGAGGACCAGGATCGGCGCGTCCCGCAGAATGGCGCGGGCGATGGCGAGGCGCTGGCGTTGCCCCCCGGAGAGCAGCGCGCCGCGCTCGCCGATGATCGCCTGGTAACCGCCAGGGAGGGCCGAGATGAACGCATGGGCGTTCGCGGCGCGGCAGGCGGCCTCGATCTCCGCTTGCGTGGCTCGCGGCTTGGCGAGGCGCAGATTCGCCTCGACCGTGCCGTGGAACAAGGTCGCGTCCTGCGCCACGACGGCGATGCGGTCATGGAGCGCGGCGGGATCGAGGCGTCTCACGTCCTCGCCGAACACGCGCACCATGCCGGCCTGGGGATCGTGCTGGCGCAGCAGCAGCCGCACGATCGAGGACTTGCCCGCGCCGCTCGGACCGACCACGCCGACGCGCTCGCCCGGGGCGACATGAAAGCTGAGATGCCTGTGGGCCGGCTGACGGCCACCCGGATAGGCGAAGTCGACATCGTCGAAGGCGATGCTCGGCGTGGCGCTCCCGGGGATTGCGGCACGGCCCGGCCGCACCCCGGGTTCCGCGTCGAGCAAGGCATGGATGCCGACGGCAGCCGATTGGCCGACCAGACCTTGGTGCAACAGCGAGCGCAAGTCGCGCAACGGGCGGAAGATCTCGGTGCCCGCCATCAGGACCACCAGCAGCGCCTCGAGGCTCATCTCGCCCGCCAGCACCCGATGCGCGCCCAGGATCAAGGCGAGCGCGGCCCCGAGCGCCATGCCGAGATCGGTGACGCCGCGCGTCAGGAGGCCAAGCGCCAGCACCCAGAAGGTCTCGCCCGACAGAGCTCGCGCCCGCTTGGCGATCGAGCCGGCATAGGTCCGGCTCTGGCCGAAGGCCGCAAGGGTCGGCAGGCCCTGCACGGCGTCGAGGAATTCCGCGCCGAAGGCCTTCAAGGCGCGCGAACGGGCCAGCGTGGCATCGCGGTCGAAGCGGTGGATCGCCGCCGGCAGCACCAGCGTCAAGAGGGCGGCGGCGAGCAGCACCGAGGCCACAGGCACGTCCCACCAGGCGATGAAACCGAAGATGGCGAGCGGCGCGACGGCGGCGACGGCGAGCTGCGGCAGATATTGGCCGAAGAAGGTCTGGAGCTGCTCGACCCCATCAACCATGGTGAGCATGACCCCGCCCGAGCGCTCGGCACCGAACCAGGCGGGGCCGAGCGCCAGGATCTTGTCGAACAGCAAGGCCCGCAGGCGCTCCTGCACCTGCGCCGCGGTGCGATGGGCAAGCGAGGCCCGCCCCCGATCCAGCACCGCCCGGACCAGCACGCAAGCGGCGGCCGCCGCGAGCGGGGCCGCTGCCTGCGCGAGGGGCATGCCGGCGAAAACGCGGGCCAGCGCCTGGCCGAGAAAGGCGAAGCGCCCGATGCCGATCGCCAGGGCCAGCACGCCGAGCAGCATCCCCGCCGCCATGCCGCCTCGCAGCCCGCGCGTCATCCGCCATAGGCGCCAATCGAAATACATCGGCCTTAGTCCCTCAGGGCGTGTTGACATACAGCCCGTGGCCGGGACGCTGGTCGTTTTGGTCCGGCAAGCAGGAGGCGATCGCAGCCAATATGTCGATATTGGCGAGATCGACGACGAA
>JBIOEJ010000174.1:0-9940 GCA_044445965.1 Hyphomicrobiales bacterium
AGGCTTCCGTCACCACGAATGGTTGACTGAGGAAACGCTGGAGCCGGCGGGCTCGCTTGACGATCAGCCTGTCGCTCGCTCCGAGCTCTTCGACCCCGAGGAGCGCGATGATGTCTTGTAGGTCCTTGAAGCGGGCGAGCGTCTCGCGAGCCCGCTCGGCGAGACGATAGTGCCTTTCGCCGACCACCAGAGGATCAAGCAGCACCGACGACGAGGCGAGCGGATCGATGGCCGGATAAAAGGCTTGGGCCGCGAGGATGCGCGACAACATGATGATGCTGTCCATGTGGCTCGAAATGGCCGTTACGGCCGGATCGGTGAAGTCGTCTGCCGGAACGTAGACGGCCTGGATCGCAGTGACGGCGGCGCCGGCAACCGAAGCAATACGTTCTTGCAGCGAAGCCACCTCGCTCGCGAGGGTCGGCTGATAGCCGACACGCGAGGGCAAGCGTCCCAGCAAGCTCGACAATTCGCTCCCCGCCTGAACGAAGCGAAAGACGTTGTCCATTAGAAGGAGCACATTCTGATGCTTCTGGTCGCGAAAATATTCGGCGATCGTCAGCGCGGTAAGGGGCACCCGCCAGCGTGCGCCAGGCGGCTCGTTCATCTGCCCGTAGACGAGCACCGTGCGAGCGAGAACCCCTGACCCCTGCATGTCGGTCAACAGCTCGTGGCCCTCGCGTGAGCGCTCTCCGACGCCTGCGAAGACCGAGATACCTTTGTATTTCTCGACCATGGCGTGGATCAGCTCCATCACCAGCACGGTCTTGCCGACGCCGGCACCGCCGAACATGGCGGCCTTGCCGCCCTGGGCGAGCGGCGCGAGCAGGTCGATCACCTTGATGCCGGTCTCGAACACCGCGGTGGCCGAGGTCTCGTCCTCGAGCGCGGGCGGCGGATTGTGGATGCCGCGTCGCAGGGTATCGGACGGCAAAGCGGGGCCGCGGTCGCGTACCGCCCCGACCACGTCGAGCAGGCGTCCAAGAATCGCGTCGCCGACCGGGACCGAGATGGGCGCCCCCGTGGCGCGCACCTTCGTGCCGCGGGCAAGGCCCGCGGTCGCCTGCAACGCGATGCCGCGGACGGTCGTGGGATCGACATGGCTGTGCACTTCGAGGACCAGCGGTTCGGACCGGTCCCACTCCACGACCAAGGCGGTGTCGATCGGCGGCAGCACGCCGCCGTCGAAGCTCACCTCCACGACGGCGCCTCGGACCGATACGACCGTACCCGGCAACGCGACATTATCCATGGCTGTCCAATGAGCCTGGCGGAATTCGGGGCCGCACGGACGCCGCTTCGGGCGAACATCCGGGTCAATCAGCTATTCGGTCCGGCCGGCCAAGGAATTGACGCCGATCAAGCCGCCTGACCGGCGGCATCGCGCCACGAGAAGATCCGCGAACACCCTCAGACGGCCGGCAGCACGATCTCGGCGCGCAGCCCGCCGAGCGGCGAGGCGCCGAGCGTGAGGTTGCCGCCATATTGGCTGGCGATGTCGGTGACGATCGACAGGCCGAGCCCGGAGCCGGGCTTGGTCTCGTCGAGCCGCTTGCCGCGCCCCATCACCTCGGCGCGCGCCGCCTCCGGAAGGCCCGGCCCGTCATCGTCGACGGTGACGGCGAGGCGCGGCGGCGCGCCGGCGGTCGTCTCGGTGAGGCGCCGCGCCCCGATGTTGACGTCGCCGCAGCTCCATTTGCCGGCATTGTCGAGGAGGTTGCCGACCATCTCCTGCAAGTCCTGCCGCTCGCCGCGGAAGCGCAGATCCTGCCCGCCATCGGCGACGATGGCGAGCCGCCGCGCCGGGTGGATCTTCTCGAAGACGCGCGCGATCTCGGCGATCACGGGCCCGACCGGCGTCGCCCCCGCAGGCGAGCCGGTGAGAGCGGCGGTCCTGGCCCGTTCGAGATGCCAGGAGATCTGATCGCGCATGATCACGGCCTGCTCGCCGAGCTTCTCGGCCGGAGCATCCGGCAAGCCGCGGAGCTCGTTCATGATCACCGTGAGCGGGGTTTTCAGCGCATGCGCCAGGTTGCCGACCTGGGTGCGGGCGCGTTCCAGGATGGTGCGGTTGGCGGTGAGCAGGAGATTGATCTCCTGGGCGAGCGGGGCGATGTCGCGCGGGAAATCGCCCTGCAACGCATCGGCATCTCCGTGCCTGATGGCCTGCACCTCCCGCGACAGCAGCGCCAGCGGGCGCAAGCCGAAGCGGACCTGGGCGAGCGTCGTCGCCATCAGCGCCACGAAGAGGAGGGTGAAGGCCGCAACGAGCGTCAGGTCGAAGCGGCGCACATCGGCGTCGATCTCCTCGGCGCGGGCCGCGATGGCGATGCGGAAGCGTCCATCGTCGCTGAAATCGACCGTGCGCTGCACGATGCGCAGCCGCCGCTCGTCCGGCCCGTCGACATAGCCTTCGCGGCGCGCGCCCCCCAGATCCTCGGCGGCGGATTCGGGCAGAAGCTGGAGCCTCGCGCCGACCAGCGAATTCGAGCCGCCGACGGACGGGCCCGGCGCATCGATCTTGTCCACCTGCCAGTACCAGCCCGAGAGCGGCAGATCGAAGCGCGGCTCGCCGAAATTGCCGGCCTCCGACAGCTTGCCCTGGGGGTCCTGGCTCACCGCAGCGACGATCTCCTTGAGATAGACATAGAGCCGCTCGTCGAAGGAGCGCTCGACGGTGGGGCGATAGACGGCGGTCAGCACCAGGCCCGCCACCAAGAGGATGGCGGCGCACAGGACAGCCGCGGAGGCCAGGAGCCGCGCGGCGAGCGGCCAGGAGCGTCGGGGCTGGCGCTGCGCGGTCATCGCCGCCGGACGGCGTGCCTCACCCGACCTTCTCGGCCGGGGGAGCGGCCATATAGCCGAGGCCGCGCACGGTCTGGATCAATTCGCAGCCGAGCTTGCGCCTGATGCGGCCGACGAACACCTCGACCGTATTGGAATCACGGTCGAAATCCTGATCGTAGAGATGCTCGATCAGCTCGGCGCGCGAGACGATGCGGCCTTCATGGTGCATGAGATAGGAGAGGAGGCGGTATTCATGCGAGGTCAGCCTCACCGCCGTACCATCGACGACCACGCGCCCGGAGCGCGTATCGAGCCTGACGGGGCCGCAGACGAGCTCGCTCGTGGCATGGCCGGTGGCGCGGCGCAAGAGCGCGCGAATGCGCGCCAACAGCTCCTCGAGATGGAAGGGCTTGGTCATGTAATCGTCGCCGCCGGCGTCGAGGGCGTTCACCTTGTCGCTCCAGCGGTCGCGCGCGGTCAGGACCAGGATCGGCATGGTCTTGCCCGCCGCCCGCCAGGAGGTGATGATGGCGGCGCCATCCATCTTGGGCAGGCCGAGATCGAGAACCACGGCATCATAAGGTTCCGTCTCGCCGAGGAACTGACCTTCCTCGCCGTCGAGCGCGCGGTCGACGGCATAGCCCGCCATCTCCAGCGCCGAGACGATCTGGCGATTGAGATCGCGGTCATCCTCGACGACGAGCAACCTCACCTTCAGCCTCTCCTTGATCAGCCGCGGCCTTGCGGCGCCCCTCTCATAGACCTTTGCGACCCGCCTGTCAGCGCGCTCCGACGCGAAGGCCGGACAATGCGTCCACGAAAATGCGCGACACATGCCCGTCGCGCCCGAGCGCGGTGATGAGATAGATGAGGCCTGATTCGGTCTTGCACAACTGGGCGCGGATCTTCTCGCCGGCACCGGCAGCGCGAAGTGCAATGAGGGGTTGCACCGCCCGGTGCTCCGCGATCGCCTCGCGCATCTCGCGCGTGTTGAGGCAAGCCTCGACCTTCGGCATCGCCGGCTCGGCGGCCGGCTTGACCACGCTGAGCGTCGTCAAAACGAGAATGGGTACGATCTGCATGCCTTCTGGTCCTGGCGCCCGGCCACTGAACATGTGCTGAACGCATTCCCGGGCGGCTTGGCCGAAGCCGGGCCTTGGAATATGTCTGACGCGCGCAATCAAAGGGTTCACCGATGCCGATGCCTAACAGTGCAAGCCGCGCGCGGCGAAGGCTCGGCGCGGCTTTGATGCTTGCCGCGCTCATGATCGCCGCAAAGCCCGCCGCGGCCATCGTCGGAGGCTCGCCCGCTGAGCGCGCCATCGGTCAATCCCTGGTCATGGTGCTGGCCGAAGGCGGCGCTGCCTGCTCGGGAGTGATGGTGGCGGCGCAGATCGTGCTGACGGCCGGCCATTGCGTGCCGAGCGGGAAGCAGATCCGCGTCTATGCACCCTTGCCCGAGGCACAAGCTGGCGCACCGCATCTGATCGCGCCGTCGGCGAGCGCGGTGCATCCCGGCTATGTGCCGAACGCCGCCGGCACGCGACGGCGCTCGATCGATCTCGCCCTCATTCGGCTGCCGGAAGCGCTGCCGGCGCCGTTTGCGCCCGCCTCCCTCGCCGCCGGGCAAGCCCCGCTCGCCGGAGAACCGGTCGCCGTCGCCGGCGACGGCCTCGCCCGGGAGGGCGAGCCGACCTCCTCGGGCAAGCCGCGCATGGCGAGCTTGTCGGTCGTCGAGCCCTATGGGCGCGGCACGATCCTGCTCTGGGCCGCACCAGCGGCGGGCGCCGGTGCCGGGGCCTGCAAAGGCGATTCCGGCGGCGCCATGCTCGGCACGACGGGGAGCCTCGTCGCCGTCATCGCCTTCGCGGAAGGATATGGTAACACCCATTGTGGCAAGCTGACGCAAGGCGTGCTCGTCGCCCCGCAACGCGCCTTCATCGACGCAACGCTGACAAGATGGGGCGCGACGGCACATTGGACGGAACGCTAGGATCGTTTAAGATTAGCGGATGACAAACATTCGTCCCGTTACGCTCGGCGCCCTGGCCATGGCGTTCGCTCTCGTCTTCCAGGCCGCGCCGGCGCGCGCCATCGTGGGCGGCGAGGAGGCATCGAGCTCCTCGAATGCGCGGCGCTACACGGTGATCGTGCAGAGCCAAAAGGGCGAGCTCTGCTCCGGCGCGGTGATCGCGCGCGATCTCGTGCTCACCGCCGCCCATTGCGTGACCCAGAAGACGAAATACCGCGTCATCTCCTTCGACCGCAACTTCGTGCCGACGGTGATCGGCGTCGCCTCGGCTGCCCGCAATCCGGCCTTCAAGATCCAGGGGCGGCCCGACAAGCAGACCGGCCTCGACATCGCCATTCTCGAGCTTTCCGAGCCGCTCGGCGGCGACATCAAGCCGCTCGCCATCTCGAGCGATCTCGCCGTGCTCTCGCCCTCGAGCGAGGTCACCGTCTCGGGCTTCGGCCTCAGCCGCTACGGCGACCGCGCTTCGGCCGGCAAGCTGCGCTTCGCGCGCCTGCGCGTCGCCGGCATCGCCAATATCGGCGTGCCGAGCCTCGCGCTCACCGCCGACGGCACGCCGGAAGGTCGAGGCCGCAGCGCCTGCCTCGGCGATTCCGGCGGACCCATCGTGGTCGAGAACTATTTCCAGAGCGTGCTCGTCGGGCTCGTCAGTCTAGCCGACGCCGAGCGCGGCAAGGTGCCCTGCGCCGGCGTCACCTTCGCGACGCCGGTGGCGCTGCCGGAGGAAGTCTCGGCGCGCATGCTGGCGCGCTCGGGCGGCGGCGGGCCGGCCTTGCGGGGGTCGCGCCCCATCGAGCGCGAGCTCGGCGCAGGGGGCAGTAGCGGGCGGTAGGCTCGAAGCTGCGTCGAGCCGCGAATTCCCGGCGGGCCGCAGATCACAGCGGCTTCGCCTCGAAGATGGGCGAGCCCCACGCCATCAAGCGGCGGCTGCTTCAGGCAGCTCCATCGAGGTCGGCGCGAACCGACATCGGATCGTCGCCGATCACACCAGACAATGATGGCCGGGCCTTCTCCCTTTCCCGGGGCGGCGGGCGGCTGCTATGATGCCGCAACCGGACCGAACAGGAGGCTTCCATGGCCGCGCATTTCCCGCATCGGACCCTCAATCGCCGCGACCTGATCACCACCATGGGCACCATCGCCGGAACCGCCGCGCTTGCCCCGTTTTCGGAAGCGCTCGCTGAGGGAGAGGCTGGCACGGTCAAGCTGCGACTGCTCGAAACGACCGACATCCATGTCAACCTCCTGCCCTATGATTATTATCGCGACGCGCAGGACGACACGGTCGGCCTCTCCAAGATCGCGACCTTGATCGAGAAGGCGCGGGCCGACGCCAGGAATTCGCTGCTTTTCGACAATGGAGATTTCCTGCAGGGGAGCCCGATGGGCGAGCTCGTGGCCGTAGAGCGCGGCCTGAAGGCCGGCGAGGTCCACCCCGTGATGACCGCGATGAACCTCCTGCGCTATGACGGCGGCACCCTCGGCAATCACGAATTCAACTATGGGCTCGACTTTCTCGACAAGTCGATCGCGACCGCCAATTTCCCGATCTGCTGCGCCAACCTCGCGAAGGGCGCGCTCGGCGCCAATCCGCGCGCCGACAAGACCTTTCTCAAGCCCTATCTCATCCTCGAGCGCGAGGTGACGGACGAGGCCGGGCAAATGCACGAGCTCAAGCTCGGCGTCATCGGCGTCGTGCCGCCCCAGATCATGCAATGGGACGACGCCAATCTGCGCGGCAAGGTGGATACGCGCGATATCGTGGAGACCGCCAAGGCTTATCTTCCGGAAATCCGTGAGCAAGGCGTCGATCTCGTCGTCGCGCTCGCCCATACGGGCATCTCGACGGCGCCCCACGGCGACAAGGACGAGAATGCGGCGTTCCACCTGTCGCGCCTTTCAGGCATCGACGTCATGTTCACCGGCCACGCGCATCGCGTCTTCCCGGGCGCCGGCTATGTGGCGGGGGAAGGCGTCGATTTCGACAAGGGCACGCTCAACGGAATGCCGGCGGTGATGGCCGGCTTCTGGGGCAGCCATCTCGGCCAGATCGACCTCGTGCTGCGGAAGGATGGCGGGCGCTTCCATGTCGTCTCCTCGGCCGTCGCCGCCCTGCCGATCTACAAGCGCGACGGCTCGAAGATCCGGTCGCTGGTCGATCCGACTCCGATCTTCGCCACGACGCTGGCGAAGGACCATGAGGCGACGCTGCGCTATGTCAGGAAGCCCGTCGGCAAGACCGCGCTACGGCTCGAATCCTATTTCTCGCTGATCGCCGACAGCGCCCTGACGCAGCTCATCTCCGACGCGCAGATCTGGTACGCAAAGCCGCTCCTCGCCGGCACGCCGCATGCCGGGCTGCCGCTGCTCTCGGCCGTCGCACCCTTCAAGGCGGGGGGACGCGGCGGCCCTTCCGCCTATACGGATGTGCCGGCGGGCGACGTCGCGCTGAAGAACGCGGCCGACATCTATGTCTTCCCGAACACTTTGAAGGTGGTGAAGATCAGCGGCGGGCAGCTACGCGACTGGCTCGAGCGCTCGGCCGGCATCTTCAACCAGATCAAGCCGGGCGAGCAGGAGCAGCTGCTGGTGAGGCTCGACTTCCCGCCCTACAATTTCGACATGATCCACGGCGTGACCTACGCCATCGACCTCTCCCAGCCCTCGAAATTCGACATCGACGGCAAATTGGAGAATGCGAGCGCAAGGCGCATCGTCGATCTTGCCTATAAGGGCAAGCCGGTGGCCCCGGAGGATCAATTCGCGGTCGTCACCAACAACTACCGCGCGGGCGGCGGCGGCTATTTCGCGGGCCTCGACTCCAGGGCGATCATCCTCGACGCGCCGGATTATTCGCGCGACATCATCGCGCGCTATCTCGCGACATCGGGCACCGTCTCGCCGAAGCCCGACGGCAACTGGAAGCTGCTCGCGGTCGCGGGCGCCAAGACCGTCGTCCTCCTCACGAGCCCGACCGGGAAGGAGGTCGCGGGTTCCGTGCCGGGCGTCGCCTTCGCCGGCGATGGCGGCAACGGCTTTGCCAAATTCACGGTGACGCTCGGGAGCTAGAGCATGATCCGGAAAAGCATGCCCTCGCAAAGGCGGGGGTGGAGACCGGTCTTCCGAAAAGATCCTGCGAAAGCAAAAGCTTCGACAGCTTGACCGATGCCGTCTAAACTCATCGGGCTGTAGGTGGGCCGTTCGGCTCATCTCATCGCCGTGACGCGATTCCCGGGCGGTCGGCGAAATAGGCGGCGAATATCTTCCGATAGCAATCAGGGGTGGCGTGGTGCTGGTCGACGAAATCCTCCGGACGGCAATTGAACCGTTCGGATTGGCCGGCATCAAACGCCTCGAGGTCGTTCTTCTTCTCCCACATGTCGAGCGCGTCCTTGGTTCCTGTCAATAGTGGTCCAAGTTCCGAGTCACGCAGGAAGGCGGCTTCCAGTCCTGGCAGCAACGGCGGCAAGAAGAACACCATGTGACCTCCTCGCCGCCGCAGTCGCGCCGAGGCTCGAGCCAAGCGATCGAGCAACTCTTGCGTGGGTCTGCCATGCGAGGCCAGCAACCGGGCCCTGTAGAGCGAGCCCGCAGCGAGTGCCTCCGCGATCCGCGGCCGAGCCGCCACGATCCGCTCCATGTCCCTGAACCGTTTGCTTCCGTCGAAGGCGAAGCCCTCGCAGCGGCCGCGATGGTACAGCTCGAAATCCTTCGCCAGCCCATCGGCGCAGACATATTCGTCGCCACCGTTCTGCAAGAATTCCGAGCGGAACATGGAAAGGGGCGCACTCGACGCCGCGACGCGTCCAAGGATCTGCATGAGATTGACGACGCGCGGATAGGCGAGCGCGTCCTGCAGCATGTCGGCATCATAGGGGGGATCGGATGCCTCGAGCAGCTCCTTGCGTTGACGCTCCGCCGAAAGATCGGTGACCGGAGGCTGATCCCGCTGGAACAGCGAACCGATCGACCAGTCGAGCGGCACGAACATCCAATCGAGGTGCGGCTGATGGTCGAGCATGTAATCGACCTCGGAGACCACCGAGGGCAGAAAGTTCATGTTTTGCGCGAAATTGTAGATGTGCACCTCCGCCGGAAACATGTCTGCGGTGATCCCCATTGCCGTCGAGGAGCCAAAGACGAGGGCGTTGATTTCCGGCAGGCGGTCGTCGACCCGAAGGGCCTTGAAGGCTCGATTGCTGATGCCATCCGGCGAGGCTGAAGTGATGCCATGGGTGCGTTGCTGCCAGTCGCTGGCCAACAGCACATTGCGCGGCTCGAAAGCTTGTCTCCCCAGCATCAAGTTCAGAACCAGGATCGGAAGCAGCGCGCCGGCCAGGATGGCGCCCAATACGAACACATAGCGTCGGTAGCAGTCCGACACGCGCTCAGAACCTGAAATAAAGGAAAATCGAGTGGCGCTGCAGATTGATCAAGGTGATGAGGCCGGCGACGGCCATGAGCGCCGCCAGAGCGCCGGTCGGCCTCCATGTCAGGCGAGAGACAGGCATTCTCGGCAGGTCGAGCGCCGGCCGATAGTCGCGCATGATTTCCTGGGTGTTGGGCGCGAACCAGGCAATCAGCATCAGCGCACCGATCCATGCCATCGCGGCGGGTGATACGACGCCACCGGCGCCGAGACCTTGCACGCCGAGCATGGCCGCGACGATCCCGAGCGCCGTTTCGAGGTCGGGGGCCCTGAAGAATACCCAGGCGATGGTTACGGCCAGGAAGGTGGCGACCACCGATGCTCCATGCAGGCCAAGAGGCAGCGGCGCGCCCGGATCCTGCCCCAACCGTCGTCGCAGGGCATGCCAGGCATGGTTGCCCGCCAGCATCAAACCATGCAGGCCTCCCCATGCCAGGAAAGTCCATCCGGCCCCGTGCCAGAGACCGCCGAGCAGCATCGTCGTCAGGATGTTCAGATGCCTGCGTGCAGGGCCGCGCCTGTTGCCCCCAAGAGCGATGTAGAGATAGTCGCGCAAGAAGCGCGAAAGCGTCATGTGCCAGCGTCGCCAGAACTCGATGATGTTCACGGCCTTGTAGGGTGACGCGAAGTTCAGCGGCAACACCACGCCGAACAGGCGCGAAAGGCCGATCGCCATATCCGAATAGCCGGAG
>JBIOEJ010000175.1:0-9937 GCA_044445965.1 Hyphomicrobiales bacterium
CCCATTGCTCTTGCGTTAGAACCGTGCGAATCAAAGCTGAACTCCTTTTTCAGCCTTGAATCAGAGTCTTATCGGCTTGGGAATCCCCCAGCCCTCCTCACATGACACGAATGTCCACAGGCCCTAGTGCAGCGAATCCGAAATTCGCATCACATTGGAGCAACGCGCGGGGCGAATTTCGGGTTCAAAAGCTGCACTAGCAAGCTATTGTTTCTAGTGTGGTTTTCGAATTTGAAGTTCCTACCGCGCGCATGCCATCCATGTCATAGGAACTTCAAATTCACGACACTAGGCCTGCCGGTCGTCGGCGCCTCGGATCGCCGCCTTTGCGCGACGGCCGACATGCGAGCGCTCGCCGAGGGCTCTAGCGCCTCGTTATGCCGTCAAGTAACCTTGCGCGTCAGGTCCGAACCTCAACTGGACCGGCACGACGGGGAGGAGTCGATGAACGCGAAGCGGCCGGCATCGGCAGGGAATTGGCGTTCGCCTCGGCGTCGCGCCCCTCGTTCGGTCGAGAACGGGGCTTGCCGGTGAGCGCGCCCGCGCCCCGTCCCTGGGTCGAGGCCTTCCCTGATGCGGCGCGTTGGGACGCCGCGACCGAGACCGGCAGCGTGCCCGAGCTGCTGGATGCGGCGCTGGCCGAAGGGCCTCGGCGCCCGGCCATCTCGTACCGCAGCACGCGCCTCGACTATGCGGCGCTGCACGCGCGGGTGGCCGAGCTCGCGACCGGCCTCGGCGAGATCGGTATCGGCAAGGGCGATACCGTGGCGCTCTATCTGCCGAACACGCCCTATCATCCGATCGCTTTCTTCGCGCTGCTGCGGCTCGGCGCGCGCGTGGCGCATTTGAGCCCGCTCGATGCGCCGCGCGAGCTCGCCTACAAGCTAGCCGATGCCGGCGCCAAGGCGCTGATCACCACCAATTTCCCGAGCCTTCTGCCGAATGCGTTGTCGCTCAAGGAACAGGGTCTGGTCGAACACGTCCTCGTCGGCGACGACGCCCATTGGGGGCCGTCTCCCGGGATCGCGGTGCCGTGGGGAAAGGGCGTTTCACCGCTGCTCGATTTGTTCCGGGTGCCGGCGCGTGGCGACTTCCCTAAGGTCTCGCCCGACGACGTCGCGGTCCTCCAATACACGGGCGGCACCACCGGAGTGCCGAAGGGCGCCATGCTGACCCATGCCAATCTCACGGCCACGGTCAGCATGTACCGCTCCTGGAACGACCCCAGCAATTCGACGCCGGGGGAGGAGCGTATCATCTGCGTGCTGCCGCTCTTCCACATCTATGCGCTGTCGACCGTGCTGCTGCGCGGCCTGCGCGACGGCAACGAGCTCTTGTTGCATCCGCGCTTCGATGTCGAGGCCGTTGTGGCCGATATCGAGACCAAGCGCGCAACCGTGATGCCTGGCGTTCCGACCATGTGGATCGCCATCGCCAACCTGCCCGGCATCGAGAAACGGGACTTGTCATCGCTGAAGCAATTCGGCTCGGGCGGGGCGCCCATGCCCTTCGAGGTCGAGAAACGGCTCGAACGCTTGTTGGGTCGGCGCATGGCCGGCGGCTGGGGCATGACCGAGACCTCGCCCGCCGGTACCCGCATGGTGATGAGCGAGAAATCGAGTCCCGGCCTGATCGGCGTCCCCTATCCCGGCATCGACTTGCGCATCGTCGCGCTCGACGATCCGCGCCTCGTGCTCGGCCCCAACGAGGTCGGCGAGATAGCGATCCGCGGGCAAAACGTCTTCAAGGGTTATTGGAACAAGCCGGAAGCCACGGCCGAGGCTTTCGCCGACGGCTATTTCCTCACCGGCGACATCGGCAGGATGGACGAAAAGGGTCAGTTCACCATCGTCGACCGCAAGAAGAACATGATCATCTCGTCGGGCTTCAACGTCTATCCGGTGGCGATCGAGAACGCCATCTACGAGCATCCGGACGTGAACGAGGTCATCGTGATCGGCGTGCCCGATGCCTATCGCGGCCAGGCTGCCAAGGCGTTCATCACCTTGAAGGCCGGCGCGCCGGCGCTGACGCTCGAGGAGCTGCGCGCCTTCCTCGCCGATCGGCTGGGGCGGCACGAAATGCCGGCCGCGCTCGAGATCCGCTCGGAGCTGCCGCGCAGCCCGGCCGGCAAGCTGCTGGCCAAGGTGCTCATCGACGAGGAGAAGGCGAAGGCCCGAGGTGATTCGGCATGTCAGATCGGCTGAAGCGGGCGATTGAGGTTGCGCACGCATCCAGGTCTGCTGCGAGCGGCGGCGGGGTTCGGCGGTTCGTTTTCGGGGGCGGCGTTTTGTTCGCACGGCGCCGGATCGCGGCCATCATGGCGAAGACGCGACGATGCCAGCCACGCCGGAAGCGGCGCGGGTCTCGTTATGGTCGAGGCCCAGTTCATTCTTGGCCATCTCGAAACTATCCTCGATGGCGGCCAGTAATGCCATGCGAAATTATTTGGGCTGCGGAGGCCATATGCTGAAAGCCATGCGCCACGAATGACGCTTCGTCGCTTCAGTGCGCCTGCCTGCGATGAAGCTGGCGCAGTTGACGAACATGCCCGCTATCCGAGGGCGCGTTGGCGCAGCGCTCCGGCTGGTATCCGATGGTCGCCACGGAGGCGACCGTAACAACCCGCAACCGGGCTTCGGGCCCGAGGCTGCGGGAGGCGTGAATCAGGCGAGCGAGAGGTTGCCCGCCGCGGTCTTACCGCGCTCCGAGACGAGGTCGAAGTTGACCTTTTGTCCTTCGGCCAACGTCTGAAGTCCCGCAGTGCGGACAGCCGTGATGTGGACGAACACGTCCTTGCCGCCGTCGGAAGGACGAATGAAGCCGTAGCCCTTGGTCTCGTCGAACCACTTGACAGTACCGGAAGCCATGTAGTCGTATCCCTGTCGACCCAAAGCCCTTCAAATTTCCTCGCGGCGCCGCGCCGAAAGGAAGCAATCGTCGTCGTGGACCGGCGGATCGATAACCGAATCCGTTCGGCGCAGCAAAGCTGCGCCGAATACTTCCCGACTGCGACCGATACGGGACACGAAGTCACGCGTCGCGTCAACTGGGGTTGCGCGAAAAACGGCCGGCGCCGCCGAAAAAGGGCGAAGCGTTACTTGGAATCCACAGCACCCGATGATCACGGTTCTGTGAGCGGCGCGCGGGTTCAGGGGCGCCGCGGGTCGTCTATCGTCATGAGGCCATCAGGCTTTTCACTCTCTGGCAGTATAAACGGTTCGCGGCGCTCATCCGGATGGCCAGATGACCGCTTTGATACTTCATGATCGTGCGGCAGACATCGCCTTGGGCCTGTTGATAGGCGCCGCCGAGATACTTCAAGCCGAAACGCAGATTGGTGTCGGGATCGAGGAGGGATGCGGGTGAGCCGCCGAAGCCCAGCGAGCGGGCGGTGGCGAGCTTGATCTGCATCAGCCCGTAATTGCCGCCATGCACGATGCCGGCGTTGTAGTTGCTTTCGATGCGGATGACCGCATTGGCGAGCGCGACCGGGATGGCGTTCTCGCGGGCACGCCGCTCGATCGCCGGGCGCAGCTCGATGGCGCGGGTCTTGGCGTCGGCGCCCTCGGCCATTTCCTTGACGGGTGTGGCCGTCGGCTCGGTGGCGGCGATCTCGGGCGTGGCGGCCTTTACGCCCGGAGACAGCGCCTCGCCGAGATCGACGCAGCCTGAGAGCAGCATCGCGGACATGACAAGGCACGCAGCACTCGACACGCGCATCGGGGACCACCCTCCATTCTCACCCTCGCAAAGGCGGCCTGCCCACCCCACCTTGGCGGCTGGCTGCCAAGACCTCGCCGCCAAGACTTGGCTGCCACGACTTGGCTGCCAAGATTTGGCTGCCAAGACCGGGCTATGGTTGAAATAAGGCGATTTCCGGGCTCGACCGCGGAACCCCGATCCTATCCAGATGCGTTAAGGGTGATGTCGCGCAGCACTGGCCCAAAATGGCGTTAGCGGCTACCATCACGCGCCGATAGCGGCTCACGATTCGGATCGCGAAGGGAGTTTGAGATGAAGAAGGTCATGACGGCTGCGGTGCTGGTGCTGACGCTCGGCGTCGGCGCCTGCAACTCACCCGGCGAACGGGCGGTGGGCGGTGGTTTGCTCGGGGCCGGCGCGGGTGCGCTGATCGGCGGAGCGGCGGGCGGCGGACGCGGCGCGGCCATCGGGGCGCTCGCGGGCGGTGCGACCGGCGCGGTGGTCGGCGCGGCGACGGCGCCTTGCCCCTATGGCACCTATCAGGATGCCTACGGCACGGTCTATTGCCGTTGATGGACGGACCTCGAGTCCAATGTCCCGGAGCCGGGCTTAGCCTTGCTCCGGTGAGCGGCGCCTTGGCATCGTGAACCTGCCGCTACGGCGTGCGCGTATCGCGTCGCCGAACCATGGGGAGCGCAGAACCGGCATCGACATGCTGGTTCTGCACTATACGGGGATGCCGGACGCTCAAGGCGCGATCGCGAGGCTCTCGGATCCCCGCTCCCAAGTCTCGAGCCATTACCTCGTCGATGGCGCGGGCACGATTTTCGAGCTCGTCGCCGAAAACCGTCGTGCCTGGCATGCGGGCCAGTCCTCGTGGCGCGGCGAGCGCGACCTGAACTCGCATTCGATCGGCATCGAGATCGATCATCCCGGACATGAGGGCGGCAACCCGCCTTTCGCGGAGGCGGAAATCCAGGCGGTCATCGCGCTTTGCCGCGATATCCTTTCGCGCTGGCCGATCCCGCCTGCGCGCATCCTCGGCCATTCCGACATCGCGCCGCGCCGCAAGCAGGATCCTGGCGAGCGCTTCCCTTGGGGACGGCTGCACGGCGCGGGCATCGGCCACTGGGTCGAGCCTGCGCCGCTCGCCGATGGGCGTGTCCTCGGGCCGGGCGATGAGGGCCCGGCCGTGCTCGAGGCGCAGCGCCTTTTCGCCGAATATGGCTATGAGATCGAGCCGACGGGCTGCTTCGGCACCGAGACTGCGCCGGTCGTCGCGGCCTTCCAGCGGCATTTCCGGCCCGAACGCGTCGACGGCAGGGCGGATGCTTCGACGCTTTCGACGCTGCGTCGATTGATCGGGCGAATAGCGGGTAGCGAGTAGCGAATGGAAAGCCGCCACAGGCCTTCCCCCTTTCTACTCCCGACCTACCCTTCTATTAGCTATTCGCCATTCGCCTCCTCACGCCTCCATCAGCGCCTCGACATGGGCAGAAACCGAGCCCGCGAGCCCGATGAGGTCATACCCGCCTTCGAGCACCGAGACGATCCGCGAGTCGCAATGCCGGTCCGCGATCGCCATCAATTTGCGCGTCGCCCAGGCGAAATCGTCCTCGCCGAGTTCGAGGCTCGCCAGCGGATCGCGCCGATGCGCGTCGAAGCCCGCCGAGATCACGATCAAGTCCGGCATGAAGCCAGCGACGCGGGGCAGGATCACACCCTCGAAACCGTTGCGGAAGCCTTGCGAGCCGGTCCCGCTCGGCAAGGGCAGGTTGACGATATTGCCCTGCTCGCCCGTCTCGGAAGCAGCGCCCGTGCCGGGATACAGCGGCCATTGATGGCTCGAGGCGTAGAGCACCGAAGGGTCGCTCCAGAAGATATCCTGCGTGCCGTTGCCGTGATGCACATCCCAATCGACGATCGCGATCCGCTCGGCGCCATGGGCGCGTTGCGCATGGCGGGCGGCGATGGCGGCGTTGTTGAAGAGGCAAAAGCCCATGGCACGGGCGCGTTCGGCGTGGTGGCCGGGCGGGCGAATGGCGCAGAAGGCGTTCTTGACCTGCCCGCTCATCACCGCATCGACTGCCTGCGTCGCCGCCCCTATGGCGCGCTGGATCGCCGGCCAGGAATGGGCGGAAAGGTAGGTATCGGCATCGACATGCGCGATCCGGCCTTCGGCAGGGATGAGCCCTTGCAGAGCTTCGCAATAGCCCTCGTCGTGGGCGAGGAGGGCGAGCCCTGGATCGGCCGCTCGTGCCTCGCGCCGATCGAGACCGGCAAAGCGCTGATCCTCGAGCCCGCGCCAGATGGCGCGCAGCCGGTCGGGCCGCTCGGGATGGCCGGGAGGCGCCTCGTGCTCGAGACAGTCGGGGTGGGTGAGATAGAGTGTCGTCATGACTCGCGAGTGGCGAAAATGTGACCCTTGCGGCATTTCGCATCTGGACGGTCTAAACATGCTGGCAAAAATGTGCAAAGCGGACTACACGTCAGCTAACGCATTTTTGGATCATGAGCTCATGCGACTCGTCTCCCGGATAGCCGTCATTGGATTGATGGCCGGCCTCGCCGGATGCTATAAGAGCGTGCCCTCGCCAGTGGTCAGCGCCCACGACGCCGAATGGATGGCGCTCGTGCCGACCGCGGTGATCGATATGCAATATCTGCCCTACGAGATCGACAATCCGACGGGCGAGCCCACCGGCACCGTCGTCATCGATACGCCGAACAAGTTCCTCTATCTCGTCGAAGGGAATGGCAAGGCCATTCGCTACGGCGTCGCGGTCGGCGAGGACGCCTTCAAATGGTCCGGCGTCGCCGAGATCGGCGCCAAGAAGGAATGGCCGGGCTGGATGCCGCCGGCCGACATGATCGAGCGCTGGCCGCATCTGAAGCCGGTCGTCGATGCGGGCGGCTTGAAAGGCGGTCCCGACAATCCGCTCGGCGCGCGGGCCCTGTATTTGTTCCAGGACAAGAAGGACACGCTCTACCGCATCCACGGCACCAACGAACCCGAGACCATAGGCCATGCCGTGTCTTCGGGCTGTATCAGGATGCGCAATATCGACGTCATCGATCTCTATGGCCGGGTGCCGCTCGGCGCGCGCGTGATGGTGAAGTAATCGCGCCGCCTTTCCCCGGGAAAAGAACCATACTGGCTACGCGGCGCCGACATCCTTGATCCCGCTCTCCTCGGCGGGATAACTATTTCATGAAGATTCTGCGCCTATATGGCCGCGCGCTGGCGCTGCTCGGGCCCGAGCGCGGGCTGGCCGCAATCCTTGCGATCGCCAATGTGGCGTTGGCGGCGGGACAATTCGCCGAGCCCATCCTGTTCGGACGCATCGTCGACGCGCTCGCGGGCGCGCAAGGCGCCGGAACGGCTCTCGGCAAGGCGGCTCTCGGCTGGGGCGCGGTTCTGTCGCCGCTCCTGCTATGGGTAGCGTTCGGCCTGTTCAACATCGGCGCGGGCGTGCTGGTGGCGCTCAACGCCGACCGGTTGTCGCATCGCCGCCGGCTCGCGGTGATGGCCGACTTTTTCGGCCACGTGCTGACGCTGCCGCTCTTGTTCCACACCCAGACCCATTCCGGCCGGGCGCTGAAGGTGATGTCGGACGGCTCGCTCAGCCTCGGCGGCATCTGGCTCGCCTTCTTCCGCGAGCATTGCGCGGCCTTCATCGCGCTGTTCGTGATGCTGCCGCTGACGCTCGTGCTCAACTGGCGGCTCGGCTTGGTGCTGATCCTCTTGGTCTCGATCTTCGCGGTGCTCACGACCTTCGTCCTGCGCCACACCGAATCCATGCAGCAATCGGTCGAGCGCTATCGCGGCGACCTCGCCGAGCGGGTTTCCGATGCGTTGGGCAATGTGGCGGTAATCCAGAGCTTCACCCGGGTCGAGGCGGAAGCGCGCGATCTGCGCGCCATCATCGATCGCCTGATGGCCGTGCAGAACCCGATCCTGTCCTGGTGGGCGGTCGCCGCCATCGGCACACGCGCCTCCGCCACCTTGACGATCCTGTCGATTCTCGGCGTCGGCACCTTCCTGTTCATGCAGGGGCTCACGACGGTCGGCGAGATCGTCACCTTCGTCAACCTCGCGACCATGCTGGTCGGCAGGCTCGAGCAGGTGGTGACTTTCGTCAACTACATCTTCCTCGAGGCGCCGCGGCTTTCCGAGTTCTTCGAGGTGCTGGACACCGCGCCTTCGGTGCGCGATGCGCCGAACGCCGTGGATATCGGCCGCGCCGGTGGCGCCGTGGCCTTCGAGCGCGTGAGCTTCTCCTATGACGGCAAGCGCGCGGCGGTTGCCGATCTCTCCATCGAGGCGAAGCCCGGCGAAACCATCGCGCTCGTCGGCGCCACGGGCTCAGGCAAGTCGACGACGCTTGCCTTGCTGCACCGCAGCTTCGATCCGCAATCCGGCCGCATCCTCATCGATGGCCGCGATATCCGCGACGTCACGCTTCTGTCGCTTCGGCGCAATGTCGGTGTCGTCTTCCAGGAACCCATGCTGTTTGCCCGCTCGATCCGCGAGAACCTGCTCGCCGGCCGCCCCGAGGCGACGGAAGAGGAGTTGCAAACAGCGATCAGGCGGGCCCAGGCCGCGGAGTTCATCGCTCGCCAGCCGAACGGTCTCGACACGATCATCGGCGAGCGCGGCCGCACGCTCTCGGGCGGGGAGCGCCAGCGCCTCTCGATCGCCCGCGCGCTGCTCAAGGACCCGCCGATCCTCATCCTCGACGAGGCGACGAGCGCGCTCGACGCCGCGACCGAGCAAAAGCTGCAACAGGCGCTCGACGAGGTGATGCTGTCGCGCACCACCTTCGTCATCGCCCATCGCCTCGCCACCGTCCACAACGCGACGAAGGTGCTGGTCTTCGATCGGGGACGCGTGGTGGAGGCAGGCTCGTTCGATGAGCTCGTCGCCAAGGGCGGCCTGTTCGCCTCGCTCGCCAAGGCGCAGTTCCTGGCCGGCGCCGCGCCGGCGCAGGGGAGGGAGGTTGCGACGGGCGGCGTGGCGGAAACGTAGCGATGCTCTCGCGCCACCTCCCGCCGATATGGCCTGGCCAATAGTTCCACCGGCATCCGCCAAGCTCGGCTGATCTCATGGATCATGGCCACCGCGAGCGCTCGGCGCCCCGGCTCTCCGGCGCCTTGGCGAATTCGGCAAGGCGATTGCCGCGGCGCGATCGGCCCTCCGGCTCGCGGTTGCCATCGGAGCCGGGAGATGGGAGGGTCGGCATGGGTTGTGTCGTATGTTCAATATTCCAACTCCGGACCGGAGAGAATCCAAGTGAAGGCGTCCCTTTATCAAGGTCTATGTCTTGCTTTGATGAGCCAAGCATTTGCGCCTGCGACCGTCGAGAGGGTCGAGGCGCGCGCCTAGATGCTGTTCAATTCCCACGCCTTCATATTCGTCTTTCTGCCCATCGCGCTGCTGGGCTTTTTCGTCCTCGGGCGATTCGGCAACCAGCTTGCGGCCTTTTGGCTGATGGCAGCGTCGCTGGTCTTCTACGGCGACCCCTTCTCCATCTACGTGTGGCTTCTGGTCGGCTCGATCGCCTTCAACTTCGCCTGCGGGAGATGGCTCGCGCGGGAGAACGGCCGCCATCGGACGGCGCTGTTCTGGGCCGCGATCGTCGCCAATCTGACCGTGCTCGGCTACTTCAAATATACGAATTTCTTCGTCGCCGAGCTCAGCCGCGTCACCGGTCTCGATCTCGGCATCGGCCGGATACTTCTGCCCACCGGCATCTCGTTCTTCACCTTTACCCAGATCGCCTTCTTGGTCGACACCTATCGGGGGAAGGTGAAGGAGTTCAACCTGATCCACTACGCTCTCTTCGTCTCTTATTTTCCGCATCTGATCGCCGGTCCCGTGCTCCATCACGGCGAGATGATGCCTCAATTCCGCAGACTCGAGACCTACCGCTTCGACTTCGAGAATATCACGGTCGGTCTGACGATCTTCCTGATGGGCCTGTTCAAGAAGGTGATCCTCGCCGACAACGTGGCAGCCTATGTGGCGCCGGTATTCGATGTCTCCACGGGCGCGGCCTCGTCGGGCCTGGTCGGCGCCTGGGCGGCTGCACTCGCCTTCGGGCTGCAGCTCTATTTCGATTTCTCCGGCTATTCGGATATGGCGATCGGCCTTTCGCGCCTGTTCGGCGTGGTGTTGCCGCTGAACTTCGCGTCACCCTACAAGGCCGTGAACATCATCGAGTTCTGGCGA
>JBIOEJ010000176.1:0-9926 GCA_044445965.1 Hyphomicrobiales bacterium
AGGAGCGGCGCGGCCTTGATGCCGTCGACGATGACAACGCCTCGGCAAATACCCTCAAGGATTGCGACCTTGGGGATTGAGAGGTGAGTGACGGATGGATGCGACATGGCAAGCTCAGAGAGCTTCTGCGTGCGAGCGGCGGCGATCTCGTTCGCGATCGCGTTGAGCCGCTCGATCTCGGCGCCGAGCGCCAGGATCTCGGCGTCGCCGTCTGCGGCGAGCGCAGGTAGGGCTGCGGCGCTGGCCAGGGGGGCCAAGAGCGTGGCAAGCGCGACGCGGCGGAACGGGTGGGCTGCGGATACAGCTCCGCCGGCAGCCGGAACGGGGTGTTTCGGCATGGTGTGACCTTGCATTGGTTTCGTAGCGGGGCTATGATAAGCAAACGCCCATCCCTCGTCAATTAAAATCGTAGCGCGGCAACGAAAATGCTCCCGGTCCAATGCAGGATGGCGCGGATTGCTCTCGACCTTGGCATTAGGGATTTGGCGCAGCTTGCGAAGGTTTCGACAGATACGGTCTCGCGTTTTGAGAGGGGCGAGGCGCTCAAGGATCGCACAGTCGAGAGGCTCCGCGCCGCGCTCGAGGCGGCCGGCATCGAGTTCACGAATGGCGGGCAGCCTGGCGTCCGACTAAATATCGGTCGGCTTCCATGGGGACGATGGCGGAAAACCAAGATATCGAACGAAGCCGTTGCCGAAATACGTAGCCGCTGGCGAGGAGTGGCAGGCACGGACAATGTGCGCGGGGCTCAGTTCCTCATTGCAGGTCACGTAGTGGGCGAAATCGAACTCGACGCAACCGGCCATTATAGATATCGGGTGAGAGGCGGCGACAAGTGACCGTCGCCGCCCTCGAGACCGCCGGCGTGATCTTCGTCGAGGAGAACGGCGTCGGGCCCGGGGTGAGGCTGAGGAAATGACGTCAACGGAGAACCCTGCCATCAAGATTGGCGACCGCGTCCGGTTTCGGCGGGGCTCAAGAGCGTGGATATTCCACGGAGTTGAGCCGGACATGCGGGGGAACGTGGTCGAAGTTTACGCCGATGCACACGCTAAAGGCGCCTACAAGGTGGACGTGAGTTTCTCAGGATTGAAAGAGCTCAAGCGCGGGATCGACGTCGCCGAGCTAGAAGTTGTTGGTTGGGGCTAGGTAATGCTGCGGTCGTTTCGCCTAAAGGAGTCAGGTTGAGGAAGGGCGGGAGGTGATAGAGCGCCGCATAGAGTGTGACCATCCCTTCGTCTTGATCGTCGAGCCGCATTTGCGCCCACCAGGTGGTAGGTGTCGTCAGGACGGCCTGCGACAGTTGCCTGCCGCCTCGGCGGGCTCCATGGAGCAAACTGCCGGTAGGGAGGGACTGTCAAGATCAACAGACTGCAATCCCTCCAGCGATGTGCGAACGCCAGGTCCCGTTCGGCTCGAACGCCGCCCGAGACAAGGTTAGCACCCGTGGAGGGCGAGCTGAGGGGTGGTTCCTGCGGGAACAAGTCGTTGGCGACGGAGCGGAGGAGAGGCCCCGGTGGGGCACCGTCATGCGCGGACGGGGGGCCGCGCGGGGCGCGGCGCAGGTCGACGCGCCGGGAGAGCCGGCTGGCCGAGGACTGTCGGGCGCTGGAACCACGTCCAGTTAGTCATCCCGAGGACTGTCGGGCGCTGGAACCACGTCCAGTTAGTCATCGACGGCGGGCCGCTAGGCGAGGGTGACGTCAAGCGGCTCCGCGGAACCCGGCGTAGAGACGCGGCGGGATAGCGCCGGGCGCAGATCATCGACGGAGGTAGGTGGCGCGCTGCTCCGCAAGCCGGCGCAAGCCCGCTTTCGCTGCCTTCTCGACATCGGCCTCATCCGCCGGCGCGGCGCCGAGCTCCCGAGCAAGGCCGGAAAGGCTCGTGAGAAGGCCCATGCGGCTTCCTGATTTACGACAATGTTACGAGCCGGGACGAGATCGCCGACCTCCTGCCTGCGTCTGGTGCGCGCCTGCTGATCACCTCGCGTTTCTCCGATTGGGCCGAGGTTGCCGAGGAGGTGCCGCTCGATGTCTTGTCGCCCGCGGAAGCCACGGCATTCCTTTTGGAGCGCGCCAACCAGAGCGACAAGGCCGGCGCCGGGGCGCTGGCGGAGGCGCTCGGCTTTCTTCCCCTTGCGCTCGATCATGCGGCGGCGACTTGCAGGCGCACGGGGCTGAGTTTTGCCGCCTATCGCGACAGAGTGGCTGCGATGATCGACGTGCTGCCGCGCGATGTCGCGTATCCGCGAAGCGTGGCCGCGACTTTCGAGCTCGCCATCGAACAGGCAATCCGGCGGACGCGGCAGGCGGAGCCGCTCATCGGCTATCTGGCCCATTGCGCCTCCGAGCGCATCCCGATGACGCTGGTCGAAGGCGCGATTGCGGAGGAGATGGCGCGGTTGGATGCGCTTGCCGCGCTCGTTGAGCTCTCGCTCGTCCGCCACGATGCCTTCGAGGACAGGACGCCCGCGGTTACTGTGCACCGGCTGGTGCAGGCCGCAGCGCACAGGAGGGCCGAGACCGTCCGAACCGCAAAGGCCACCAAGGCGCAGCTTCTTGCGCGGCTCTCCTTGATCTATCCGTCGGACGGCTATGACAACCCCGCCTCATGGCCGCTTTGCGCCCAGCTCACGCCGCATCTCCTGGCCCGTTGCGAGCCCGGTTTGGATGAAGCCGGCAGTCCCGAAACCGCCACCCTTCTAGATAGGGCCGGCAGCTATTTCAACGGCCGTGCGGCCTATGATCGCGCCGAGCCGCTCTTTCGCACCGCGCTGGCGATCCGCGAGACGGTGCTGGGCGTCGAGCATCCCGATACGGCGGCGAGCCTGAACAACCTCGCTCTCGTTCTCCATGAGAAAGGCGATCTCCCTGGAGCACTACCGCTGTTCGAGCGGGCGCTGGCGATCGACGAGGCGAGCCATGGCCCTGCACATCCGGCGACGGCGGGAAGCCTCGGCAACCTCGCGCGCCTGCTCCAGGCGCAGGGCAATCTGGCCGGCGCCAGACCCCTTTTTGAGCGCGCGCTGGCGATTCGCGAGAAGGCGCTCGGCCCCGAGCATCTCGATACGGCCTTGAGCTTCAACGGCCTCGCATATCTGCTTCAAGAGCAGGGCGACCTCAGAGGTGCTCGGTCGCTTTATGAGCGGGCGCTGGCGATCCGCGAGACGGCGCTCGGTCCCGAGCACCCGTCGACTGCGACCGTCGTCGACAACCTCGCAGGCCTGGTCTCCAAAACCAGGACAATCTCGCCGACGCGAAGCCGCTTTACGAGCGGGCGCTGGCGACGAGCGAGAAGACATTGGGCCCTGATCATTCCCTGACGGCAGCCATCCTCAACAATCTCGCATTCCTCCTCAGGGACCCGGGCGATCTGTCGGGCGCCAAAGCCCTCTGCGAGCGGGCGCTTGCGATCAAGGAAGCGGCGCTCGGGCCTGAGCACTTCGATACGGCGCGAAGCCTTAACAACCTCGCGGGCTTGCTGCAGGCGCAGGGTGATCTCTCCGGGGCCGGGCCGCTCTTCGCACGCGCGCTGGCAATTTACGAGAAGGTGCTCGGCCCTGAGCACCCGCTTTCCGCTGCCGGCCTCAACAACCTCGCGACCGTGTTCCAAGACGAAGGCAATCTCCAGCACGCGCGGCCGCTTTTCGAAAGGGCCTTGGCGATCAAGGAAAAGGTGTGCGGTCCCGAGCATTCGGACACCGCCTTAGGCCTCAGCAATCTCGCGAGGTGCTTGCGCGATTCGGGACATGCGACCGAGGCCGAGGCCCTCTTTCGCAGAGCGATAGCCATCGACGAGAAGGCTCTCGGCCCCGACCATTCTCTCACTAAGCGTTACCAGAGCCATTATGCGCGCTTGCTCCTCATGACTAAGCACCCAGCGGAGGCCCTGGCGCTCGCGGAGGCGGCGCTGGCGGTGCATGAGAAGGTCAATGGACCGAACCATGTCTGGACGAGGGATTCGGCTAGCGTCGGAGCGGATGCGCTCGATGCGCTCGACCGTTCCCGAGAAGCGCAAGCTCAGCGCACGCGCTTCGGCCTCAATAGGAAGGGCTGACGCGAGAGGTTGATCTGAAGGTCGGCTGGGTGGCTGATAGCAAGAGAGGTGCACGTCTACGCGCGGCCGGTGACCGGCGCGATGTACGTCTGGACGGGGACGCCTCCACGCGGGTCAAGCGGTTGACAATTCGGAGCGCGCTCTACCGCTCGGGATGGTCGGCCGGACCTAGCCGTGCCGCTCATGTGGACGGCGCCGACGGACAGGATCGCCCCCCGCCCCCGGCTCCGCGCCGGCGGCACCCACGAGCCTCGGCGGGTGCGGGACGTCGCTCAGCCTACGCGGTGACACGACGGCGAAGCCACTGGCAGAAGGCTCGTCATGCCCGCCCTTTGCTGTTCATCCGGGGCGGCGGATTAAGCGCCGCCGGAAGCCGCCCGTCCCAGTAGAAACGGCCGAACTCTGCCCGAGTCACGGCGTTGGCGAAGCGGGCAAGGCGCTTGGCATCGTCATCGGCGGGTTTAGGTGGTGGGACAGGTGACAACTCCGGCCCCTCATCCGCTTGGACCTCGGCGGCGGCGATTTCGGCCCGCCACTCCTCCCGCCATTCGAGCGCCTGAACATACGCCGCGGTGAGCTGTTCCGGCGTCAACGGGCGGGTTGCGCCCTTTAGGCGATTCGATCGGCGATCGTTTTGAAAAGCCACTCTCTTCTCCCTCGTCGGTCAATACCGACGACCGCCGGATGGCGGCCGCCCATGCGCGGTCGCGCGCGTGCGCGCTGACCGACACAAGGGCGGGGGAGTGGGTCTAAGCCGGGCTACTGATATTCGGCATGGAGGTTCCTTTGCATGCCAGGACGGCCAAATTCGGGCCGTGCGGCCTGCGCGATCTTGACGACGCCCGTGACGGCCGCCGCCGCGCCGAACGTCACCCGGCGGAGGGCGTCTGGCGCCCAAAGCCGGGACAGCCTCGCCCGCCCTCACCGCGGTGGCGGCCGTTCAGGCGGGGGCCGCGCTCCAGCCGTTCGCCGTGCTCGACGCGTCGACCCCGGAGTCGCCGGAGTACTCCCATGACGGCCATGGTGTAGGCCGAGCCGGCGAACCCAGTGAAGGTGTAGCTCGCCGGCTCGCTCGGGCCGCACGCGTGCGAGAACACGGCCATGCCGAAGACGTTCGCGGCGCTGAGGACCCACCACGCGTGCGTCGGCGGGATGCCGGTCACGGCGGAATTCTTGACGACCGCGACCACCGCCGCTGAATCTCAACAGACGACGAGACATCGCCCGCGCCGCTCCAGGTCGCCGTGGCCTCCGCGAGGGTCTCGCGGCGCCGCCCACTATTGCGTCGCGGTCGGGAGTGCCGCCGCGTCGGCGTCGAGGCCCTCGGCCCTCGCGATGAGGGCGGGCGTCTGCGTGACGACGCCGCGGGCGGTCGAAAGGATGTTCGCGAGGGCGGCGAGGGCGCTGGAGGGCGAAGACGGGCGCGGAGACCAGCGGGGAGGCGCCGAGCGGGCCCAGCCCGAGAAGGCCTGCCGTAGCTCGAGCTGGTGGCCGCCAGCGGGGAGGACGCCGTCGGGTCGCGCAGCACGACGCTCGTCGGGGAGGCCTGGCCGGCGACCAGGTAGACGTTCGTGCTCGTCGCCGACGCCGACTCGGTCAGGGTCAGGTCGGCCTCACGCGAATCTGTCCCCCTTAGTCAGCCGCCGCAGGGTGTGCCCCCGGCCTGAAGCTACATGTAAAATGGGTAGTCGGATTGCTCCCGCTCTCCATAGCTCACGTGCTTCAGCACTCGCCCTACCTGCTTAGCGGCGCGGATGGGGATGGGTAGCGCCTGGTCGAACTGGGTCGAATTCCAGTTCATCTTCGTTAACGCCAGGACCTCGGCCGCCAGAGCCGACAGCGGTGTCTCACATTCATGGGGCCGAAGGTACAGCGGTCGCGGCACGCGCGCGCCGGGATAAGTACCATAGTAGGGCACGCTGCCGCGCGTGTACAGTAGCCCGTTCCGGCCTAGCTGCACAAAGCTGCCTCGGAGCGACGGATAGTCACCCTCGCGCACCAGCATGACGTGGCCGCCCTCGGAAACCCAGAGCATATCCGTCATCGCCACCTTCATCTCGTCCATAGCTGCCGCGAAGCCCTCCGCCTCGCCCTTTTCAAACCGCGACGTCTTCATGATGAGTAGCCGCGCTGGGAGCTGCCGATGATGCAGGTGGTAGTGCTGCAGCGACTTTTTCACGAGGTCGTAGGCGTCCTCGCGGGGGAGATACGCATGCTTGCCTGGCCGGTCCGTCCGCGCCCGGGCACCGCGTAGGATAAGACCCTTCCCGCGCTCGTCGAACATTTGCGCCGTGCTGGTCCAAAGCCGATGGCCATCAAGGTCGCGGTAAAAGCCGACCCCGAGATAGCTCGTCGCGTACGCGTCGTCAGCACGAGGCAGCCGCCACGGCGCCTTGCCCGCCTTGTAGAACATAGCGTTCAGAATGTTCCAGGACCGCGTCGCCGCGTCCTGCACCCGTCGATCCGTGCTTTTCGTCTTGCGCGAAAATTTGCCCGGCTCGCCCGGCTCACCCGGCTCGCCACTCGTCTAGGGGCTCACACCCTGCCTTCCTGGGCATATCGGCGGCCAGAAGCCGGGCGAGCCTCGCCGGCTCCGCCGAGCCACGAAGACAACTTCTCCTCCTTCCATCCCGTTAGACTAGGGCCTGTGGACATTCACCTCAATGCGATGACGGCGTGGTGACGTGCCCGTGCCCGGTCCACGGCGGGGCGAACTCTGGCCGGAAAGTGATTACGGCCAGCACCCGCAGGCGCTGCACCCGATCGACAACCCGGCCCAGCAGCTCGAGCGTGGTTGGGTCTATCCAGTGCACGTCCTCGTAGAGTGCCAGCACTGGTTGGCGCGATGCCAAGCCCGCCAGCTGATCGAGGAGCGCTTGGAATATCCTCTCCTTCTTGTGCTGCGGGCTCAGGTCCAATGGACGATAGCGCCCGCCGGTTGGGATTGCGAGCAGGTCCGCGAGGAGCGGAGCGCTCTCTTGGACGTTCTCCACCGCGAGGGCCAGCATCGCCTCGAGCTTGTCGACGCGGCGCGTGTCCGGTCGTGATCATCGACAGGCCGCAGACCAGCGTCCCCGGACGGGTTGTCGACCTCCTCCAGGAGCCTGCTGAGGCCCCTCACAGCGGCCCTCATGCCACCACGGTCACGACGGAAACGCGCGGATACCCCGGCGCGTCGCAGAGGCTGTCTCCTGACGCCTATGGTCGTCCAGCGACGGCGAGCGCCCGCATCTGGTCCGAGGGTCACCTCGTCCGCGGGAGGCCGTCATCAGGCGCGCAGACAGGTTGGCGCCCAACTGGCTCGGCTTCGCGGTGCGGTTCGCCCTCGTCCGGGCGACCCCTGTGGGTCGACGAGCAGCTGCCGGCCGCAACTATCGGCGTCGCCGCCGAGCGGCTCGGGTTCGAGTTGGCCGTCTTCGATCTCTCTACGCCGGCCGCGAAGAGACGCACCGGGATCGTCCTCCGCCTCAACCTGCGCACGAGACGGCAGATCACTACCGCGTCGCGTTCACCGCCGGCGCCGACCAAAGAGGCGGCTCGCTACCCTCCGTGATCGAGCGCCAGGCCGCGCTCACCGACCTCGCGATCGAGATGCTCGACCGCATGCTCGGCTCCGCACTCTGCCGACCGAGGCTTGGCGGCTCGTCCACGCGGAGGCGTCTGCCGAGGTGGCCCGCCACCACCTGATCCTCGGCCGCGCCCTCGTCGAGGCCCGCCGAGGCGGCAGGCAGCTGTCGCAGGCCGTCCTCCTCTACACGACCACTCAGGACGACATCATCGGGTGGAGGGTGACGATGGACGACATAGAACCAGCCCCAGCCGATGATCTTGAGGTCGGTGAAGTCGGCTCCCGAACACCTAGGGTGGCGACCCATCACGGACGTCCAGTCGTTCAGCGCCTCCAGACTGAACCCAACTTCTAGGTTTGTGGGACGCGAGCGATGAGGGCGCCCCGAGTCCTTCTGGACGATCTCACCTGGGTTGATGGCGAAGGCAGCGGCATGGAATTTCGGCTGACGTGGGACGGCATTTTGCCGGCGACCAATGACGTTCGAAAATCTTCTATTCAGTTGGGTCGGTTAGGTGCTGGGCTATTACACATGAAGTCCTCAGCCTGTCCGGTTCTGATCTGTCAGTAATTTGGCGACCTCACGATGATCTTCGGATTTGGCGCGATCGACGCCTTCTACGGTGATCGCGAGCATGCCGTCTTCTTGTCTTCTTATCCAGCCTTTTTCTCTCAGATACCAGAGATGAAACTGCAGATGCTCAGGCGGACAGCCTGACAAGCGTTCAAGACCGAAATCGCTCATGCCGGGATCGTTGATGTTTTGTCGGCGTTTGACATAAAAAATCGACAGCAGCTTGTCCTGAATGTCGACATCCCGTTCGATGCCTTTACTGTCGCTGGCTTCCTCGGCCAATTTCCGGCCGAAGTGCGAGTGGTTTTTATGCTGAATATCGTACTCCGCACGGTTGACCGGATCTTTGAGCGCAGTATAGGCGTCCAAGATTTCGCTGAAGCGGCGCACATCGCCGGTGTCCTGATTGTCGGGATGGTAGCGCTTAGCAAGATAACGAAATATCCGTTCTATCGTTTCCGAGGTGGCGTTCGGGCTGATTTCCAGGATTTCGTAATAGTCGGTGAACATAGAGGCATCCATAACGTTAGATCACTTTAGAGCGGTTGACGCCCTTTCTAGGGCATAGGCGGCTATGATTTTCGCCGGATCGACGGGTCCGGCGAGCCCCCTGGCCACAACCGTTGGGGGGCTTCAGGTTGCGGTTAGCCGACACGCTACCACCCGGCCGAAGCCCATTCCGCGACGATTGAGCACTACCACCATCGGGCGGACCCCGCCTGTCCGGCTGAGGGCGGCGAGGTCCTGGCCGCGCCGGGGCGGGCTGAGGAGCTTCATCCCGGCCGCGGTTGCCCCGACCTTACCACGATACGCGTCAAGGCCCCTAGGAGGCCCGTGGGCGGCGATCCGCCTCCGGCCGCCACCCCGTGGCCGAGAAGCCGCTCCAGGCCCTCGCCCGACTCGCTGACGAGGCTGCGCGCGGTATCGAGAGGCTGACCGCGGGCGGCGATCCGATCGACCACTTTGTAAGGCTGCCGGCGGCGGAGCGCGGCGCGCTTCGCAAGCTCAACGCAGCGAGGCGGCGCGCGGCCGCCATGGTCGAGCGGCTGATCGCCTTCCTCGAGGCGATCGAGGGCGACCCCGATCTCGAGGACGACGGCACCGCCGAGACAGATGACGATGACGACGGCGAGCCCTCCCTTGCCGTGCCGGAATGCGTGGATTGGCGTAGCCAAGCTGCGACCTGGGCGAGCGCGTGCAACATCACCATCCGCGATCAAGAGCTTGAGCGCGATATCGATACCGAGGAAGCCGACGATCTCGACGAGAAGGAATGCAGCGAGGAAGACCGCGGCGAGGACAGCGGGATCGAATATCCGGAACGCGACGACTTCCCCTACGATCCGCCCAAGGGGCCGAGGATGACCGAAGCTGTCGGGCAATGACGCCTCGACACCAAGCAGGCGCTGCGCGGCCAAGCCAAGGGCCCGAAAGGCCGCTGGAACCGCGCCGAGGATCGCGCCAACCGAGGCAGCAACGTACGGCCGCTCGTTCCGCTGGCCACGCGAGAGCTGGGCGCCCGTAGCAACGTGCGGTTTCTCTCGGCCGCCGACACACCGACGCCACCATCGACGCGGCGCTCGCCGAGGAGTTCGCCAGGAGGACCGAGGAGACGTGGCCACTACACCGTCACCCGACTACACCGTCACCCCGTTCCAGCCGACCACTCAGGACGACATCTGGTGGAGGGTGGCGGCGACCACCACCGCACGTCCAGTCGTTCAGCGC
>JBIOEJ010000177.1:0-9840 GCA_044445965.1 Hyphomicrobiales bacterium
CGCATCTCCTCCTGGCCGCGGCCTATCAGAGGCTCGGCCGGACGGAAGAGGCGAAGCTCGCTCTGGCCAAGGCCTTGCGGATCAACCCCACATTCACCGCGCAGAATAGCCCGCTCCCCAGGGAGAGGGCCAATCCTGCCTTCCTCGAGGCAGGAGATCGGATCATGCAAATGCTCGTCGAGCTCGGCCTGCCGAAAGGGTGAGATGTCTCACGCATTTCCGCAAGGGGCTGGGGCAGGCCCATATTCTGGAGCGCCGGCCCGCTCCTTCTGCCGCGGCTGAGACTTTTTCGGAATCGCCGCCAACGCTGATCGACGAAGAGCCTCACCCGTGGCCTCGACCCGAGCCTCACGGCCCCGGGAGTCAATCACCAGCCTCAGATGAGACCGAGCTCGGCGAGCTCGCGCCTCAACCGCTCGGGCATCTTGCCGAGGCCGCCGCCCCGCTTGCCGAGATCGGACGGCGCGTCCTTGGCGGCGAGATAACGCCAGCCTTGGAAGGCCCGGCAAGGTCTCGGCGTCACCGGCCTCACCACCGGTTCCAGCATCAGCCGGCAGCGCCCGATGCCCTGCTCATCGGTGAAGGGCGTGATGGCGAGGAGCTTCTGACGGCAGGCGACCTGCCCCTTGATCACCCAAAAGAGCGAGCCGCCGGCGGTCAGCTCCTTGCCACGCTTCGGCACCATCCGCGTCACGTGGAAATGCTCGCCGCGCTCGCGCACCCGGCGAGCGACCCATTCCTCGAGCTCGGTGATGGTCTCGACGCCGACGCACAGCTTGATGAGATTGAGGGCCATGCCGTTCTCATGAAGAGCTATGCGGCGCCTGGCAAGGGCAAGGCACGCCGTGTCAACAGGATCGGCGCCAATGAGGATGCGCGACCTTCACCTCTCCCGCGAGGGGAGAGGTGGGCGCCGGCTCTCTTCGACTTTCGCTAAGGTCTCGCACGCACGAAGGCGCCCCCAAGGTTGGATCGTTGAAAGCAGCAAGCATCCTCAGTGGGCGAGTTGCGGAAGAATTGCAGACCGACCCATGACCCGCCCCTCGATCCATCGCGGAATCGAATTGCGGAAAATCTCTCCGGAATTCTGTTGACAATTTTATCGAACGCAGATAGAACATATCAGGATCAATACGGGGACATAAATCATGGCTCGCATGCTTGTGGAAAACGTCGTCGAGGTTGCCGCGCTCTGCGGCTTTCTGGCAATGATCGGTGTGTGGTCGATCGCGGCGGCCGGCTTCTAATAAGCTTTGCGCCGTCCGGCCACCTTGCTTGCGAGGAGAGGTGGATGGCGCTCGATGATGTCGGCTTCGTGCATTTGCATGTGCACTCCTCCTACTCGCTGCTGGAGGGAGCGCTGACGATCGCCAAGCTCGCCAAGCTGGCGCGAGGCGACAAGATGCCTGCCTTGGCCTTGACCGACACCAATAATCTCTACGGTGCGCTCGAGTTTTCCGAGAAGCTCGCGGGCGAGGGCATCCAGCCGATCGTCGGTTTGCAGCTCTCGGTCGATTTCGGTGACGTCGAGCGGGGGCGCCAAGGGCGCAAGCGGATCGCCGCGATCGTTCTCCTGGTCGCGAGCGCCGAGGGTTATGCGAGTTTGTTGCGCCTTTCGAGCCGGGCGCTCGTGGACACGGCCGCCAGCGGCCGGCCGCATCTCTCCATCGGGGAGATCGAAACCGGCGCCGAGGGGCTGATCGCGCTTACCGGCGGGCCCGACGGGCCGATCGACGAGGCCTTCGCCGAGCGGCGGCCCGACCTCGCGGAAGCGCGACTCGAGCGCCTCTCCCGGGCCTTCGGCGACCGGCTTTATGTCGAGATCCAGCGGCACGGGCTGCCGGTGGAGCGCGCGGTCGAAACGTCGCTTCTCGAACTCGCCTATCAGCGCGGCATTGCGATCGTCGCGACCAATGAAGCTTATTTCGGAGGAAGGGATGATTACGAGGCGCATGACGCGCTCCTCGCGATCGCCGAAGGACGGCTTGTCTCCGATGATCAGCGGCGTCGCGTGACGCCCGAACATGGCTTCAAGACCAGGGCCGAAATGATGGCGACCTTCGCGGATCTGCCCGAGGCGCTGCGCAGCTCCGTCGAAATCGCCCTGCGTTGCAGCTTCCGCCCCCGCGCCACGAAGCCGATCCTGCCGCGCTTCAGCGGCGAGGGGACGAGCGCGGATGAGGACGCCGAGCTCGATCGCCAGGCAGCCGATGGCCTTGGATTGCGCCTCGCCGCGCATGGGCTGGCCGCGGGCCTGACGGTGGAAGACTACCGCGCGCGTCTGAGCTTCGAGCTCGGCGTGATCAAGCGCATGGCCTATTCGGGCTACTTCCTCATCGTCTCCGATTTCATCAAGCAGGCGAAGTTCAAGGGCATCCCGGTCGGACCGGGGCGCGGCTCGGGCGCGGGCTCGCTCGTGGCTTGGAGCTTGATGATCACCGACCTCGATCCCATGCGCTTCGGCCTGTTGTTCGAACGCTTCCTCAACCCTGACCGCGTGTCGATGCCGGATTTCGACGTCGATTTTTGCATGAATCGGCGCGAGGAAGTCATCGACTATGTGCGCGAGCGTTACGGCGCCGACCGCGTGGCGCAGATCATCACCTTCGGCACCTTGCAAGCGCGCGGCGTCATGCGCGATGTCGGGCGGGTCCTCGAAATGCCCTATGGGCAAGTGGACAAGCTGACCAAGCTCGTGCCGCACAATCCCGCCAACCCCGTCACGCTGAAGGCGGCGATCGAGAGCGAGCCGAGGCTCGCCGCCGAAGCCAAGGCCGATGCGCGCGTCGGGCGCATGCTGGATATCGCCCAGAAGCTCGAAGGGCTGCATCGCCACGCCTCGACGCATGCGGCAGGCATCGTGATCGGCGACCGGCCGCTCGAAGAGGTGGCGCCGCTGACGCGCGATCCGCGTTCGGGAATGCTGGTCACGCAGTTCAACATGAAATGGGTCGAGCCCGCGGGCCTCGTCAAATTCGACTTCCTCGGCCTGCGCACGCTCACCATCCTGCAGACGGCGGTCGAGCTCATCGGCCGCCGCGGCGTCAAGGTCGACCTCGCCGCGATCCCGCTCGACGACAAGAAGACCTTCGAGATGCTGCAGCGAGGCGAGACGGTCGGCGTGTTCCAGGTGGAAGGCTCAGGGATGCGCCGCGCGCTCGTCGAGATGCATGCGGACCGTTTCGAGGACCTGATCGCGCTCGTCGCGCTCTATCGGCCAGGCCCGATGGCGAACATCCCGCTCTATTGCGCGCGCAAGCTCGGTCGCGAGCCTGTCCAGGTCCTCCACCCCAAGCTCGAGCCGCTGCTGCGCGAGACCTTCGGCGTGATCACCTATCAGGAGCAGGTGCAACAGATCGCACGCGAGCTCGCGGGCTACAGCCTGGCCGAGGCCGACCTGTTGCGCCGCGCCATGGGGAAGAAGATCAAAGCCGAGATGGACGCGCAGCGCGGGCGTTTCCTCGATGGGGCGAGGGCGCGCGCCGTGCCGCCCGCGACCGCCGAGGCCGTGTTCGAGGCCTGCGCCAAATTCGCCGAATACGGATTCAACAAATCGCATTCCGCCCCTTACGCCCTTCTCACCTATCAGACGGCCTATCTGAAGGCGAACCATCCGGTCGAGTTCCTGGCGGCGTCGATGACGCATGAAATGGGGAACACCGACAAGCTCGCCGAGTTCCGCCAGGAATGCGCGCGGCTCGCCATCATGCTCGAGCCGCCATCGATCAATCGCTCGGGCGTGTTGTTCGAGCCGGCCGACGGCGCGATCCGCTATGCGCTCGCCGCCATCAAGGGCATGGGCGGGCAGGCGGCCGAGGCGATCGTCGCGGCGCGCGGCGGTGAAGCCTTCCGCGACCTTGCCGATTTCGCGCGCCGCTTCGATCCGAGGCTCGTCAATCGGCGCGCGCTCGAGACCTTGATCTGCGCCGGCGCGCTCGACGACATCTGCCCCGACCGCGCCGCGGCCTTCGCCGGCGTCGAGGCCGTTCTCGCCATGGCGCAGGCCAATGAGAGCGATCGCATGTCGGGCCAGGAGAACATGTTCGCTGGAACATCGGCTGCATCGCCGACGCCCATCCGCCTCGCCCCATCGGCGGTCTGGACCGCGTCGGAAAGATTGAAGCGGGAGTTCGCGGCGATCGGCTTCTTCATCTCCGGCCATCCGCTCGACGAATATAAGGACGTGCTGAAGCGGCTCGGCGTGCAGAGCTACGCGGCCTTCGCCAAGGCCGCGCGCACCGGCCGGACATCCGGACGGCTCGCCGGCGCAGTGGTCGACCGCACCGAGCGGCGCACCAAGAGCGGCTCCAAGATGGGGATCGTGCTTTTGTCGGATGCGACGGCGCAGTTCGAGGGCATTTTGTTCTCGGAAGGGCTGGCGCGCTATCGCCCGCTCTTGGAGCCCGGCTCGCGCGTCATGGTCGAGGTCAGAGCCGGCGTCGAAGGCGAGGAGCTGCGCGTGCGCATCGAGACGGTCGAGCTTCTGGACGATGCCGCGGCGCGGATGGGCCATTCGCTCAGGCTTTATCTCCGCGATGCCGGGGCGATCGAGCCCGTGGCTCGCTGCCTCTCGGAGCCAGGAGACTCGCAGGTCAGCCTCATCGCCGCGCTCGAGCCGCATGGCCGCGAGGTCGAGATCAAGCTGCCCGGGCGCTACCGCACGACGCCCGAGGTCGCGGGCGCCATCAAGGCCGTGCCGGGCGTGATGGCGGTGGAATTGGTGTAGGGGAAGCGGCTGGCAGGATCCCGGGAATCGCGGAAAGTTGTTACCGCGATCATGACGCGCCGCTGCTCCATCTTCACTGAAAGCAAGTAATCGAAAGCCATTCGCTGCGTTCGGCTGCGGGCGCGCCCCGGCTCAACTCTCCGGCACGGTGAACACGGCGCATGGGGATGCGATGCCGCGCAACGCATGCGTTCCCAGCGGGATCAGCGGCGCCTCGGTGGCGGCTGCGACCGCGCCCGAGACCAGGACCGCGCGCTCGAGCGGCCGGCACAGACCTTCGAGCCGGCTGACCAGATTGACGGCGGGGCCGATCGCGGTGAAATCCAGCCGGTCGGCCGCCCCGATATTGCCCCACAGAATTTCGCCGAGATGCACTGCCGCGCCGAAGGGCAGGGGCGGCAGCCCCTGCTGTCGTCGCGCCTCGTCGAGATGCGCCATTCCGGCCCGCGCTGCTGAGACCGCCCGCAGCGCGGCGTCGCAGGCGCCGGCGGGCGATGGCCCGACGACCGGAAAGATCGCCAATACGCCGTCGCCGATGAATTTCAGTACTTCGCCGCCGAAGGCATGGACCGAGCCGGCGATGCGGTCGAACCAGGCGTCGAGTGCGGAGATCACCGCCGCCGGGGGCGCGGCCTCGGACAGGGCGGTGAAGCCGCGCAAATCGGCGTAGAGCAGCGCCGCCCGGATGGTCTCCCCGACTTCGCGCCGCAGTGGCCCCGCCAGCACCCGCGCCGCGCTGCGTCGGCCGAGATAGGCCTCGAGCACCGCGGTCAGCGTGGCACTCGCCGTAAGCGCTGCGAGCGGCGCCGCGGCGAAGCGCGCGGCCTGGCGCAGCCGGTCGGCCTCGGCGGGCGTGAACGGGCGCGGCCCGATCCAGCCGAGCGCTGGCGCGTCAGGTCCCGACCCGGCGGTGTCTTCATGCACGGGTCCGGCCCCGAGCCCCGCCAGCCAGCTCCGCCCGGCATCGCCGGGCGGACCCGCCGGGCCCGCGGTCGCCAATCCCGCCGGCGCGAATCCGAGGGCCTCGATCACCGCCCCGGTCTCGGCCCGCCACAGCCAGCTGCGGCGGGCGATGATCGGGTGCGGCACGGCGAGCGTCAGGGCGCCGCCGGCGAGCGGGACGCCGTCGCCGGTCAGACGCGTGCCGAGCTCCGCCAACAACCGGTCGGCGCTCGGCAACGCGCCGGCCGCGTCGACCAGCCAAGCGAGCGTCGGGGGCAGCTGCATCCCTCGATCATGCGGCCGAGGCGGTCCCTTGTCACCAGCTGCCGTCAACAGCTGCTCCTTGCGAAAGTTGGCCCTTGCGCGACGAAGGCTCGCCCGGCATACCCGTAACCAAGGAGGCTTGCGATGACTGATGCGCTCGTGGTCCGGCGCGAGACCCATATCGCGGCCCCGCCCGCCACCGTCTTCGCCTTCCTGACCGACCCCGAAAAGATCCTGCGCTGGATGGGCACCGAGGCGACGACGGAGGCTCATCCGGGCGGGCTCTACCTCGTCAAAGGCATCCGCGACCACCAGGCGCGCGGCGCCTTCCGCGAGGTCGTGCCGGTCCACCGCCTCGCCTACAGCTTCGGCTGGGAGGGCAACGAGGAGGTGCCCCCCGGGTCGAGCCTGGTCGAGATCGACCTGATCGACCGGGATGGCGGCACGCTGCTGCGCATGACCCATAGCGGCCTGCCCGATGCGGCCCAATGCGCCCTCCACGAGACGGGTTGGGCGCACTACCTCGGCAGGCTGGCCGTGGCCGCCGCCGGCGGCGATCCGGGCCCCGATCCAGGCACCCCTCATCGGCCCAGTGCGGCGTGAGGGCGGATGCCGCTTGCGCCTTCATCCGACTAACCGCTCGCGACCCCGCTCGCCGCCATTTGAACGCATTCTTCGACTTGAGCGTTGATGAGCCTGCGCGGCAGGTGCCATACGTCTAGTGCAGCGAATCCGAAATTCGCATCACCTTGGAGCAACGCGCACGGCGAATTTCGGATTCAAAAGCTGCACTAGCAAGTTATTGTTTCTAGTGTGGTTTTCGAATTTGAAGTTCCTACCGCGCGCATGCCATCCATGTGATAGGAACTTCAAATTCACCACACTAGCGTGGCTCCGGACGGATCGAGGAGAGATGCATGGACGAGGCGGCGACGGCCCCCATCTGGCAGAGCTTGCGCGCGCATCGCGACCAGCTCGCCGCGAAGACCTTGCGATCCCTGTTCGATGACGATCCGCATCGCTTCGAGGCCTTCAGCCTGACCGATGGCGATCTCCTCCTCGATCTCTCGAAGACGCTGGTCACGCATGAGACGCTGCGCCTGCTGCTCCGGCTCGCGACCGCCGCCGGCGTCGAGACGCGCCGAGCCGCGATGTTCGCGGGCGAACGCATCAACGTCACCGAGAACCGCCCGGTCCTGCACATCGCCTTGCGCAACCGTTCCAATCGTCCGATCCTGGTCGACGGCAAGGACGTGATGCCGGAGGTCAACGAGGTGCTGGCGCGCATGTCGCGCTTCGCCGACGGCGTGCGCTCGGGCGACATCCGGCCGGCGCGCGGCGGCCGCTTCACCGACGTGATCAATATCGGCATCGGCGGTTCCGATCTCGGCCCCGCCATGGCGACGCTCGCGCTCTTGCCCTATCATGACGGGCCGCGCGCCCATTTCGTCTCCAATATCGATGGGGCGCATTGGCGCGACACCACCAAGCCTCTCGATCCGGCGACGACGCTGGTGATCGTCGCTTCGAAGACGTTCACCACCGTCGAGACCATGACCAATGCCCATACGGCGCGGCGCTGGCTCGTCGACGCGCTCGGCGAAAAGGCCGTATCCGCGCATTTCGTCGCCGTCTCGACCGCGCTCGACAAGGTCGCGGCTTTCGGGATCGCGCCCGAGCGGGTCTTCGGATTCTGGGATTGGGTCGGCGGGCGCTATTCGGTGTGGTCGGCGATCGGCCTGCCGCTGATGCTCGCGATCGGGCCTAAGCATTTCGAGGAATTCCTCGCCGGCGCCCATGCGATGGACGAGCATTTCCGCTTGCGGCCTGCCGCCTCGAATATGCCGATGCTGCTCGGCCTTCTCGGCATCTGGCACCGGGATCTCCGCCTCTATCCGGCCCGCGCGGTGCTTCCTTATGATCAGCGGCTCGCCAGGCTGCCGGCCTACCTGCAACAGCTCGACATGGAGTCGAACGGCAAGCGGGTGAGCCTCGACGGCAGGCAAGTCGAGCGTCCGACCGGCCCTCTCGTCTGGGGCGAGCCCGGCACGAACGGCCAACACGCCTTCTACCAGCTCCTGCACCAGGGCACGGACACCATCCCTTGCGAGTTCTGGATCGGGGCGCAGGGTCACGAGGCCGATCTTGCCGAGCAGCACGCCTTGCTGATGGCGAATTGCCTGGCGCAGTCGCGGGCCTTGATGCTGGGGCGGAGTACCGAGGAGGCGAGCGCGCAACTCGAGGCAGGCGGCGCGCCGGCCGCCGAAGCTCGCCGTCTCGCGCCCCATAAGACCTTCCCCGGCGAACGGCCCTCGATCACCACCGCCTATCGCAAGCTAGACCCCTTCACGCTCGGACGAATGATCGCGCTCTATGAGCATCGCGTCTTCGTCGAGGCGGCCATCTTCGACACCAACGCTTTCGATCAATGGGGCGTCGAGCTCGGCAAGGAATTGGCGACGACGCTGTTGCCGATGGTGAAGGGCGAGACGGCTCCGCAAGGCGATGCCTCGACGATCGGCTTGATGCGGCATCTCGCAACGCTCGGTCGGCGGGGATGATGGCGGGGCTCGAGGCTGTGTCGGCGCGGCGTTCGGCAATGGTGGGCGCGATCCTGGGGCTGTCCCTGCTCGGTGCGCGCGACATGGCGTCGGCGCAGAATGCGGCGCCTGCCGCTCGAGCATCGGCCGATCAAGGCGCCGCCGCGGCCCGCATTCCGAACCAATTCGACCCGCATCTGCGCCTGCCGGTCGCGCAGATTGCCGCCGCGACGCCGATCAGGTTCCTCACCGACGACGACTATCCTCCCTTTCAGATCGCCGGGCCGGACGGAAGCTTGACCGGCTTCAACGTCGACCTCGCGCGCGCGCTGTGCGAGGAGCTTGCGCATCAATGCACCATCCAGCCGCGCCGCTGGGACACTCTGCTCGATGCGCTCGCGAGCCGCGCGGGCGACGCCATCATCGCCGGCATGAAGCCTTCACCCGATATCCTGGCGCGCGCCGACGTCACCCTTCCTTATCTCAAGATGCCCGGCCGCTTCGTGGCGCGCCGCGACGCCGGGCTCGCGCCGACCCAAGCTGCCCTCGCGGGGCGTCCGGTGGCGGTCGCCGCGGGCACCGCGCATGAAGCCTTCATCAAGTCCTTCTTCCCCGCTACGACGCTACGCAGCCTGCCCTCCACGGCGGCCGCGCTCGAGGCGCTGGCGCGCGGCGAGGTGGGGCTCGCCTTCGCCGACGGGCCGACCGCCGCGACCTGGCTGAACGGCGCGACCGGCGCCTGCTGCGCCTTCGCCGGCGGCCCGTATTTCGAGAGCCGCTTCTTCGGCGAGGGCATGATCATCGCGGTGCGCAAAGGCGACGATGCGCTGCGCCGCGTGCTGAACCAGGCTTTGCAGCGCCTCTCGCAGAACGGCCGCCTCGGCGACCTCTACCTCAAATATTTTCCGATCGGGTTCTACTGAAACGCAGCAGTCACGGAAGGGCGCGAGCTTGGAAAAGTGCGCTTTGAAAATGGGCTTCGCGCGCCTTCCCAGCCCTCTGGGTGTGCCAAAGGCGCGCGATCCGAGGAGCCCGCCGACCCTCCCTTTCCAAGGGAGGGTAAGACGCCCCGCCGGTGGCGCGCACCGCACGGCCCTCCATTGACCAGCGCCGAGTGTGTTTCTAGTTGACTGATCCTGATCCGCCGGATTGCCCCCAAGGGTGATTGCGGTCGGCCGTGATTGCCTTCGCCATACCGCCGAAAATGCGTTGATTGAAAAGCAGATGCCCGCTCCGACTAAGCAAGAATTAGAGCCCGATCTGGCGCGGGCCGCGGATGTGTCGCCGGCTTGGCCTTTCGAAGAGGCGCGCAAGATCGTGGCGCGTATCGGAGGGGTCGAGAAGGGCGCAGCTTCCGGCCGCGAGGTC
>JBIOEJ010000178.1:0-9764 GCA_044445965.1 Hyphomicrobiales bacterium
GCGGAGCTTGGAGAGGACGAGGATCGCGACGGGCTCCTTGCTGCTCCTCCTCCGTGAGGGCTTCACGTTCATCGCCAGGTGGCCGCCGGGGTCACCGCCGAGAGGCTGGTCGACGGCGTACGGCGCGGCCCGAGGAGGCTGCAGGAGGCGTCGTGACCGGCGCGCAACCTCCGTCGCGCTCCACACTGAGGTTGCCCGGGACCTGAGGGCGCTCCCGCTCGCCCTGGTCGTCGGGCGCGTGGTCACTCGACGAGACGCCCGGCCGTCCGGGTCGCGGAGCCGCCCGGGCTAGCCCGGCCAGCGGAGTGGACGTCCTGTGGCCGGCCCGCAGCCGCGATGCCGAGCGGGTCTCGCCCCCCGCCCCGCTCGTGGGCGAGCCGATCGTCAGCTTCGCGGGTGCGACCTATTCGGGGTCACCGCCGAGAGGCTGGTCGACGACGTCCGTCGCGGCCTGAAGAGGCTGGAGAAGGCGTCGTGACCGGGCGGACGCCTGCGCCCGTCGCGGTCCACGGCGACACCGACCGGCCGGAGTTCGACCTCGTCGTGGTCGTCGGATGCGAGCCGACTCGGGCAGCGCGGGGCCGGGGGGTGAAGCCGTGCGACTTCGACGGGGGTGGATGACGGCTGGCTCGCGCTCGCGGGCCTCAGGACCCGGCCGCTGCGGGGACGGCGGGGCGTCTCCGCCCGTCTGCGCCGGCGCGCTGCCGGTCGCGATTCCGAACGCGTCAAGGACGGGAACCTCTGGACGTCATCCACCGGGCGGTCGAGGCGCGGTTGGACGAGGCGCACTCGGACGAGGTGTTGCCCGCGCGCGGGCGTCGTCCACCGGGTAGGCGAGGCCTCCCCGAAGCAGGTGGAATAGGGTGGGGCCACATTTATAGTCCGGGCATCGAGTGTCCCGTCCATCAGTGCCCGAAATACCCCGCTCTCGCCGCCTGGCCGATCAGGTTGACGATGAGGCGGCCTGCGGTGACGCAGGTGATCTGGTTCACGTCGTGCTTCGGCGTGATCTCGACGACGTCCATCCCGACGACGCGCCCCTTGCGCACGAGGCCATGGATGAGCGTGCGCGCCTGCGTGAAGGTCACGCCGCCGGGACACGGTGCGTTCACCGCGGGCGCGATCGAAGGGTCCATGCCGTCCATGTCGACGGTGAGATAATAGCGGCCGCCGTCGGGGATCCGACTGAGGATCGCGTCCATGCCGGCCTCGTGCAGCTCATAGGCCGTGATGAGGTGGGCGCCATAGGCGCGCGCCGCCTCGACCTCCTCGAGCCTCGCGCTTCCCGTCGCTCTAAGACCGATCTGGAAGATCTCGCGAATATGCGCCATTTCGGAGGCGCGCCTGATGGGGCTCGACAGGCCATTGCGCACGCCGTTCACCTCATCGCGCCAGTCGATATGCTGATCGATCTGTACGAGCGTGATCGGGCCTGAGCCGTCGAAGGCGCGCAGCACCGGGATCGGCACCGCATGGTCGCCGCCGAGGATGACGGGTAGAGCGCCGCAGCCGAGGATCTTGCGGACCGCCTCCTCGGCGCGCGCCACATGGCCGAGCCGGTCGAGGTGGTCGCCGCGCACGTCCCCGCAATCGACCGCGCGGATGGTCTTGCCGTCATAGAGCGTGCCGCCGAGGTCGAAGTCGTAGCGCTCGAGCCCGCGCTGGATCTTCAGCGAGGCCGCGCGCAACGCCGATGGCCCATTCGTCTGGTCGTTGACGATGTCGTCATAGGAGTAGGCTTCCCCGTAGGGGATGCCGAGAAAGGCAATGTCGGCGCGAAGCGCGTTCAGGTCCGGCGCGTACTCGGCATGCAGGAAGGTAAGTGGACTCTGGCGCGGCCTCGTGGTCAAGGCGTTCGTCATGGAGGTCTCCCTGAAGTGATTGCTCGGACCGGCGCTGCTTCAAGCGCAGCGCGCCCTGCGCCGCGCCGCCCAGCGCGGCTGGTCGCAGATATGGCCCAGGAACTCGATCACGGTGTGGGCGCCGAGATAAGCGGTCGCGCCGGTGCCGACGTCGAGGACGGGGTTCACCTCGACGAGGTCGAAACCCACGACGTCGAGCCGCGTCGCGATGGCGCGCAGCGCGTCCCGCAGTTCCGCATAGCTCATCCCGTTCGGCTCGGCCGAGACGCAGCCAGGCACGAGCGACATGTCGAGCGCGTCGACATCGATGCTGACATAGCAGCGCGCGCCCTCCGGAAGCGAAGCTGCGACCTCTTCGGGCTTCATCTTCCGAAGGGCCCCCATGGTGACGATGCGGTGGCCATCCCGGCGGATATCCGCGACCTGCTCCGGCGAGGTCCGCAGGCTGCGAATGCCGATCTGCGTCAGGCCTCTGACATGGGGCATCGCGGCGATATGCCGGAAGGCGTGGCCATTGGTGAAGCGCAGCTCCGGCGTGATCGGCGCGTAATCGGTATGGGCGTCGAATTGCAGCACATGGAGCGGCTCGTCGAAGGCCTTGACGATCGCGAAGGTGATCGAATGATCGCCTCCGAGAACGACCGGCAGCGCGCCGCGCGCGATCACGCTGCGTGTCAGCTCCGTAACCGCTTCGAAGGTTCGCTCGGGGTTGGTCGGGTGGATATCGGCATCGCCAAGATCGGCGATCAAGCCATGCGCCATCTCGTCGGCGAGATAGTCGCGGCCGGTCTCGACATCGTGGATGCCATACCGTCCCGCGAAGCGCAGCGAATGCTCGCGGATCGCACGAGGCCCCATTCGCGAGCCCGGCAGGAAGGGTGAGCCCTCGTCGAAGGGAACGCCGAATACCCCGATCATGGCGTCGAGCGTCTTGGCGTCCGCGACGACCTTGGAGCGCAGGAATGATGGGATGCCCACAAAGGGCCGGTCGACACGTCGCATCGTTGAGCTCCTCTCAATCCGCCATCTTGGGGTTGCCGACGATGATCTGGCCGCGCAGCCAAGGCGCGACGCGCAGCATTCCGGGGAGATATTTCTCCTTAAGGATGCGCCGCGACAGGCGCGCGATCCGCAAGGAGACACGGTCGAGCTCTCCGGCGCGGCTGATGAGGTAGATCCTTCGCGAGAAATGCGGCCCTGGGAAAGCCGCGGGGCGCGCCGTGCCGAGCCTCGCGATGCTGTTCAAGAGGCAGAGCGGTGTCATGATCGCCCATCCGAGCCCCGCCGCCACGATGCCCGTCAGGGTGTCCGAGGAATCGAATTCGAAGCGTCTGGGTATCTCGACGCCCAAGCGGCGCAAATGCCTCTCGATCTCGGCGCCGATCTGGGATTGCGAGCTCCAGCGGACGAGGCTCGACGCGCGCGCCAGCGCTCGCAGATCGGAGGCTTCGGCCTGGCCCGCAAGCGAGGTCGGCAGCAGGAGGAGATAGGGCTCGCTGAGGAGCGCATGGCGCACGACGCCGTCCACATCCTCCATGGAATCGTTCGTCAAAACGATATCGTGCCGATGCTCCGCAAAGCCGTTACGAAGGTTGTTGGCTAGGCCCGCAGACACGGACAAGCTTTCGATCGATCCCTGGAGGCTCGAGAGCAGGTCCGGCACAAAGGGGCACGCGAGCGAATCGACGAGGCCGATGCGCAAGCGCGTCGGCATTCCCCCTTCGAGCTCGCGCAGGCGCGAGGGAATTCGCTGCGCCGCCGTCAGGATCTGCTCGGCCGCGTCGCGGAGCAGCGCGCCGCTTGACGTCAAGGACAGCGGACGCCGGCTCCGATCAACAAGCGGGCTCGAGAGCGAGGCCTCGAGGCCCTTGATGATCTGGGAGACAGCCGGCTGCGTCATGTGAAGGCGTTTCGCCGCGGCCGCCATGCTGCCGCTCTTGCAGGCGAGCACAAATGCTTCGAGCGAACGAAGGTCAAATCCCAGCGATGATTTCATGGCGTGCCAGCATGCCCTCTAGGCATAGTCTCCTCCCTTTCCTGGCAGGATTAGCAAAAGCGCCGCTTATCCTGCCCTAAAGTGTTTCTTGGGTTGCGAGCTGGCTCGCGAAGTCGGAAGCCTTCGCCGAGTGCCGCGCGCCTGAGCGGATTTCAGCATATTTTTCGAGGGGTTGTCATTCGACCCTCCCGACCTCCGCATGGCGTGAAAGGTCTCGGGTGTTTCTCGTCTCATCCGCCACGGCGAGGGCGCGGGATGCTTTACTTGGCCCGTCACGGCGGAGAAGCTGAGCAAGGCGCGCGTCAATGCCGCGCACCCGATTTTGGACGGGGACCGCCGAGGCAATGCAACAACGCTATAATGCCAATCTCCCGAGCGTCGGGCTCGCGACCTTCATGAAATCGCCGGTCTGCGAGGATCTTTCCCGCATCGACGCCGATGTTGCCGTGCTCGGCATTCCCTATGACGGCGGCACCGGCTTCCGCCCGGGCAGCCGCTTCGGCCCGCGCGAGATCCGCAGCAACTCGACGCGCTACAGCGCCTGGGGCTCGTGGAAGGGCGGAGGCGGATATTGGGACATCAACCGCAAGAAGAAGATGCTCGAGGGCACGTGCATCGTTGATTGCGGCGATGTCGACATCGCCTATTACGACATCGAGCGTAATATGCGCTTGATCAGCGAAGCCGCGGCCGCGATCCTCGACAGGGGCGCGCTGCCCGTGTTCCTGGGCGGGGATCATTCGGTGAGTTACCCCCTCGTCGCCGCCTTCGAGCGCTTCGCGCCATTGGACATCGTTCATGTGGACGCCCATCTCGACTTCATCGAGGATGTGGACGGCATGAAATATGCGAGCGGCAGCCCATTGCGGCGGATGCGCGAGCTAGGCTTCGTCAGGCACATGACGCATTTCGGCATCAGATGCATCCGCTCGCGCGAAGGCGACTACGAGGATGCCACGCGCCTCGGCTCGCGCATCTTCACGCGCGAGGAGATCAGGGAGGAGGGGACCCGAGCCATCCTGGAGAGGGTGCCCGAGATGGGAAACATCTACGTTACCATCGACGTCGACGGCCTCGATCCGTCGATCGCGCCGGGCACCGGCTCGCCGACCGTGGACGGCCTGCTCTATCATGAGGTCAGAAGCCTCTTGCAGGGCGTAGCCGCGAAGGGGAGAGTGGTGGGGTTCGACCTCGTCGAGGTGAACCCGCTCGTTGATGTGAGGGATCAGACGAGCCTCTTGGCGACGACGCTCATCGCTGAATTTCTCGGCGCGATCTTCGATCGGCCGCGCGCACGGGGGATCGGTTCGAAAGGAAGCTCGCGGCCGTGAGAATGGGAGAAGGTCGATCTCGATGAAGCGGGGGAGGATTTCGGCCTTCGACGCGTGACACAAGAAAATGTGCAGCTAGGGAGAGGTCAGATGAAGCGACGAACCTTCGGCAAGGTCATGGCGGGGGCGGCATTGGCGACGAGCGGCCTTTTCGCGAGGTCCGCGCGAGCGGAAGGCGCGATCCTCAAGGTATGCGTCGCCTCCAACATCAACACGCTCGATCCGGCGAAGACCAAGATCGGTGAGGAGTACATCGTCAACTTCCTCGTCTTCAGCGGCCTGACCGAGATCGAGACGAACGGCCAGTTGAAGCCCGATCTCGCCGAGAGCTGGATCCGCAGCGACGACCTCAAGACCTGGACCTTCAATCTCCGCAAGGGCGTCAAATGGCATCACGGGCGTGAGCTCGACGCGCAGGACGTGCTGAAGACGATCGAGCGCATCCTCGATCCGGCGACCGGTTCGGTCACCCGCGTCAACTTCCAGATCATCGACGGCATGGAGTCTCCTGACGACCATACGGTGCGCTTCCGCCTGAAAGCGGCCTATGCGGGCTTCGCCGATCTGTTCAGCGACCGCCAGGCGAGGATCGTGCCGCGCGACAAGCTCGACACGCTCGCCTCCGAGCCGATCGGAACGGGACCCTTTCGCTTCAAGTCGTTTAAGCCCGGCGACCGCATCGAGCTCGTCCGCAACCCGGATTATTTCGTCCCGGGCGTTCCGAAGCTCGACGGAGTGACGCTGCGCATCATCCCCGAGAGCGCAGGCGAGGTGGCGGCGCTCGAGAGCGGGGACGTCGACCTCGTCTGGAACGTGCCGCTCGAATCGATCCCACAGTTCAAGACCAACCCCAACGTGTCGCTCGATTCGGTCCCCACCTCGACCTGGGACGGAATCATCATGAATTGCGCCATGGCGCCTTTCACGGACACGCGGATCAGACACGCCGTGTCGCTCGCGATCGACAAGCCGGCGCTCGTGGAATTCGCCCTGAACGGCTACGGCACGCCCGCCCACACTATGATCCCGCCTGGCCATCCCTTCTACAACGGCGACATCAAGATCGGGCCTCCCGATCTCGATCAGGCGCGCAAGCTGCTCGCCGAGGCCGGGCAGCCGAACGGCTTCGATATCACCATCCATGTGCCGGCCGGACGGCCTACTCGCGAGAAGGCCGGGACAGCGGTGCGCGAGATGCTCAAGCCGCTTGGGATCAAGGTCGACGTGCAGCGCATTCCCTGGGACAAGTTCATCAACGATATCGAAGGCAAGGCGGCCTTCTCCGTCGACGGTTTCTACAGCAGGCCAACGATCGACAGCTCGATCTATCCTTTCTTCCACAGCACCGGCTCCTGGAATTCGACGCTCTGGCACTACAAGAACGCCGATATGGACAAGGTCCTCGACGCCGCCCGCGCCGCTGGAACGACGGAGGAGCAGGCCCGCCTCTACAAGCAATTCCAGGTCATCGCGCTCCAGGATCCACCGGGCGTGATTCCCTACGTCATCAACCACGTCAATGCCTTCAGGAAGGTGGTCAAAGGCTTCCATTCGAGCCCGATGATGTGGCTTGACCTACGCCAGGTCTCGCTCGGATAGGGGCGCAGGGACAGCGAAGGGCCGGAGCCAGCGCGATGCTGGTCTATGTCGCGCGGCGCATCCTGTGGATCGCGACCACGCTCGTCGTGCTGTCGGTGCTCATCTTCGCCATCACGCAGATCCTGCCGGGCAGCGTGGCGAGGGTGATCGCCGGTCAGTTCGCCGGTCAGGAAGCGGTCGACGCGATCGCGGCGAAGCTCGGCCTGAACGACCCCTTCTACGTGCAGTACTGGCGCTGGGCGAGTTCCGTGCTGCACGGCGATCTCGGCCGCTCCCTCATCATGGAGCGGCCGATCGCCCCGGTGCTGTGGGACGCGCTCGCGAACTCGGCGGTGCTCGCCGGCCTTGCCTTCGTCTTCGTGACGGTCATCGGGATCAGCCTCGGCGTCGTCGCTGCCATCAGGCACAACGGTTTCATTGATCACGCCGTGTCGCTGTTCACCTTCCTCGGCATCTCGGTGCCGGAGTTCTTCTGGGGCATCGTCCTCATCCTGGTCTTCGCGCGCTACCTGCAATGGTTGCCGTCCGGCGGAGCCGCCGAGCCGGGTTCCGGCTTCGGGGCCGTGGCCGCGCATGCGGCGCTCCCCTCCACGACACTGGCCTTCGCCTTGATCGCGCATGTGTCGCGCATGACGCGCTCGAGCATGCTCGGCGTGCTTCGCAGCCAATATGTGCGCAATGCGCGCGCCAAGGGCCTGCCGGAGCATGTGGTGATCATCCGCCATGCCTTGCGCAACGCGCTTCTGCCGACCATCACGGTGCTTGCCATCGATGTCGGGTGGCTGATCGGCGGCGTCGTCGTCACCGAGGAGGTGTTTGCCTATCCGGGGCTCGGCCGGGCGCTGATCTTCTCGATCGAGCGACACGACCTGCCGATGATCCAGGCGAGCATCTTGGTGATCGCGGGGATCTATTGCGGCTCGAACCTCGTCGCGGATCTGCTCTACGCTTTCTTCAACCCGAGGATCCGCTATGGATAGCGCGGCGGCGGCAGGGCCGCGCCTCGCGCGGCGTCGCCAGCCTCCGGCGACCCTCCTCTGCGGGCTCGCGATCACCGCCACGGTCCTCGTCCTCGCGGCGCTCGCTCCGGTGGTCGTGCCGTACCCTTACGACGAGATGAGCATCCTCGCGCGGCTGAAGCCCCCGAGCCTCGCGCATTGGCTCGGCACTGACGATTTCGGCCGCGACGTGCTCAGCCGGACGCTGATCGGAGCGAGGCTCTCCCTGGCGATGGGTATCGGCGCGACCGCGATCAGCCTCGGCCTCGGCGTCCCGATCGGCCTCCTTTCGGGATATGCGCGCGGCTGGCTGGACGAGGCAATCATGCGCGCCATGGACGTGCTGATGTCCTTTCCGCCGATCCTGCTCGGCCTCCTCATCCTCGCCGTCACGCCGCCGAGCCTCTGGAAGGCCATGGCGGCGGTCGGCATCGTCTACGTGCCGGCGATCGTCCGCCTGACGCGCAGCGTGACCATGGAGATCGCGCAGGAGGAGTTCGTCGACGCTGCCCGCGCGCGCGGCGACGGCACGGCCTACATCCTTTTCCGTGAGATCCTGCCCAATGCCTGGCCGCCGCTCGCGGTCGAGGCTGGCCTGCGCATCACCTTCGCGATCCTGCTCGGCGCGGCGCTGAGCTTCCTCGGAGTGGGCGCGCAGCCGCCGAGCTCCGATTGGGGGCTGATGATCAGCGACGCCAGGCCCTATCTCGAGACGGCGCCCTGGGTCGCGCTGACGCCGGGGATCGCCATGAGCGTCACGGTGATCGGCATCAACCTCCTGGGCGACGGGCTGCGCCTCGTCCTCGACCCGCGGCTTCGCGCAGCTTCGTCTTGATGAGCGCTGCCCCTCTGCTCGATGTCGAAGCGCTCAGCGTGCGCTATGCGACGGCCGATGGTGAAGTCGCCGCCCTGAGCGACGTCTCCTTTCGCGTGGAGAGAGGAGAGGCGCTCGCGATCGTCGGGGAATCGGGCTCCGGAAAGAGCACCGTCGCCCTTGCCATCCTGGGCCTCCTCGGCCCGGAAGCGACGATCGGCTCGGGGCGCATCCTGTTCTCAGGCCGAGACCTCGCCCGCCTGCCGGCCTCGGAATTGCGGCGCCTGCGGGGCGACCGCCTGAGCATCGTGTTCCAGGACCCGTTCGCCTCGCTCAATCCAAGCCTGAGGATCGGGCTGCAGCTCGCCGAGCCGCTCATCCACCATCGTGCCATGCCGCGCAGGCAAGCGCTCGCGAAGGCAAGAGCCGCGCTCGTCGAGGTCGGGCTGCCGCGCCCTGAGGAGTTGCTCCATGCCTATCCGCATCAGCTCAGCGGCGGCATGCAGCAGCGCCTGCTGATCGCCGCGGCGCTCATCTGCGAGCCCGAGCTCGTCATCCTCGACGAGCCGACCACGGCGCTCGACGTGACGATCGAAGCCCAGATCCTCGATCTTCTCGACATGCTGCGGCGCCGCCGCAAGCTCGCCATGCTGTTCATCTCGCACAATCTCGGCGTGGTGAACCGGATCTGCGACCGCATTTGCGTCCTCTACGCCGGCAGCGTGCTGGAGCAGGGCCCGAAGGACCTTATGCTCGGCCGGCCTCTCCATCCCTACACGCAGGGCCTTCTCGGCTCCGTGCCGCGGCTCTCCGGCGGGCGGCAGGCCCGCCTCACGCCGATCGCCGGACGTTTTCCGGATCTCACCCGGCTGCCCTCTGGCTGCCTGTTCCATCCGCGCTGCCCGCATGTCCTGCAGGAATGCCGCGACGACGCGCAGCTCCTGCGCCCCCTCGCCGGCGGCGAGGTACGCTGCTGGCGGGCCGGGTCGCTGCCGCGGGAGGAGCAAACCGCGGCGCAGGCGCGGGCCGCGCGCCCGGAGCCGGGGCCCGACGGGGAGTTGGCGCCCGCGCGGCAGGCGCTGCTCTCGGCCGAGCATCTCCGCAAGACCTACCCGCTCGGGCGAAGAATCAGGCTCGGCGGCCCGCATTGGCTCAACCTCGAGC
>JBIOEJ010000179.1:0-9720 GCA_044445965.1 Hyphomicrobiales bacterium
CCGTGACGGTGCGCCGATCGGTGATGAAGCGCACCGAGACGTTGCGGCAGTCGACGGCCTTCGCGACGGCGGCGGCTATCGGCCGGGCGGGCGGCACGTCCTTCGCGATTTGCGCCAGGGACCCGGCCACGCCCTAACACCTCTTGCGGAAAAGGGAGCCGCGCAGGGCCCACCTCTCCCCTTGCGGGAGAGGTGAAGCGTGGCGATCCGCGCGGCGGGGTTCCATTCGCCGTCCAATCAGCCGATCTTCGGGCGCGCGTCGGCCGATGCCTTCAGGACCTGGAGCGTCATCACCTCGTCGAGCTTCGGCGTGCGCTTCGAGAACTGGCCGAGCTTGGCATAGAGATCGATCTGATCCTGCCAGACGGCGGGATCCATGGTGCCCCAGCCCTCGACCTTGGTCTTGGGCGAGAAGGCGTATTTCATCATGTCGTCGACCGATTCGCGCTCATCCTTCCAGACGAGGTTCGAGAATTCCTTGATCAGGAGGTCGACCGCCTTGTCGCGGTTGTCATAGGCAAAGGCCCAGCCCTTGCCGGAGGCGCGCATATATTTGACCAGCAGGTCGCTCTTGGTCTTGAGCGTGTCCTGCGTCGCGTAATAGGGCAGCGCATAGAGCTTGACGCCGGCGTCCCAGAGCCTGAAATCGACCCGGTCGGGGCCCAGCACCTTCAGCGCCGTGGTATTGGTGAGCCAGCCGGTCACCACATCCACCTGGCCGGTGAGCAGCGGCGCCATATCGGCCCCGATGGTGACGATCTCGACCTCCTTGTCGGGGATGTTGTTCTTGGCGAGCAGCGCCTTGAGCAGGATGACGCCGGTCGCCTGGATGCCGACCTTCTTGCCGATCATGTCCTTGGCTTCGCGCACCGGCTTCTTCTTCAGCGAGAAGAAAGTATAGGGATGCTCCTGCGCCCCTACGCCGAAGCAGACGACCGGGATGTCCTGCGAGGCGGCGAGCATGAGGGATGGGCTCGACGACACCTGGCCGACCTCGTAGCGGCCGGACGCCACCACGGCGACGCCGTCGATATTGGGACCGCCGGGCTGGATCTTGAGCTCGATGCCCTCGGCGTCGTAATAGCCGAGCTGCTTGGCGCAGACCTCGCCGATCTGATTTCCTCCGAGAATCCAGCCGAGCTGCATGTTCACGACAGGCTTCGTCTGGCTGAAGGCGCCGAAATCAAGAAAGGCGCCGCCCGCGAGGCCAGCGCCATAGGTCAGGAGTTTCCGCCGGTCGATGGACATGGTCATAAGCTCCCCGTTCGAGGCGGGCTCGTGCCCGCCCAAGACAGCCGGTTATTCTGCATTGATTGTGCCAGAGCACAGGCTTCGCCCTTGGCGCCGATAGCAAGCATAGGCCTCTGCCCTTGCGACTGAAAAGAAGATAGTTTCGCTCGCGGCGATGCCGTTTCGGCAGCGGTCTACGCTCGAGGTGAGCTAAGTCATGCACGCGGCGGTGCTGCGCTATTTCGACCATGTGGCGAGGCTCGGTTCGATTCGCCGCGCCGCCGAGGCGCTGCATGTCGCCTCCTCCGCCGTCAATCGCCAGATCATCAAGCTCGAGGAGGAGATCGGCACTCAGCTCTTCGAGCGCTTGCGCTCGGGCGTGCGCCTGACGCCGGCGGGCGAGGTGCTGCTGCGCCACGCCCGCGAGACGCTCACCGATTTCGAGCGCACCAGGCTCGAGATCGCCGGGCTCTCGGGCACCGTGACGGGCCATGTGCGCATCGTCTGCCTCGAATCGCTGCTGCTGCGCTTCATGCCGCAGGTGGTGGCGGAGCTGATATCGGCCCATCCGCAATTGACCTTGACGGTGGTCGGCATCGATCCGGGCGATTCGGGGGAGGAGATGCGCTCCGGCCGCAATGATTTCGGCGTGCTGTTCATGGACCGGCGCGTGCGCGGCGTCGATGTCCAGGCGAGCTTCCTCACCGCGATCGGCGCGGTGATGCGGCCGGACCATCCGCTCGCCGGGCGCCGCTCGCTGACCTTCACCGACTGCGCCACCTATCCGATCGTCATGCTCTATGACCGCTGGCTCATCGACCTGATCATGGCGACCGAATTCGCTGAATCGGGCGAGAAGCTCGTGCCGCGCATCGTCTCGAACTCGATCGACTTCATGCGCCAGATCATCGAGATGGGGCTCGGCATCGGCTTCTTCACACCGATCGGCTTCATCGACGAGATCGAGCGCGGCGAGCTCGTGCACGTCTCTCTGGCCGAGCCGCTGCTCGCCGACAGCGCCATCGCCATCCTCGTTCCGCGCGGCCGCGCCCCGACCCTGCCGGCCCGCATCGCCATGGACACGGTGCGCAGGCGCCTCGCCGATCTCGCCAAGCGCCTGCCTTCGCCGCGCTCGAGGCCGGCAAGGGGGAGCTGATCGATCGAGGGGCCTTACCGCGGGCCTCGTCTTGTCGGGGTCTCGTCCTGCCAGCGGTCTTGCGTCGCCTCTGTTGCGTCGCCTGTAGTGCCCGGTTCGACATTTATGGATATCATGCGAATTGGGGTTCGCGAGGCGAGGTCTCGCGGGGATCGGTCCATGTATCGGGGAGCACACAACATGATACCCACGGCATCCGCTACCGCGGGCTTCGCGGTGCTTGTGACGCTCGCGCCGTCGCTGGCGGGCGCGCAATCCTTGCCGGCGGCGCCGGCGGCCGACGCGCCGCCCCTGATGGCGCAGCTCGCACCGCCGCCCTTGCCGCAGCCGCCATCGGCGCAGTTCTACTATGACGACAACGGCAAGCCGGCAGGCCCCCTGTCCCTCTCTGAGATCCAAGCCAAGATCGCCGCGGGCGCGATCAAGCCGGACACGCTCGTGTGGAAAGCCGGCACGCCGAATTGGGTGGCAGCGAGGGAGCAGCCGGAGGTCGCGGCCCTTTTAGAGGCGGCAGCCGCGCCCAATCCGGCTCCAGGCCCGGCGCCGGCGGCCGCTCCCGTGGCCAGCGCCTGCAGCGGGAAGGTGCTCATGAGCGACGACTTTCGACAGGTCGACGCAGGTTGGGGCGTCGATGCCGACGGCGACGCGGTGACCGTCGAGGACGGCAAGGTGAAGGTCAAAGCTCCGGCGCAGGACGCCTATACGCTGCAATATGGCGGCTATCTTTTCGATGACGCGCAGATTTGCGTAACCGTGCAAATGCCACGCAAGTCGAGCGTCGGGGATCAGCTCGATGGTGGCTTGATTTTCTGGGCGCAGGATTACAGCAATTACTACTACTTCGGCATTGCTCCGGACGGCACCGCGGCTATCATCCGGAAATTGAAGGGCAAATACATCTATTTGGCCGGTTACCGAAAGGCACAGGCGATCAAGTCGCAGCCCAGCGACAAGAACCTGCTGCGCGTCAGGATGAGCGGCAACACGCTTGCGGCGTATATCAACGAGGTGCAGTTCGCGAGCCTCAAGGCTCAGGCGCCGGCCGGCGGCGGCAAGGTGGGCTTGCGGGCGCAATCCGAGAAATCCCAACGCGACACTTGGAAGTTCATGGACTTCGAGGTGACCGATCTTGGGTCGTAGCCCGCCGCCTCGCCGACCTCGCCAGGCGCCTGCCACAGGAGTGGAGGTGCAGGCCGGTCCGCTGAGCGGCGCGATGATGAACACGGAGCCTCCCGCGAATAGCGATCGCCTGGAGGCAATCGGCGCGGCAATGGGCAAGGGCGAGCTGCTGCTCGCCTATGATCTCGCCCAATCGGCGGTCGGCGAAGCCCCCGAGCGCCTCATCTACAGGCACAGGGCCGTGCTGGCGCTCGCCCGCTCCGGCGCGACCAAGCGGGCTCTCGCTTTGTTCGATGGGTGGCACCTGGGCGAGGCCGTCTCGGGCGATGCGAAGCTCGATATCGACCTCAAATCCTTGCGCGCCCGCCTGTTGAAGGATTTGGCGCTCGAGACCGCCCCGACGGAGCGGCAGGCCAGCCTCGTGGCGGCCGCGGATGCCTATCATGCCGTCTTCAAGACCACCCGGGATGCCTATCCGGGGGCCAACGCCGCCTCGCTTTACCTTTGGGCCGGCGATACGGCCCTTGCCGAAAGCGTGGCGCGGTCGGTGCTCGCCGGCGCGGTCGGCGACGACTATTACGGCCTCGTCACCCGCGCCGAAGCGCTTCTCGTTCTCAAGGACGTTGCGGCCGTCGGCAAGGCGCTTCGCGCCGCGGCGAGAAAGCCGGACGCCACGAGCGACAAGAAGACCGTAACGCGCAAGCAATTGAAGCGAAGCTGCGCCCATCTCGGCCTCGATCCCGCTCTGCTCGGCCCGCTCGACACCGGGGTCGTCGCCTGCTTTTCGACGGATGGCGACGGCCAGGATGCGGCAACCTTGCGCCAAGATCTCCGTGAGGCGCTCCAGGCCCACGATATCCGCTTTCTCTACACCTCATTGCATCCGGGGCCGGAAATCGAGGCCGCCGAGGCCATGCTGTCGAGGGGCGGAGACGTCGAGGTCGTGCTGCCTGTCTCGCCCGCGATCTTTCGCGACGCCGTGCTGGGGGCGGCTGGAGGCGACTGGCCCCGACGTTTCGATGCCTGCCTCGAAGCCGCCCGCCACATCACCGCCGCCGCGGACGGCAGCGCCGTCGAGGACGAGATCGTTCGCGATTACACCGCTCAGTACCTCGTCGGCCTCGCCATGCAGCGGGCGGGCTTCCTGGAAACCGAGCTCTTGCGTTTGAAGGCCGGCGCCGACGGCGTGTCCGTGTCCCCGATGGCCCCGACGCGAGATGGCGCAGGCGCGACCGTCGCGCGAGGGGATCGTCGCGTTTGCGCCATTCTGTTCGGCGACGTCGTCGGCTTCAGCAAGCTGAGCGAGCAGCAGATGCCCCCCTTCGTGCGCGAGGTGATGGGCCGGATCGGACGCCTGCTGGACGGCTTCGGCGAGGATATTCTTTCGCGCAACACCTGGGGCGACGGCCTGTTCCTCGTGATCGCCAACGCATCGGCGGCGGCGGAATGCGCGCTGAGCTTGCAGGAGACGCTCTCCGCCGTCGATTTCACCTTGCACGACTTGCCGGCGGCGACCGCCATGCGCGTCGGGCTGCATCTCGGGCCGCTCTACCGCCTCGACGATCCGATCACCCGCCGGCCATCCTATTTCGGCGTTCACAACACCCGCGCGGCCCGCATCGAGCCGATCGCGGTGCCCGGCCTCGTCTATGTCACCGAGCCCTTCGCCGCCGCGCTGGCGCTCGCGGGCGATCAGCGCTTCCATTGCGACTATATCGGCACCACCCAGCTCGCCAAGCAATACGGGGCTCTGCGCCTGTTCGCGTTGCGCAGGGCCGGGCCGGGCGAGTAGACAGAGCCGGACTGCGCGGATCACGACGGTGCTCGCCGAAAGAGCGGGAGGAAGCGATGTCGGATAAGAGCTCGACCCTGGCGATCCTGATCGACGGCGACAACGCCTCGCCCAAGATCATCTCGGGCCTGCTCGCCGAGGTCGCCAAATACGGCGCGGCCGGCGTGCGCCGCATCTATGGCGATTGGACGAAGCCCAACCTCGCCGGCTGGAAGAACAGCTTGCTGGAACACTCGATCCAGCCGGTCCAGCAATTCGCCTATACGACCGGCAAGAACGCGACCGACGGCGCCATGATCATCGACGCCATGGATCTGCTCTATACCGGGCGCTTCGACGGCTTCTGCATCGTCTCGAGCGACAGCGACTTTGCCCGCCTCGCCGCCCGCATCCGGGAGCAGGGCGTGACCGTCTACGGCTTCGGCGAGCGCAAGACCCCTCGTCCCTTCGTCACGGCCTGCGACAAATTCGTCTATTTCGACGTGCTCCAGCCGAATGTCGAAGCGCCCACGACACCCGCCGCCAAGGCCGCCGCGAAGGCGAAGGCTTCTAAGAACATCCAGGACCCCCAATTGCTCGCGACCTTGCGCGCGGCGATTACCGCCGTTTCCGACGAAGAGGGCTGGGCCAATCTCGGGCGCGTCGGCAGCTATATCGCCCAGCAGCTTCCGGAGTTCGATGCCCGCAACTATGGCTTCACGCGCCTCTCCGACCTGATGGAAGCATCCGGCATCGTCGATATCGACCGGATCGGCGACCCTCAGAAGGTCGTCGTGGTGCGGCTCAAGACGGGTGCTTGAGGGGACCCCGCCGTTACGCCCCGCCCTGTACCGAAGGAAAGACGCCCAGCGCTGGTCGCCTCCTTCCCTCGGCGAGCAGTAGTGGCAAGGGTGACGGCTGCGGGACGGTTCGACCAGGCGCGGACGTTTCCGATAAGATTATGCGCAAAAGATTTAGAGTACTGTAGCGATTCAAAACGAAAACAACAGCGTGCCGATGTCAATATTCATCTTGAATCTCCAAATCCTTTGACGCGTTTCGTATCTTGTTGAATCTCTCTTCAGAAGATTGGCGGCCTGAATCACGGCGGAGCCCAGGAGGCACTTCCATGCGCTGGATCGGATTGCAGTTCTCGCTTGCCCTCGGATTGACCGTCGCCATCACGGCAGCGGATGCGCAGGCCGCGAACAAGGTCGCGGTGTCGGTGACGGGGATTCGCAACGACAACGGCGTCGTCCGCTGTGGCCTGTATTCCAAGGCCGAAGGCTTCCCGAAGCCGGGCCAGGAAAGCCGCGGTGTGGTCGCGCGCATCAGCGGTCAACAGGCAACCTGTCTGTTCGACGACCTCAAGCCCGGCACCTATGCGGTCGCGGCTTTCCACGCCGAGCAGAACGAGACGCAGATGCAGTATGGGCTATTCGGCAAGCCGAAGGAGGGTTACGGATTCTCCGGCAATCCTCCGTCGAGCACCGGAGCACCCGCCTTTTCCGCGGCGGCGTTCGACTATAAGGGCGGAACGCAAACGGTCCCGCTCAGGCTCCAGTACTGACGCTCGGCCGGATTGGCGTTGCGCGTCCGACCCGCGCCATGCATCGGTCGATCTTTGGGCTAGACTGACCATCATGTCGGCAACCGCACTCGACACCGATGGGGTCGCTCACCCCTGGAGCGCCGGCTTCCGGACAATGTCCGCCGAGCATGACTACCGGGTGGACGAAATCGACGGCCGAATGCCGCCCTCGCTCCGCGGCACGTTGTTTCGCAACGGATCGGGGCGCAACGACCTCGACGGTCATTGGTTTCCCCATTGGTTCGACGGCGACGGGATGATCTCGGCGATCCGCTTCGACAGCGCGGGCATTCACTATCTCAACCGCTATGTCAGGACCCAGAACTACCTTGATGAATCGCGGGCGGGCCGCATCGTCCATCGCGGCTTCGGCAAGATGCGGCCGGGGGGCATGGTCGGCAACGCCTTCCGGCAACCGGGCAACGTCTCCAACACCTCGGTCGTGCTGCATGACGACAAGCTCCTATCGTTATGGGAGGGCGGGCCGCCATTCGCGCTCGATCCAAGAACGCTCGAGACCCTCGGCCTCGATGATTTCGGCGGCAAGGTGAAAGCCTTCTCGGCCCATCCGAAGATCGATCCGCGAACCGGCGAGCTGTTCAATTTCGGCATCGACTATGGCCGCAAGGCCAAGTTGACGCCTTACCGCGTTCACGACGGTGAGCTTACGCGTTTTCCGGCGATCACCTTGCCTTATCCGGTGATGAATCACGACTTCGTGCTGACCGCGAAGCATCTCGTATTCTGCCTCGGACCGATCCTGGTGCATCCGCTGAAGCTCATCTTCGGCCTTGCGAGCTTCGATGGCGCACTGCAATGGGACGGTGGGCGGCCGACGCTGATCCTCATCGTTCCGCGCGATGGCGTCGGGCCGCCGCGCTGGATCGAAACCGATGCGTTCTTCCAGTTCCACTTTGCCAACGGTTTCGAGCAGGACGGGACGCTTGTGCTCGACCTGACGCGCTACCCTGGCTTCGCGGCCATCGGGGACAGGCTGCGAAATTACTGGCATTCGGAGTGGGCGGCGGACGGCATGGCGACGCTGATGCGCCTGCGCGTCGACCTCGCGACCGGCAAGGTGGCGAGCCATGGCTTTCAGACCGGCAATGCCAACGAGTTTCCGCGCATCAACCCGCAACGTGTGGCTGGCTGCTACCGTTATGCCTACATCGCCAACAACGCGCCCGGCCAGGAGAGCGGGCTGCAGCAGCGCGTGACCCGGGTCGATATGGAGAGCGGACAAACGGTCTTCCATGATTTCGGCCCCGAGGGCTATGTCGGCGAACCTGTCTTCGTTCCGGCGCGCCTCGGCGGCGAGGAAGACGAGGGCTATGTGATCACGCTCGTCTTCGACGCCGGCGGGCAGCGCACGCAGATCGTGGGGCTCGACGCCCGGGATGTCGCGGCGCGGCCATTATTCGTCGCCCGGCTGAAGCACCACGTGCCGTTTTCGCTGCACGGCTATTTCGCGCCGGAGCCAGTTGACGCCTGACCTGGTCTTTCGGCCCGCCCGAGCCGACGCGGCGGCGCCTACCTACCGGTTCCGAGCCTGACTGCGGAAGCCCCCGCCCCGTTTAAAATCCGTTAGGGATATTGGTAATCGGTTAAGCTTTGCGCCGTAGCCTCACCTCGATAGGGGGTGCCGATGCGCCGGATCTTCACGTCCGCTCTGTCCTTGCTCCTGATCGGTGGGGCGGCTTTTGCCGCCGACATGCCGTTGCCGCAGCCTGCCCCGCTTCCGGCGGTACCGAGCTGGACCGGGTTTCATCTCGGCCTCAACGCGGGCGGCGCCATCGGCAGCAGCCGCAGCGAGTTCAACCTCGCGGGCTTTCAGCCCCCGTCCTTCAACACCTCGCTGAGAGGCGCCATCGGCGGCGCCGAGGTCGGCTATGACTGGCAAGCGGGTCCGCTGGTCCTGGGACTCGAGGCAGACTTTGAGCTCAGCGGGCTCAGGGGCAGCCGCACCGCTCCCTGCGTGCCCCCGATCTGCGGGGTGTTGACGGCCACCTACACCCAGAAGGTGCCCTGGTTCGGAACTTTGCGCCCGCGCATCGGCTACGCGGCCGGCAGCTGGCTTCTCTATGCCACGGGCGGATACGCCTACGCGCAACTGGACACCGATGCGACCGCCACGGTGGGGCCGTTGGTCGCCACCAATAATCGCAGCGAGACGAGGAATGGCTGGACGCTGGGCGGCGGCGCCGAGGTGGAATTCGCGCCGCGCTGGACCGCCGAGATCGAATATCTTTATGTCGATCTCGGCCGCAGCACCACGACGTTCAGCGTCGCCCCGCTCATCAGCAACACGTCACGCCTCAACTTCAATGTGATCCGCTCGGGCGTGAATTTCCGCTTTTGACGGAACGCCGCCGGGGGCAGCCGGATCGGTGCGGCCGGCCGATCGGGTCCAATTTTTGATGAAACAAAGAATGTGGCGGGCAAACTGGTCCTCGCCGATGGCCATTGACCTACGGCCAGGAATGTCTGTTGCGCGGGCCGCAACTCGATCGGCCGCCTGACGCAAGACCAGATCGTCGCGCTCAATCACACGCTCGCGCTTGTCGTTGGCCTCGCCGACTGATTGAGAAACACCCAATTTGACTGAATGCCCGCCGCAGGGCTGGACAAGGGCGGCCAGCCTCGATCGCCGTGGCGGTGAAAAACGGAAGCCACCTTCTGCCGCGAGCGGGAGAAGAACCCAGCCGCCGCTCGCATGACCCACCCCGAAAAACCGCTTCCTTCGCGGATTTCCATTGCATACTCTCCGCGCGCCGATCCCGGTGAGGAGCCGTCGTGCAGAGACCGGCTAAGAGGATGATTTTGTGGCTATTCTGGTCGCGCTGCAGCATGTCA
>JBIOEJ010000180.1:0-9669 GCA_044445965.1 Hyphomicrobiales bacterium
AGACCCGGATGTTGACGACGCTGTTCTCGTCGACCCAGGCCAAGCCGACCTCGGGCTCCAGGAAGGCGTGCTCGATGAACTGCGTCCGGAAGGTGTTCTCGATCACGAGATCGGCCTCGGCGAAACCCTTGGCGACATCGCCCTTGCGGATCCTCTGCTCGGCGACCACGTTGTTCTCGCCCTGGACGATCGGCGCGCCCGGCTTCAGCGCCTCGATCGGATCGTACACCCCCGCGAGCGGCTCGAGCTCCGCCGCGATGAGGGCCATCGCCTGCTCGGCGATGTCCCGGGTCTCGGCCGCGATCAGCGCCAACGGCTCGCCGAAGTAGCGGACGCGCTCGCGCACCAGGATCTGCTGGTCGGTCTTCTGGCGCTGCTGCCCGGTCTGGCCCGGGATGTCGGTGGGCGCCATGCGGTCCGGCAGGTCGGCGGCGGTCAGAACGCAAGCCACGCCGGGAAGCGCCCGGGCCTTGCTCACATCCAGCCGGCGCAACGTGGCACTCGCCATGGTGCTGCGCAGCACCTTGACGTGAAGCATGTTCGGCATGGTGTAGTCGCCGGCGTAGCGTGTGGTTCCCACCGCCTTGCCCCTGGCGTCGGTGCGCTCCAGGGGACGTCCGATCTGCCGCCAGGCGACATTGGGCTTGGCGGCCGGGAGTTCGGGGATCGAGGTCATTTCCGCCCTCCGGCGGCGCGCCCGCGCGACACGTCCTTGACGGCCTCGAAGACCTTGGTATAGCCGGTGCAGCGGCAAAGGTTTCCGCTGAGTGCCAGCCGGATATCGTCGTCGTCCGGAGCGCTCGTCTTACGCAACAGGGACTCGCTGGCGATGATCAGCCCCGGCGTGCAGTAGCCGCATTGCACCGCGCCGAGCTTGGCGAAGGCCTCCTGCAGCGGGTGCGGACTCTCGGCGGTGCCGAGCCCGGCTACGGTCGTGATGGCGCACCGCTCGACGGTCCAGGCGAGCGTCAGGCAGCTATCGACCGCCTCGCCGTCGACCAAGACCGCGCAAGCGCCGCAATCGCCCTTCTCGCAGCCGCACTTCACGTCGAAGTAGCCGAGCTCGCGCAACGCCTCGAGCAGCGTCCGGTGCGCCGGAAAGACTTCGCGATGGCGCCGCCCGTTGACATCGAGCACGATGGTTTTTTCTCGAGACATGGCGTGTCGCTCTCCTCAGGCAAGCCGTGCCCACGCCTCGCTGACGAGGCGCCGGGTCAGCATGTGGACGGTGTGCCGGCGATAGTCGGCCGAAGCTCGGACGTCGTCGATCGGGCGGCATTCCTCGGAAGCACGGCGGCCGGCCTCGTCGATCAGGGCGGGCGTCAGCGCCTGCCCCTCGATCAGCGCCTCGGCACCGCGCGCCCGCATCGCCACGGGCGAAACCGCGCCGAGCGCGATGCGCGCCGCGGCGCAGACGCCGGCCGCGACGGTCAGGCTGACGGCGACCCCCGTCACCGTGATCGCATCGCCCTTGCGCCGGGCCAGCTTGTAGAACCGGTTGGCACTGCGCGGTGCCGGCACGGCCCACGAGATCTCGGTGATCAGCTCGTCGGCGCGCCGGACGTCGGTCTTGTAGCCGGTGAAATACTCGGCGAGCGGAACGATGCGGGAGCCGGAGGTGCCGGTCAGCCGGACATCGGCGTCGAGCGAGAGCAGCGGCGGCACGAGATCGGCGGCGGGCGAGCCGCAGGCGATGTTGCCGGCGGCCGTCGCGGCGTTGCGCACCATCTGCCCGCCGAAGACGCGTGCCGCTTCGACCAGCGAGGCGCCGTGCCGCGCGATCTCGGCCGAGCGCAGCAGGTCGCTCACCGTGGTCCGGCCGCCGATGGCGATCCGGCCGTCGGAGCAGCGGATCCCCCGCAGCTCGCCGATCCGGCTTAGGCTGACCAAGCGGTCCGGCGCCAGCCTGCGGGCGCGGATATCGACGATCAGATTGGTGCCCCCGGCCAGCGCCAGGATTGTGCTGCCGTTGCCATTGGCGAGCAAGGCCACGGCCTCCTCGAGCCGCTCGGGTGTCTCCAGATCAAACTCGGCAAACATAGGCGCGATCCCTCTCGCCGCTAAAGACCAGCATCGCAGCGGCCCTGACCGTCAAAGCAGGCCTGACCGTCAAAGCATGACTGTACTTCCCCCTCCCGCTCGCCGTATCCGGGTCGTTCGGGGTTCTGCCGCTTTCATTCAACATATCACAGATACCACCCCTTGTAGGCTGCCGGCGAGCGCGGCCTTGGCCGCTGCCGGCGCGGTCCACCTCCGCCGCGCCTTCCGCTCATAGTGTCGCTCGACCGCACGCGTCAAGACATCGCCGCTCGATTCCTTCGAGATCGCCCGTTCCAGCGCCCGGGCGCCCCGTCGCCTAGACGTCCCAGCCGCCGTCGACAGTGCTCTCGTGGCCGGTGAGCTCACGGCCCTTTTGCTACCATGGACGACCGTCGAAGTCGGCGAGCGCGAAATCGTCGCCCCAGCGGTCCCGTGCTTGGTCGTTCACACTTGGTACATCGACGACCAGCCGGACAGCACCGTGACATACTTTTGGCAGGATGAAGCGGCGGGGCTCATCAACCACGAGGTTGTGTTCGCGGAGCCCGGCGGCTTTGAGGCCGCACTTGCATGGGCGCAGGAACACGCTCCGACGCGCGCAGCGGCCCCTAGAGCAAAAGCCGGGTAGGTAGAATCGACGGGGGATTCCATTTGACAGAAACAGCCTCTCCATCGACCCTAATTCCAGGCTTGCCCAGCCGGCCGGATTACTGCCGCCGTGCGGCTTTCTGAACTCCGGCACCGGCCCGCACCCGGCACTGCGGAACGCAGCTGCGATCTCCTTGATCGGCCGGCGCGGCGGCGGCACATTTTTCTCGCCACGGAGCTCGGCGAAGACCCAGCCGAACAGCGGGTAGTTGAGCCGTCCACACAGCCGTCCACACATGGGGCTCCGTGGCCAAGCCGCTCAAGGTCCTGAATCATTCGGCAGAACTGTCTCGCAGGCGGGGTTCCGGCCGGCGCCGGTCTGGAACCCGCCATCTGAGCATATTTTCCCGACATATCAATATGTTGCCGTCATTCTGGGCGGCCTCCCAATGCCCTGCTGGAACATGCTTCGGGCGCTCAAGCGTGCCCTTGTTGATATGGATCAACGCGCGATCAGCATCAGGCGGGTAACAGAGGCAGAAGAATTCCCAAGGCCCTGTGAAATGTTGAGACCAGACATGCATCATGCGGACGGCGGCAGCGGCGGGTTCGAGATTGTCGCTCGTGAGGACTTCTCGGACGTAACCTACCTGTTGGAGGTTCGTCATCCCTTGATGGCGAAAGCCGCCAAACCCGGACAGTTCGTCATCGTCATGTCGCATGAGCACGGCGAACGCATACCTCTGACCATCGCGGACTTCGACCGTGAAAAGGGAACGATCACCTTGGTCATTCAGGCGGTCGGGAAGACGACCAGGGAGATGCAGCAGAACTGCCAGGTCGGAACGATGCTTTACGCCTTGGTTGGGCCCATGGGCATGCCAAGCGCTACAGGCAGCGCAAAGAAGGTCGTGTGCGTCGGCGGGGGGCTGGGCGTAGCCCCGATCTTTCCTCAGGCGCGCGGCTTCAAAGAGAGCGGTGCGTACGTGATCGGCGTCCTCGGGTTCCGCACCAAAAGTCTGATTTTCTGGGAAAAGAAATTTGCGGCCTGCTGCGATGAGTTGATCATGTGCACGGACGACGGCTCGGCAGGGATCAAGGGCTTCGTCAGCGACGGCATAAGGCTCGCCATCGAGAAGCACCGCGACATCGACGAGGTGATTGCCATCGGCCCGCCTGTCATGATGAAGGCCTGCGTCGAAGTGACGCGTCCCCACGCGATCAAGACCGCCGTGAGCCTCAATCCCATCATGGTCGATGGAACGGGGATGTGCGGCGGCTGCCGCGTCAAGGTGGGCGACCAAGTGAAGTTCGCCTGCGTCGATGGTCCCGACTTCGACGGGCACAAGGTCGATTTCGACGATCTGATGATGCGCCTCAAGCGCTATGCCGAAGAGGAGAAGGTGGCCATGGAGCGCTGGTCGGAGGCCTGCCGCATGAGGAACCTTGTCGATCCGACTTCGCTCGCCTCGCAGCTGCCGGCGCCGGCGGCGCGGCGTTGAGCGGGGACGGTCTTTTGGATTGTCGACCTTCCGGCAAAACTTGACTGGTGAATGACGATGGCGAAAAAAAAGACGATACGGACCATTCCGCAGAAACGGACCCCCGTCCGCGAGCAGGAGCCGCGGGAGCGGGTGACGAATTTTGCCGAGGTGAATTGCGGCTACAGCCAGGAGGAGACGCTCAACGAGGCCGAGCGTTGTCTGCTTTGCTCGGACCCGGTCTGCGTCGCGGGCTGTCCGGTCAACATCGATATCCCCGGCTTCATTCAAAAGATCAGCTTGAAGGATTTCCGCGGGGCCTATGAGACCATAACCCGGACCAATCTTCTGCCGGCCGTTTGCGGCCGGGTCTGCCCGCAGGAAAGTCAGTGCGAGGGCGTCTGCGTCGTGGGCGACACGCTGGAGCCGGTTGCCATCGGTCGGCTCGAGCGCTGGTTGGGCGATCTCGCCATCGCGGAGCGTTGGGTCAACGTTCCTTATATCGAGCCCAACGGCTTCAAGATCGGGATCGTGGGCTCCGGGCCCGCCGGCGCTGCGTGCGCGGCCGATATGGCCAAGGCGGGGTGCGAGGTCACGGTCTACGAAGCGTTCCATCAGCCGGGCGGCGTCTTGCGCTACGGCATCCCCGATTTCCGGCTGCCCAACGAAGTGATCGATGCCGAAATCGGGAACCTGCGCAAGCTCGGCGTCAAGTTCGAGTGCAACACGCTGGTCGGACGCCTGTTCACGATCGAGCAAATGATCGGAGAGCTGGGTTTCGACGCCGTCTTCATCGGAACCGGCGCCGGCTACCCATCGATGCTCGGGATTCCCGGCGACTCTCTCAACGGCGTTCTCTCGGCCAACGAGCTCCTGACGCGCTGCAACCTGATGCGCGCAAAGGAGTTCCCGAACTACGACACGCCGCTGCCGCTCGGCCGCCGCGTTGCCGTGATCGGCGCCGGCAACACGGCGATGGACGCCATGAGGGTTTGCCTCAGGCTGGGCGCAGAGAAGGTTTTCTGCGTCTACCGCCGCAGCAGGGCGGAGTGTCCCGCGCGGGCGGAAGAAGTCCATCACGCAGAGGAAGAAGGCATCGAATTCCACTGGCTGACCAATCCCGTCGCGATCCTCTCCGACGACAAGGGGGGCGCCCGCGCCATGCGTTGCATCCAAATGACGCTCGGCGAGCCCGACGACTCGGGTCGGCGGCGCCCCGTTCCGGTTGCGGGCAGCGAGCATGAGTTGGAGGTCGATCAGGTCGTGTTCGCAATCGGAACGAACGCGAACCCGATCATTGGCCAGACCTCGAAACTTCGCCTCAACAAGCGGGGCTACATCGAGACGGACGAGAGCCTTGCGACCTCCATGGCGGGCGTGTTCGCCGGCGGCGATATCGTCACCGGCGCCGCGACCGTGATCGAGGCGATGGGTGCCGGCCGGAAGGCCGCGCGCAGCATGAAGGAGTATCTCGGAATCCGCGATTACGGCGCCGCCTCCTTCGCCGAAGGACAAGCCCGTGCCGGCATGCTCTTTGGCATCGATCTCAGAGAGCGGAATTTCGCGCGCATTCGCGTCGCTTAGGCTTTTGGCATCAAGACGGCCGACACGAGTCGAGGCAAAACTCAATAAAGGCTATGGCGAGACCATGAACGAAACCTCCCTATTGCAGCCAGTTCGGAGCGCCGCCGCGCCGGTTTCGCTGCCCGCCGGCAAGAAGGCGGTCGCCACGTTGTCCGAGCACATCGTCGAGGTGATCAGCGATTCCGGCGAGGGCGCGCAAAGATGCGGCCAGTCCCTCGGCGCCATCGCGGCGCGGATGGGCAATGGCGTCTGGACGGTGGAGATCATCCCCGCCGAAATCCGGCCGCCGGCGCGGAGCATCGCCGGTGCCAGCGGCAACCGCATTCGCTTGGGCTCCCGCCGCGTCACCAACGGGGGCAACGAGACGGACCTCGTAGTGGCCTTCAACGAACAGGTGCTTCTCGGACGGGTGCGGGCCGGAGAGCTCAAGCCCGGCTGCATCATTCTTCTCGAAAGCAAGTGGCGCGAGGATGCGGATGCGACGATCGCGGCATCCTACGTGGAGATCCATGACCAGCTCGTGACAGCCGGGTACCGGGTGCACGAGATTCCGATGGAACGGGAGTGCCGGACCATCGTCGCCGATGCGCGGCGCGGCAAGAACATGTTCGCGCTCGGCATGCTCTGCAGCCTCTACAGCCTGGATGTGCAGCTGGCGCGCGAGCAGATCGCGCTCACCTTCGGCAAGAAGGACGAGAGCGTGATCAAGTCGAACATCAAGCTGCTGGAGGCGGGCTACGACTGGGCGGAGCGCAACCTCGACTTCAAGTTCCGCATCCCGGCGGAACGGGTTACCGAGCCGCAGATCGTGATCAACGGGAACACGGCGATGGCGCTCGGCATCCTCGCCTCGGGCATGGAGGTCTGCGCCATGTACCCGATCACGCCGGCCACCTCGGCGTCGCACTATCTGAGCGACGTCTTCGAGAAGGTGGGCGGCGTGGTCCATCAGGCGGAGGACGAGATTGCGGCCTGCGCTTTCGCGATCGGGGCCTCATACGCCGGCAAATGCACGGTCACGATCACCTCCGGCCCCGGCTATTCGCTCAAACAGGAGGCGATAGGGCTTGCGGTGATGGGTGAGATTCCGCTGGTCGTCGTGAACGTGCAGCGCGGCGGTCCCAGTACCGGCCAGCCGACGAAGGCGGAGCAGGGCGACCTCCTCGCGGCCATGTTCGGTAGCCACGGCGATGCGCCCAAGGTGGTCATGGCGGCAAGCACGATCGAGGAGTGCTTCTATTCGATCATCACCGCGCGCAAGATCGCCGAGACCTTCAACATGGTCGTGGTCGTCCTTTCCGACGCCAATCTGGCCACTTCCCAGCAGCCCTTCCCGCGGCCGCAATTCAGCGAGGCGTGGGTGGCGCCGCCGGTCGATCAGAGCAGGGTTCCCGCCGGAGCGAAACCATACGACTGGGAGGCCTCCAGCGGCCTCGCGCGCCGCTTCATACCGGGTCAGCCCGGTGGCATGCACACCCTGACGGGGCTTGCCCATGACAGCCTGAGCCACGTCGCCTACGACCCGGAGAGCAATGAGCAGAGCATCCGCGCCCGCAGCCTGAAGCTGGCGGCGCTGCAGAAGACGCTGAATACGCCGCCGGTGTTCGGCGACCAGGCCGGCGAGCTTCTGATCGTCGGCTGGGGCAGCACCAAGGGTGCGATCGAGGAGGCCGTGGCAAACCTGCGCGACGAGGGCCACAAGGTGTCCTCTCTGCACCTGACGTTCCTCCAGCCGATGCCCTCGGGGATCAAGGAGATCATGCAGCGGTTCAAGAAGGTCATGACAGTCGAGAGCAACTGGTGCGACCGGCCAGACGCCGAGATCATCGACGAGGCCAACCGGCGCTACTCGGCCGTGGCGATGCTGCTGCGGTCGCGCTACCTGATCGACGTCGACTGCTGGAGCGAGGTGCGGGGCGAGCCCATCAAGCCCAAGACCATCCGCCGCGTGATCCTCGAAAAATTACGTCGGCATTAAGAGGACACCGCGATGACGAATGCCGCCACTGAATGCCTGCTCCGGATGTACGACGAGCACCACGAGCTCGAGGACTACCAGAGCGGCGTGCCGCGCTGGTGCACCGGATGCGGGGACAACGCCATCCTTACGGCCGTGCAGCGGCTATGCCGCGATGAGGATCTGCGGCCGGAGAAGACCGTGTTCGTGTCGGGGATCGGCTGCTCGAGCCGCTTTCCCCATTACATGAAGACCTACGGGTTCCACGGCATCCACGGACGCGCACTTCCGGTTGCCGAAGGCATCAAGATGGCGCGGCCGGATCTGCATGTCTTCGTCAACACCGGCGATGGGGATTGCTGCAGCATCGGCGCTGCTCACTGGATCCACGCCATCCGCTACAACATGAACATGACGGTGATGCTGCACGATAACCAGATATATGGCCTGACCAAGATGCAGGCTTCGCCGACCTCGCCGAAAGGGCTGAAGAGCAATACCACGCCGCGGGGCGCCTACCTGCAGGCGCTCAACCCTCTGAGCGTGACACTTGGCGTTCAGAACGCCTCCTTCGTGGCACAGGCGGTCGATTGGATACCGGAGGTGCTTCACGACATCATTTCGGCGGCGTTTCACCACAAGGGGTTCTCCTTCGTGCGCATCATCCAGCGCTGCCCGGAATGGCTGCCGAACCTGTTCGATCCCTGGCTTCATGATCCTCAGAGGATCCTGCTCCTCAACCACGAGCAGGGTCTCCGATCCAGTCCGGCCACTGCCAAGGTCTACAAGAATCAGGAGCAGCACGACCCCGCGAATCTCAACAGGGCGCGGGAGATCGCCTCGATCCTCGATCCCATCCCCGTGGGCATCCTTTATCGGAATCCGGACGTCCCCTGCTACGAGGACCTGAGGAGCACCGGGCTGCTGCATTCGACCGAGCTCATCAAGGCTGGGCTCGAGAAGGAGCTCGACAAGTTCACGGTATGGCCGCAGAGAATGGAAGAGCGGATTGAGCCCAGCACTTCAAGCGTTGACGTGTCCTGACGACGGAGTCGGCAAACGATCTTTGCCGACCGGCTCAGAAATGAAAGGCGACATCGGCATGCAAGGCGGACCTCAAGCGTATGCCGCTTTTTACCTTACGGGGAAGCGACCGGGCGGCGAACTGGACGCCATCGACGGGCTCGGCCTGCGTCCCGCGCTCTTCGCCGGGTATCGGGATCTCACCAAGCTTCGCTACGACTTTCCGCTGGTGCTTGTGGGCACCGACGCGGGCGAAGCATCGGTGCAATCCCTCTCCGGCCTGTTCGACGGCGCCCTCCGCGAGATCAGCCAAGGCGCCGACGGCGAACGGCTGAGGCGGCACGCCCTGCGGCTGGAGCAAGAAATCCGCACTCTGGCCGCGAAGGGCGCCGGCGGATCGCTGTCGGCACTCTGGGACGCCGCCGCGAGCCGGCTCACGACGAATAAGGATGATCTCCTCCGGGACAGCCTGATCCGCCTCCGCGCCGTCCTCAAGGTCGACGGCGAAGTCGTCGATTGCGACGAAGCAATGCCGGCCCGCTTCCTCAACCGCGTCTGGCAGACGGTGCAGCACGGGAAATCCCAGACGTTCCGCGGAAAAATCGACAGGCTGACCCTGAAGCTTTCCGACGTCCTCAAGGCCGATTTCGTCCGCTCCGGGGAAGGTCGCAGTGCCAAAAGCCTCAAGGCCTCCATCGGGCCGATGCATGAGGGGGCCTTCAATTTCGACGCGATGTCGCGCCTGCTCGCCAAGTCGGCACCCAAGGCCTCGCTGTCCGAGAGTTGCCAGCAGCGGATTCGCTGGCTGCTCTCGGTGCTGCAGTCCCAGAAATTCTTCCCGGCGTCCACTGCGGCCGGCAAACCAGGTGACGCTGCCGCGCCCTACTCTTTTGTCTTCGAGAGCTGCACCGCTGCCGTCGAGGCCTACCGCGAGCGGCTGCCCAAGATGATCGAGCTCGCCAAGGCGATCGCAATGGCCGAGCTCGAGATCGACGG
>JBIOEJ010000181.1:0-9562 GCA_044445965.1 Hyphomicrobiales bacterium
CCCTTCGGGGTTTGGACGAAATGGCCATCTGGTGCGTCGAAAACCTCGCCGATACCGGAGTATCGGCATCGATTTTCTCCTGCCAGCTGGCCATTTCGTCTCAAATCCCGGCTCACGCGATGTATGTCAACACGCCCTAGCCGGCCTTCCATCGAGGCAGCATCCATGACCGGCGACACTCCCAAGGAACGCATGATCAGCGACACGAAGCGGCTCGACGGCAAGACCGCCTGGGTCACGGGCTCGGGCCGAGGCATGGGACGCGCCCATGCCGTTCTCCTCGCGCAGCGCGGGGCGGATATCGTCGTGCATGATATCCTCGAGGCGGAGGCGGAAGAGACCGCGCGGCTAGTGAGAGAGGCCGGGCGGCGTGCCTTCGTGTCGAATGCCGATCTTATCGATGTCGAGGCGATCCGGCTGCTCGCCTTGCGCGTATTTGCCGAATTCGGAGCCATCGACATCCTCGTGAACAATGCCGGCATCGGCCAGCACGGGCCCATCGAGCAGATCACGCCGGCCGATTTTCAGCGGATGTTCGACATCCATGTGCGCGGCTCCTTCTTCTGCGGGCAGAGCGTGATCCCCGCGATGAAGCAGCGGCGCTCCGGCAAGATCATCAACATCTCCTCGATCTGGGGCATGAACGGCGCCGACACGGCCTCCCATTATTGCGGAGCGAAGGCGGCGCTCCTCGGCCTCACCAAGGCCTGGGCCAAGGAGCTCGCGCCCTGGAATATCCATGTCAACGCGGTCTGCCCGGGTGGCGTGATCACCGAGATGCCGATCAAGGTCCAAGGCTGGGAGAAGATCCGCGAGAAGGAGAAGCGCGTGCCGCTCGGCCGCTGGGCGCAGCCCGAGGAGATCTCCTACGCAGTCGCCTTCTTCGCTTCCCAGGAATCCGACTTTATCACCGGTCAAGCCATCAGCCCCAACGGGGGCGAAACCATCGTCGGGTTCTAACCGGCACAGGAGGAGCGATGCATTTCGGTTTGTTCTGCCTCAACACCCAGCGCGATCCGGCGAAGACCCCGCGCGAGATCTACCGCGAGACGATCGAGCATGTCAGGCTCGCCGAAGAAGTCGGCTTCGAGATCGCCTGGTTCGCCGAGCATCATTTCTCGAATTATTGCTTGTGCCCCTCCCCGCTCACCATGACGAGCTATGCGGCGGCGAAGACCGGGCGCATCAAGCTCGGGCCGGCCGTCGTGGTCGTGCCGCTCTACGAGCCGATCCGATTGCTCGAGGATATCGGGCTCGCCGACCAGCTCAGCGACGGGCGGCTCGTGCTCGGCTTCGGCACGGGCTATCAGGAATATGAGTTCCATAAATTCGGCGTCGACCTCAAGGAAGCGCGCACCATCTTCTTCGAGACGCTCGATTTCATCGACGCCTATTTCGCGGGCGACCCGCTATCCTTCAACGGCAAGCGCATCCGCATGCCGGAGACCTATTTCTCCGTCAGGACCGTGCAGAAACGCCCGCCGGTCTACATTGCCGGCATGGCCGGCGAGCCGCAGGCGCAGCAGCGCGCGGTGGCGCGCGGCTATGTCCCCTTCTTCACCACCGGCTGGAGCACGCTCGAAGCCACTCGGCAGACCCGTGCCAAGGTCGCCGAGGCCTATGCGGCGGCCGGCGGCGATGTCGCCCTCATGCCCTATGCGATGCAGCGCTATGTGTTCGTGACCGACGACAAGAAGGCGGCGCTCAAGGCAGCCGACGGGGCGCGCTATGTGCGGCGCGTCGCCCAGGCGATGCGCGGCAAATATGGCGAGCTCGAAGGCTCGTTTCTCAAGGAGACGCCGGCGGCGGATGAGCCGCCGCTCGAGGAGATCGTCGAGCGGCTGCTGATCGGCGATCCCGCCACCGTCGCCGAAAAGCTGGTGCGCGAGATCGAGACGCTGACGCCGACCCATATCAGCTGCTTCATGGGCATACCCGGCTTGTCGCAGGCCGAAATCCTGGGCTCGATCGGGCGTTTCGGGACCGAGGTGGTTCCGCTCCTGGAGCGGCATTTCGGCAAGCTCGCGGGGCTCGGGGCGCCGGCCGGGGCCGCGAAGGTCGCGGCGGCCTGAGGAACGATCGGCAAAAACGGGCTACCGGCGATATAGGATACCACCCGCCGGCTCGCGGATCGACAGCGCCATGCTCGCCGCTTGCGCCGGCGCTGAGGCTCGAGCATGGGGTGGAGGCGTCATGGGCACGATCATCGAGGAAGACGAAGGCTCGGTCCGCGTCCTTACCATCGACAGGCCGCGGCGGCGCAACGCCGTCGATCCGCGCACCGCGGGGGCGCTGCGCCGGGCGATCGAGGCTTTCGAGGCGGACGATGCGGCCCGTGTCCTCGTCCTGACCGGCGCGGGCGGCCATTTCTGCGCCGGCGCCGACCTCGAGGCGGTGTCGAGCGGGAAGTTCAAGCACGACGCCCTCTCACATGGCCCGCTCGGGCCGACGCGCCTGCAGGTCGGAAAGCCGATGGTCGCGGCGGTCGAAGGCTATGCGGTGGCCGGCGGCTTGGAACTGGCGCTGATGTGCGATCTGCGGGTCGCCTCGGAGACGGCGGTCTTCGGCGTCTTCTGCCGGCGCTGGGGCGTGCCGCTCATCGATGGCGGCACCATCCGGCTTCCGAGGCTCATCGGCCAGTCGCGCGCCCTCGACATGATCCTCACCGGGCGTCCGGTCGGCGCGGCGGAGGCTCTCTCCTTCGGTCTTGCGAACCGCGTGGTCGCGGCGGGCCAGGCGCGAAAGGAGGCCGTTGCGCTGGCGCGCCAGATCGCCTCGTTCCCGCAAGCCTGCGTGGCGAGCGACCGCCGCTCGGTGCTCGAGCAATGGTCGCTCGACATGCCGAGCGCCCTGCGGCGGGAAGCTTCGCTCGGGGAACGCTCGCTCGAAATCGAAGGCCGCGCCGGAGCGCGGCGCTTCGCCGCCGGCGCCGGGCGAGGTGGCATGGTCTGAACTGCCGCAGACGCCTCCCGCCGGTCGGACGACAAAGGAGCGAGCGCCGGGCCCCACCTCTGCGCTTGCGGGTGGTAAGCGAGCCCGGCGTCCCGCGCACCATGGCCGCGAGGCTGGGCGGCGGGACGCCGCCCCTCCGGTCACGCCCCGTCAGGCCGCGCCCCGCAAGCGGATGACGTTCCAGGACGCCTTCGGCAGCACGGCGCGCAACGCCCCGCCGGCGATGCTCGCGCCGGCGAGCGCCGAGGGCTTGATCCGCTCGGGCGCGGCCTTGGTGTTCGCGGCCTTCAGGTCCGCGTCATGCAAGGTGATGGCCTCGCGCACCGAAAGAGCCGGAAAGCCGCGCATCTCGACATCGATCCGCATCTCGCCTTCGAGGTCGCGATTGAGCGCGAACAACGTCACCCCGCCATCCTCGGTATGCACGGCGCTCAGCTTCAGATAGGGCACGGACGGCACCGGGATGATGTTCTCGACCGTGCCGCGCGGATCGCTATAGGCGGCCTTGTAGGCGTCGCATTCGATGAGGGCGCGCAGCACCGTGCCGCGCCCGAAATTGCTCATATGGGCGAAGGGGAAGAAGATCGTCTGGCGCCAGACGCCGCCCCCGGTCTCGGTCATGATCGGGGCGATGACGTTGACGAGCTGGGCGAGGCAGGCCGCGCGCACCCGGTCGGCATGGTTGAGGAGCGAGATCACGGCGCCGCCGAAGGTCAGCGCGTCCTGCATGTCGTAGACCTCCTCGAGGATCGGCGGCGCTACGGGCCAACCCGGCTTGACGCGGTTCTCGCGCGGGCGGCGCGTGCGATACCAGACATTCCACTCGTCGAAGCTCAGCATGATGCGCTTGGTCGAGCGGCGGCGCGCCGCGACGGCGTCGGCGATGGCGACCACTTCCTCGATGAACGCGTCCATCAGGTCGGGGCTCGCCAGGAAGGCCGGCGTGTCATCCGCCCAATTGTTGAGATAGGTGTGGAGCGAAATCCACCCGACCTCGTCGAATGTGTGCTCGAGCACGGTGTCTTCCCATTTGCCGTAGCTCGCCATGGTGCGGCCGGAGGAACCGCAGGCGGCAAGCTCGATCGACTTGTCCACCCAGTGCATTATCTTCGCCGCCTCGACGGCGATCCGGCCATATTCGTCCGCCGTCTTGGCGCCCGTCTGCCACTGCCCGTCCATCTCGTTGCCGAGGCACCAGAACTTGACGCCGTGCGGCTTCTCCCAGCCATGGCTGCGGCGCAGATCGGAGAGCGCCGTCCCGCCCGGATGGTTGCAATATTCGACGAAGCGGCCGGCGTCGATCGGGCCGCGCGTGCCGAGATTGACGGCGAGCATCGGTTCGATGCCCGCCATGCGGCACCAGTCGACGAACTCGTTGGTGCCGAAGGTATTGGGCTCGGTCGAGAACCAGGCATAGTCGAGCCGGCGCGGCCGCTTGCCGACCGGCCCGACGCCGTCCTCCCAATCATAGCCGGAGACGAAGTTGCCGCCCGGATAGCGCATGATGGTGGGGGCAAGCTCGCGCACCAGCGCCATCACGTCCTGGCGGAAGCCCTTGGCGTCGGCGGTGGGGTGGCCAGGCTCGAAGATGCCGCCATAGACGCAGCACCCCAAATGCTCGATGAAGGCGCCGAACAGGCGCGGATCGGTCTTGCCGATCGTGAAATCCCTATCGAGCTTGATCTTGGCTTCTCTCATGAGGCGGTCTCCATGCCTATCGGGTCAGGGGTTTGGGCGTCCGCGGCCGCGGCGGGCGGGGCCAGCACGGCATCCTTGAGCTTTTGCGAATAGGGGTGCTGGGGAGCCGACAGGACGGCGCGCGCCGGGCCGCGCTCGACGACCTCGCCGCGCCGCATGATGATCACCTCGTCCGAGATGTAATAGGCGGTGGCGAGATCATGCGTGATGTAGATGATCGATATCTTCAGCTCGTCGCGCAGGTTCTTGAACACGTTGACGATCGACATGCGCAAGGACGCATCGACCATGGAGACCGGTTCGTCGGCGACGATCAGCGAAGGTTTCGACAGGAGGGCTCTGGCGATCGCGGCGCGCTGCAGCTGGCCGCCCGAAAGCTCGTGCGGAAAGCGGCCCTTGACCTCCCGCAGCGACAGGCCGACCGCATGCAGCGCCTCGTCGGCCAGCCGCTCCGCGGTCGAGCGATCGGCGACGCCGGCCAGGCGCCTCGCCGTCGAGAACAGATAATGGTCGAGCCGCTTCAGCGGATTGAAGGCTTCGAACGGGTTCTGGAAGATCGGCTGCACTTCGCGCATGAAGTCGCGCCTGGCGGCCATCCCCCTGATGGTCGCGAGATCGCGGCCGCGGAACGTCAGCACGCCGCTCGTCGGCTGGGTGATGTTCAAGATCATGCGGGCGATGGTCGATTTGCCGCTGCCCGATTCGCCGATGATGGTGAAGATGACGGCGCGGCCCGCCTCGAGGCGGAAGCTGACATCCTGGACCGCGTTGACGCGCCGCGAGGCAAACAGGCCGCCGCGCCCATAGGTCTTCGAGACATGGGCGAGCTCGAGAAGCGCGCCGGTCACGGCGACGCTCCGGCGAATGTTTGTGGCAGTGCTTGCGGCGGTGCTCCCGGCGGGTTGACGGCGAAGCAGGCGACGCGATGGCCTTGGCCATCCGCCAGCATCGGAGGCACCTTGCCGCGGCAGATCTCCATCGCCAAGGGGCAGCGCGGATGGAAGCGGCAGCCCGGCGGCGGGTCCGCGAGATTGGGCGGCCTGCCCTCCAGGCCCTGCCGGCGCGCATCGTCGCCGATGCGGGGCAGGCTCGCGACGAGATGGCGCGTATAGGGATGACGCGGCCGGGCGAAGATGTCGGCCGTCCGACCCTCCTCGACCAGGCGGCCGGCATACATGATGGCCAGGCGGTCCGTGAGATAGGCGTGCACGCCCATGTCGTGGGTCACGAACAGGACGGAGGAGCCCATCTGCCGCTGGATGGCGCGCAGCATGTCGAGCACGTCCTTCTGCACGACGACGTCGAGCGCGGTGGTGGGCTCGTCCGCGATGATGAAATCCGGGCGGCAAATGGTGGCGAGCGCGATGGTGACGCGCTGGCGCATGCCGCCGGACAATTCATGCGGATAGGCGGCGAGCACCGAGCGGTCGAGCGTGACCCTCGCGAGATGGGCTTCGACCGCGGCCTCGAAATCGCGCCGCGGCAGGTTCATATGGCCGAAGGCGAAATCATAAAACGATTCCCTGACCCGCCGGACCGGGTTCAGCACGCTCATCGAGCCTTGCATGATGTAGGACAGGTTGCGCCATCTGATGCGCTCGACCTCGTCGGGCGGGGCGAGATGCAGGCCGCCATAGCCGGGCAGGAAGCTGAAGCTGATGCTGCCGGCGACCACCTCGAGCGGCGGGCGCACCAATCCGGCGACGGTCTTGATCAGCGTCGTCTTCCCCGAGCTCGATTCGCCCGCCAGGCCGTAGATCTCGTTGCGCCTGACCTCGAAGCTCACATCGTCGACCGCATTCACGTCGCGGCTCACGCCGAAATGACGCGTGCGGTAATAGGCCTTGAGGTTCTCCACCGAGAGAGCGGGACCATCAGGCGCCGTCGCCGACCCCGCGCGGGCGTCGGCAGCACCCGCGACGGCCGCCGGCTCGGTCACGTCGCCACCCTGCCCATGCGGGAGAGCCGGCTGCGAGGGTCGATGAACTCGTTCATCGACACGGAGAGCAGGAACAGCCCGATGAAGGCCATGACCACGACGGCGATCGGGAAGGCGATCCACCACCAGATGCCGGCCACCATCGCGGTGTGCTGGTTGGCCCAGAAGATCATGCCGCCGATGGTCGGCGTGTTGATGTCGGTGAAGCCGAGCACGGAGAGCGTCACCTCGAGCCCGATCGACCAGTTCATGTTGTTGAGCGTGGTGGAGAACACGATCGGCATGACATAGGGCATATGCTCGCGCATCAGGATTTCGCGCGTCGTCATGCCCGAGAACACGCTCGTCTGGGTGAATTCGCGGGTCTTGAGCGACATGGCGACCGAGCGGATCAGTCGCGCATCATAGGCCCAACCGAGCAGCGACATGATCAGCGCGAGCCGGAACCACGACATGCTGTCGCGCATCACGAAATAGAAGAGCACCAGGATCGGAAAGAGCGGGATGACGATGAAGGTGTCGTTGATCGACATCAGCACCCGGTCGATCCAGCCGCCCTTGTAGCCGGAGACGAGGCCGATCACGATGGAGATGATGCGGCTCAAGAGCGCCACCGTCAGGCCGAAGAACAGCGTGTTGCGGATGGCGACGGTGACTTGCCAGAACACGTCCTGGCCGCGCGAGCTGGTGCCGAACGGATAGGCCCATGAGGGCGCGAGATCCGGGGGAACGACATACACGTCGAGCTCGGGATAAGGTGAGACGAGCGAGGCGAGCGCCAGCCCGAACACGATGCCGACCAGGATCAGGCCGATGCGGAACTCGAGGTTGTGGCGCAGGAGATCGCGGAGAATGACGTGCATCAGCTGGCCTCGACGCGCGGATCGATGAGCGGGTAGAGGAGGTCGATGAACAGCACGCCGGTCGAGACCCCGACGATCGATATCGTGGCGACGCCGAGCACGAGGCCGTAATCGCCCGCATAGACGGCATCGATCAAGAGCGTGCCGACGCCTGGAAACCCGAACACCTTCTCGGTGATCACCGCGCCGTTGAAGATGGCGCCGAGCGATATCGCCAGGCCGGTGAACTGCGGCACCAGCGCATTGCGCATCACATAGGACGACACGATGCGAGAACGATGGACGCCGGCGAGCTCCGCATAGGTGACGTAGTCCTCGGTGATGATGTTCGAGGAGAGCGAGCGCATGCCGAGGAACCAGCCCCCGATCCCGACCAGCACCAGCGACAGCACGGGCAGCACCGAGTGCTGGGCGACGCTGAGCATGAAGGATGCATTGAAGCCGCGATCGAGATTCATGGTCGCGCCGCCGCCGATCGGCAGGATCGGCCATAGATAGCCGAAGACGATCAGGAGGACGAGTGCCACGATGTAATAGGGCATGGGATGAAAGACCATGGCGACGATGCCGAACGCCTTGAGGATACGGCTCTTGCGGTAATAGCCGGCGAGGCCGCCGAGCAGATTGCCGAGCGTCCAGGCGATGAGCGTGGCGGTCGCCAAGAGTCCCACGGTCCAGGGCAGCGCCCGCATGATCAAGGTCGATACCGGCGTCGGGAAGGCGGAGAGCGAGGGGCCGAAATCGGCGGTGAGGATGCGGCGCCAGAACGTCACATATTGCTGCCACGGCGTCCCCGTGAGGCCATACAGCTCGCGCAGCGATTTGCGCATCAGGTCGATCGCCTCAGGCGCGGTGTTGCCGTAGGAGGTGACCGCGGCGACCGATTGCTCCACCGGGTCGATCGGCGTCGCATGGGTGATGGCGTAAGCGAGGTTGATGCCGATCAGCACCACCAGCAGGAACTGCCCGAAGCGCTTGGCGAAATACCAGAGATAGCCCTGCATGACGCCCTATGTGCTCGCACTCATCCCTTGTCCGCGACGGTGACGCGCCTCCCTTCTCCCGCTCGCGGGAGAAGGTGCCGCTCGCGCCAGCGAGCGGCGGATGAGGGGCGTTGATGCCAAGCGGAACCCTCCCTCATCCGCCCTCACGGAGTTTACCCTTGGGCGTGCCGGAAGGCACGACCCGTGGGTTCGGGCACCTTCTCCCGCAACCGGGAGAAGGAAGAGCGCCCCTCCTTACGTCGGGTTGCGCGGCTTCAGCTTCATGATCATCAGGCGTGAATTGCCCCAATTCGGCACCGGGTCCGTATAGGGATTGTCCGAGGTCGGGTAGCCGGTCCAGTAGGTTTCGTCCATGACCGTGAAGACGTTATAGGCCATGAGCGGAATGGTCGGCATCTCCCGCGTCACGAGCTTGACGTATTCCTTGCCGAGCTCGACGCCTTGCGGATCCTCGAAGGCAATGGTGCGGATCTTCTCGATGATCTTGTCGAGCTCGGGAGACGACCAGCGCTGCCAGTTGCGCGCCGGCTGCGGTTGGCCTGGCGCGGCGACGAACTGGGAGTGCCAGCTGTCGAGGAAGTAGGAGAGATCCGGGTCGCCGCCCCAGGTCTCGACGCTCCAGCCGATGAGGCTGTCGAAATCGCCGGCGGAGCGGCGGGTGAAGAAGGTGCCTTGCGCCGTATCGACCTTGGCGTCGATGCCGGCTTGCCGCCATTGCTGCACGATCATGGAGCCGGCGCGCGTCATCACCGGGCGCGCTTCGCCTTCCACCATCACGCGCACCGTGAAGGGCTTGCCGTCGGGCGTCATCCAGTTGCCGCCCTGCTTCTTGAAGCCGGCCTTCTCGAGCAGCTCCTGGGCCGCCTGCGGATCGGGCTTCCACCAGCCGAGGCCGAAGGATTTGCCGATCTCCTTCGGATCCTTGGGGATCTGGTCTCCCATGGAGGGGCGCAGCATGTCGGCGATCTGCTGGCCGACCGTCGCATCATAGGGCTTGATCTTGCGCTTGCCGGTATCGATCTCGAAGGCCTTGAGCCAATCCTGCATGGGACCGTGGAAATAATCGGGATAGGTTCCGGTCGGCGGCAGGCCGATCGCCGAAATCG
>JBIOEJ010000182.1:0-9397 GCA_044445965.1 Hyphomicrobiales bacterium
GCCCCTTCGGGGTTTGGACGAAATGGCCATCTGGTGCGTCGAAAACCTCGCCGATACCGGAGTATCGGCATCGATTTTCTCCTGCCAGCTGGCCATTTCGTCTCAAATCCCGGCTCACGCGATGTATGTCAACACGCCCTGGAATCGTATGGCTTTTGATTGAATCGGGCGCGGCATGCTATCTTTTTGTTTTTACGCATGATCTTGTCCAAAAAGTCTGCAATTTTTTGCAATCACGCTCCAGGCTGCGGGCAAATCGACGATGACGACCTATGACAGCGTCCAGTATCGCTCCCTGCAAGACAAAGGCGTCCTGATCACCGGGGGCGCCTCCGGCATCGGCGCCGCCATGGTCGAAGCCTTCGCGACGCAAGGCGCCCGCGTCGATTTTCTCGATATCGACGACGAGGCGGCGAAGGCCCTGCTCCTGAAACTCAAGGGGCGCGCGGTCAGCTATCGCCGCTGCGACGTGACCGACATCGCGGCGCTGCGGGCAGCGATTGCCGCGGTCGAGGCGGCTCGAGGGCCGATCCACGCCCTCGTCAACAATGCGGCGCGCGACGACCGCCACGCCATGGCGGAGGTCGAGCCCGATTATTGGAGCGGCAACCTCGCGGTCAATCTCAACCACCAGTTCTTCGCGACCCAAGCTGTGGCGCCGGCGATGGCGAAACGCGGCGGCGGTGCGATCATCCTGTTCGGCTCCGTCGCCTGGATGCGCGGTCGAACGGGCTTCGTCGCCTATACGACCGCGAAGGCCGCCATCAACGGGATGACGCGCACCCTGGCGCGCGAATTGGGGGAGAGCGGCATCCGCGTCAATTGCATCGTGCCCGGCGCCATCGTCACCGAGCGGCAGGCGCGGTTGTGGCGTACGCCCGAGCTCGAAAGGGAGATCCTCGACCGGCAGGCGCTGAAGCTCAGGCTCGACGCCAGCCATGTGGCACGCATGGCGCTGTTCCTCGCCTCGGACGAGGCTGCGGGCTGCACGGCGCAGAACTTCATCGTCGATGCCGGCATCACGGTGAATTGAGGCGGCTTTGGCGGCCGAGCCATGACCAAGGTCCTGTGCGTCGGCATCGCGACGCTCGACCATGTCTACGCGGTCGGGGAGATGCCGAGTCGCGCGGAAAAATACCGGGCGCTCGATCTTGCCGTCGCCGGCGGGGGCACGGCGGCAACCGCGGCCTATGCCGTCGCCAGGCTCGGCGGCAAGCCCATGCTGGCGACGCGCCTCGGCGACGACACGACGGCGAGAGAGATCGTCGCCGAGCTCGAAGGGGCCGGCGTCGATTGCAGTCTCGCTAGGCGTTTTGCCGGACACCGCTCGCCGTCATCGGCCGTGTTCGTCGATCGCCGGGGCGAACGCCTGGTGATGTGCCATGCGGACGCAGGCCTGCCCGAGGCCGCCGCCTGGCTGCCGCCGCGCCTGCCCCCGGGAACGCGCGCGGTCCTGGGCGATGTGAGCTGGGTCGCGGGCGCGAGGCGACTATTCGCGGCGGCGCGGGCCGCCGGAGTGCCGAGCGTGATCGACGGCGATCGGGTCGTCGAGGACCCCGGCTATTTCGATGCGGCTTCGCATGTCGCCTATTCGGCCGCGACCGTCGAGGCGCTGACCGGCTTGCGCGACCCGCGCGATGGCCTCGCGGCGCTGGCCCGCAAGGCGCGCAACTGGATCGGCGTCACCGATGGCGAGCGTGGCGTCTGGTTCACGGCGAGAGGCGCCATCGCGCATGAGCCGGCTTTCGCGGTCACGGCGTTCGACACGTTGGGCGCGGGCGACGTATTTCACGGCGCCTTGGCGCTCGCCCTTGCGGAAGCCATGCCCGAACGCCTCGCCGTGCGCTTCGCCAACGCCGCGGCAGCTCTCAAATGCACCCGCTTCGGCGGCGGGCGGGCAGGCGCTCCCAGCCGCGCCGAAGTCGAAGCCTTCATGCGAGAGCGGCGACTAGCGAATAGCGAATAGCAAAGGTCCCCTATTCGCTACTCCCTACCTCGCCCCTATCAGCTCGCCTCCGCTCCGTTCGGGCGCGCGGGCTTGCTCGCGTCGTTGGCGGCCGCCGGCGCCCCCGACGACACGCCCACCAAGGCCGGGCGCAACACGCGCTCGCCGATCGCATATCCCGGCTGGATGACGGTATGGACTTGCCCCTTGGCCAAACTGTCATGGGGCGCCTCGAACATCGCCTGGTGCAAGTTCGGGTCGAACTTCTGGCCTTCGGGATGGACCTTACGCACCCCGTGGCGCTCCAGCGTCTTCACCAGCTCGCGCTCGGTGAGCTCGATGCCTTCGATCAGGCTGGCGAGAGCGCCATCCGAAGCTTTGCGCGCCTCCGCCGGGATCGTCTCGATGGCGCGGCGCAAATTATCGGCGACGGTCAGCATGTCGCGCGCGAAGGCCGTCACCGCGTAGGAACGGGTATCGGCGACCTCCTTCTCGGTCCGCCGGCGCAGATTCTCCATATCGGCGAGCGCCCGCAGCAACTTGTCCTTCAGCTCGGCCTTCTCGGCCTCGTAGCGCGCGATCGCGTCCGCCGCCGAGGGCTGCGGAGCCGCCTCGGGGGTTGAAGCATCGCTCGAATTCGTCTGCGGCTTGTCGTCTTCGCCGACCATTGCGTCCTCATATCGCCAATGCACCATCGCACCGCGATATCTGTGACACGGCGAAGAAAATCAAGGTCGGGCCGCGGCCCTACTGCGTCTTGAACACGCCGAGCAGGCGCCGCCTGATGGCATTCTGGCGTGCCGCGGCGGTGATCTGCGCGCCCATGAGGTCCGTGACATAGAAGACATCGACCGCCCGCTCGCCGAAGGTCGCGATGTGGGCCGAGACGATATTGAGGTTCATCGCCGAAAGCTGCGAGGTGAGGTCGAAGAGCAGGCCCTGCCGGTCGAGCCCCGAGACCTCGATCACGGTGTGGCGGTTCGACAAGGTGTTGTCGATCACCACCTCGGAGGCAACGTCGAAGGTCTTGGCGCGCGCCCGTTTCGGGTCGCGGCGCTCGATATCGGCGATGCGGCGGCGCCCTTCGAGGAGTTGCTCGATGGTGTCCGCTACGCGTTCGGCCCGCCGCAACTCGTCCGCGTCCTCGTCAAAGGCGCGCGAGATGGCGATGGTGTCGACGGCGCGCCCGTCGCCGGTGGTGAAGATCTGCGCATCGACGATATTGGCGCCGGCCATGGCGCAGGCGCCGAACACCAAGGACAACAGATGCGGGTGGTCCGGCGCGAACAGCGTGAGCGTCGTCACGCCACGGAACGAATCCGTCTCGATCGCAGTCGCCGGCAGGCGCTTCTGGCGCTCGGCATCCCGGATCAGACGCGCCTGCTGCACCTTGCTGTCCAAGGGCACGCGCAGCCAGTAGGCGGGGTAATGGCGCTTGGCGTAAGCCTCGAATTCGGCCGCCGGCCAATCGTCGAGCTTCTCGCGCAAGGCCTGCTGAGCGAGGCGCACGCGTTCGCCGCGCTCGATGGCCGAGTGGCCGCCTGCCAGCAGGACCTCGGTCTCGTAATAGAGGGTGCGCAAGAGCTCGCCCTTCCAGCCCGTCCAGACGCCGGGGCCGACGGCCTTGATGTCGGCGATGGTGAGCACCATCAGCAGTTTCAAGCGCTCCAAGGTTTGGACCACCGCGGCAAAGGCTTCGATGGTGCTCGGATCGCCGAGGTCGCGGCTCTGCGCCGTGGTCGACATCAGGAGATGGTACCTGACGAGCCAGGCGACCGTCTCGGTTTCGGCCTCGCTCATGCCGAAGCGCGGACAGAGCTTGCGGGCGATCTGCGTGCCGATCAGCGAATGGTCCGCGGCGCGGCCCTTGGCGATGTCGTGCAGGAACAGCGCCACATAGAGGGCGCGGCGGTTCTGGATGGTGTGGAAGATGGTGTTCGAGAGCGGATGCTCGGCTTTCGCCCTTCCGGCATCGATCTCCGAGAGCACGCCGATCGCCCGGATCAGATGCTCGTCGACCGTGTAGTGGTGATACATGTTGAACTGCATCATCGCTACCACCCGGCGGAATTCCGGGATGAAGCGGCCGAGCAAGCCGGCCTCGTTCATATGGCGCAGCACCGTCTCGGGCGCATTGCGCGAGATCAGCATCTCGAGGAACAGGCGGTTCGCCTCCGGATCATCGCGCAGCGCGCGCGTGATCAGCTTCAAGGAGCGCGTCACGAGGTGCTTGGCTTCGGGATGGATGGCGAGATCGTGCTTGTCGGCGAGCCAGAACAACCGGATGAGATTGACCGGGTCCTTCTCGAACACATCGTCCGAAGCGAGCGTCAGGCGGCCGTTCCAGATGGCGAAGCCGGGCGTCCCGAGAGAGCGCGTGCGCTTGCGGCGGAAGCGGCCGAGGAAGCGATCGAGCAGCGGCCGCGGCATCGCCTCGCGCGCCTCCATGGCGGCGCAGACGATGGCGGTGAGGTCGCCGACATCCTTGGCGATCAGGAAGTAGCGCTTCATGAAGCGCTCGATGCCGGAAAGCCCCATGCGGCTCACGACCTTCAGGCGCTCGGCGACAAGGCGCTGCATGTCGAAGGACAGGCGCTCCTCGGCGCGGCCGGCGATGAAATGCATATGGCAGCGGATGCGCCAGAGGAATTCCTCGCAACGCGAGAACAGGGCGAATTCCTCGGGCGAGAACAGGCCGGCTCCGACGAGGTCCTTCGCCTCCTTGACGCGATAGGCATATTTGCCGATCCAGAAGAGCGTGTTCAGATCCCGCAAGCCTCCCTTGCCGTCCTTGACGTTGGGCTCGACGAGATAGCGCGAGGCGTAGCCGGAGCGTTTGAGCCGCGCGTCGCGCTCGGCGAGCTTGGCGGCCGCGAAGGCGGGAGCGGTGCCTGCGACGACCTCCGCCTCGAAGCGACGCTCGAAGCCGTCGAACAGCTCGCGCTCGCCCAACAGGAAGCGCGCCTCGAGGAGCGCCGTGCGGATGGTCATGTCGGCCTTCCCCGAGCGCAGGCATTCCGCGATCGTGCGGGTGGCATGGCCGACCTTCAGCTTCAGGTCCCACAACAGATAGAGGACCGCCTCGATCACGCTCTCGCACCAGGGAGAGGCCTTGTATGGAAGGATGAACAACAGGTCGATGTCGGAGCCCGGCGCCAGCAAGCCGCGCCCATAGCCGCCCGTCGCCACCACCGCCATGCGTTCGGAAGTCGAGGGGTTGTCGGCGGGATAGAGCTCGTTCGCGGCGAAGTCGTAGGCCGTCTCGATGAGCCGATCCATGGCGGCGCATAGATGCGCCGCGCAACCGCGCCCATCGATCCGGTCGATCAAGATGCGCTCGGCCTCCGCCCGCCCCTCGGCGAGCATGTCGCCGAGGCGCGCGATGAGGGCCTCCCGGGCGACGGTCGGAGCGGTGCGCTTGATCGCGCCCGCGCGCAGGGTGTCCACGACGGCCATCAGGCCGCGTTAGACCCTTTGCGGGGGTCGAGGCAAGAACCGGCGCGTATATCCTTACGTCAGCGCCGCATGCACGAGGTTGCGGAACAGCTGCCGGTAATAGTCCCGCTGCCCGGGCGCCTGGATCAGCATGAGCGCGACGAGCTCCTCCTTGGGGGCGACCCAGAAGACGGTGCCGGCGATGCCGCCCCAGAAGAACTCGCCCACGGTGCCTGGCGTCGGGGCCATGCCGTTCTCGCGCCTGACCGCGAAGCCGAGCCCGAAGCCATGTCCCGGCGGCAGGAGATCGGAACCGATCGCCACATGCGGCCCGAGATGGTCCGAAGCCATGTAGGCGACCATCTTTCGCCCGAGGATGCGGACGCCGTCGAGCGTACCGCCATGGTAGAGCATATGCGTGAAACGGGAATAATCCTCGATGGTCGAGACGAGGCCGCCGCCGCCCGATTCGAATTTGGGCGCGACCCGCGTCTCGATCAGCGTGACCGCCGCGCCGGTGTCGGGATCCTCCGGGAAGGGCTCGGCGAGACGCTCATGCTTCTCCGGCGGGGCAAAAAAGCCGGTGTCGACCATGCCCAGCGGCGCCAGGATGCGCGCCTGCAGGAAAGCGCCCAGCGTCTCTCCGGAGATGATCTCGACCACCCTTCCGAGCACATCGGTCGAATGGCTGTAATCCCAATGCGTGCCGGGCTGGTTGAGGAGCGGCAGCTTGGCGAGCGCCGCCACATGGCCGGCGCTGGTGATGTCCTGGGTGCGCAGCGGCGCCTCGACATAGAGGCGCTGCACCAGCGACGCGCCCGTGAAGCCATAGGTGAGGCCCGAGGTATGCCGCAGCAGATCCTGGATGGTGATGGGGCGCTTGGCGGCCACCAGTTCCAGCTTGCCGTCCTTCTCCACGCCGACCTGCGGATCGGCGAATTCGGGGATGAACTTGGCGAGGGGGTCGGAGACGAACAAACGCCCCTCCTCGACCAGCATCATGATGGCCACAGAGACGATCGGCTTCGTCATCGAGTAGACGCGGAAGATGGCGTCGCTCCGCATGGCCGGGCCGCCTGGTCTCAGCGCTCCGACATTCTCGCGATAGGCGACCTTGCCGCGTCGCGAGATGAGCATGGTGACGCCCGGCACATGCTTGGCCTCGACCTCGCGGCGCATCACCTCGCCGAGCTTGGCGAGCCTGGCGCTCGACAGTCCCACTTCCTCGGGCTTCGCCATGGGCAGCGTCGGACTGATGGATCTGTGCATGACGTTCATGGCGTGGTCCCGGATTGTCTGCGGTTCTCTGCGGGCCGGACGGTCTACGGCCAGCGGCGGATCCCCATGGTAGATCGGTTGAAGCCCGGCTGCCTAGGGTGTGTTGACATACAGCTCGTGGCCGGGATTTGAGACGAAATGGCCAGCTGGCAGGAGAAAATCGATGCCGATACTCCGGTATCGGCGAGGTTTTCGACGCACCAGATGGCCATTTCGTCCAAACCCTGAAGGGGCGCGGCCGTTTTGGCCTGCAAGTTCGTCGTCGATCTCGCCAATATCGACATATTGGCTCAGATCGCCTCCTGCTTGCCGGACCAAAACGACAGGCGTCCCGGCCACGGGCTGTATGTCAACACGCCCTGTCGGCTCAGCCGGAATTCCGAGCCTTGCCGGCCCGCTCGCGGCGTCGTGTCGCGAGCGCTTCGCCGAAGGCTCGAAACAGCGAGCGGTTCACCGGGTTGCTTTGGGGATCGTACTCCGCATGCCATTGAACGCCGAGAGCAAAGCCTTGCGCATCCGCGATACGGATCGCCTCGATCGTGCCGTCTTCGGCGACGCCCTCGACCACGACCCGCTCGCCTGGCTCGAGAATGCCCTGACCATGAAGGGAGTTCACGCGGATGGTCTCTCGACCGAGGAGCCGTGCGAAGGCGCCGCCTGGAACGAGCCGCACCTCGTGGCGGTCGGCGAACACGACGGTGAGATCGGGATGAACCTCGCCCGTCTCCAAGCGCGGCATCCGATGGTTCATGCGCCCGGGCAATTCTCGGATCTCGGGATGCAGCGAACCGCCGAACGCGACGTTCATTTCCTGAAAGCCGCGGCAGACCCCGAAAACCGGCACGCCTTTGGCGACGCAGGCCTCGATCAGGGGCAGGGCCAAGGCGTCACGGCGTTCGTCGTAGGGTTCATGCCCGGCATGCGGCTCGGCGCGGAAGCGGGCCGGATGAACATTGGCGCGAGCGCCGGTCAGCAAGACGCCGTCGACCACCTGCAATAGAGCGCCGATGTCCGTGATGTCCGGCGCCCCCGCAAAGATCAGCGGCAGGGCCTCTGCGACTTCGGCTACCGCGCGAAGATTCTTCTCTCCGGCGAGCTGCACGGCGAATCGATCGTTTACGAGATGGGTGTTCCCGATCACCCCAACCACTGGTCTCATGAAGGCCCTTACCGAATGCTCGCCAATATCTCGAAAGACCATGGTGGCGCTGGCGATAGTATCTGTCGCCTCGGCCCTTGCACAAGTGCCGTGCCAGCCCGCTCGTCGCTCGCTGATCCGCCCTTGACGGCTCGCCTCGGTTGCAGGACGCTGGATAGCGGCGGGCGTCCCGGTCGGCCTGTCGACGCGATCCTTTACCCGACCGAGCCTCGGGCGTGCACGCGCGGGATGCTAGAGACACCATCTCGCGAACCAAAATGCGTCTGCGGCGTTCGCCGTCCAAGGAATTCGGAGGTCATCATGGACAAGAGCAGGGTCGAGGGCAATGCGCGCCAAGCGGCAGGCGCCGTCAAATCGGCGGCCGAGCGCGTGCCGGGTGACGCGGCGACGGAAGCTGAAGGGCTCGCCGACCGGGCGGCCGGAGCAGCCAAGGAGGCCTACGCCCACGTCAAGGAAGCGGCGAGCGAGGGCGCGGACCAGGTCGCGAAGGAGGCCCGGCGAGGCGCCGGCAAGGTCGCCGGGTTTGTGCGATCAAACCCAGTCTCGTCCGTGCTGGCGGTCGGCGCCGTCTTCTTCGGGTTGGGCTTTTTCATGGGCGGATTATCCGGCGGCGGAAGCAGCGGATAGCGGGCCGTGCCGTAGCGTTCTCCAAGACCGGCGCTGGAATCGCGCCCGCGATCGCCCCGAGACGGTTGGACGCTTCACGGGCTTGCGGTTGAACTATCCCCTGAATGGTTTTTCATCTCGGTGCCTGAGCCACTGTCTGAAATCTAGATAAAATCAAAAACAATCCTTGTAATTTTGCTGAGAGACGCCATATTTAAACGAGAGAAGTTTGCTCTTTTGTTTTGCCATCTCTTGATTCACTCATAAAGCTCGCAAAGCAACGCGCATCGCGGCGGCGGTTCTGACGGCCCCGAGCGCGGGGGCCCGACGGCTCGTCGCGGCTGCCGAGACGAATTGCGGTGTCTTCTCTCTTCGCTCGTTGCCGACCTTGCGGGCCGGCACGAACCCGCACCGACTTTTCAACCAAAGGAAATCGATCATGCGTTATCTCGGGGGAATATCGGGACAGGGTGTGCTGAGGTTCGACGGCGAAAAAGTCGCGCCTGCCTCATATGATTTCGACAGCTTCTTCACGAAGCTGCTCGGCGTCACGTTTTCCGGCGAGATCCGCCTTGCGCCCGCCGCACTCAAGGCCGCGTTCGGCCGCAAGGACGCCCAGCTGCTGACCGACGATGGCCGTCTCTTCGATCTCCGCTTCTCGGAGAAGGAGCTTCTGCCGTCGAGCGACGTGGCCCATGTGGACGTGACGCGCGAATTGCCCGCTGAACCCCACCGCCACTGACCGCCATCATCGGCCGTTGCCGCCGACGAGCGGCGCCGGCCTGGAACGGCGTGGTCCGACCTGATGTCGGGCCGATCTGAGCGATATGAACCGGGAGACTATCATGGCGATCGAACATGCCTGCGTGCGAGCCGTGAGCAAGCCCTGGGGAAGCACCGATCTGCGGCCTTGGAGCGAGATCGAGCCTGACGGCGCCGCGATCGGCGAGCTCTGGTTTCAGCGTGACGACGCC
>JBIOEJ010000183.1:0-9320 GCA_044445965.1 Hyphomicrobiales bacterium
CGGCGTGCAGGAATAGGTCTCGCGATCCATGCCGCGCTGCATGACGACCATGTTCTCGCTCGCCTGTTGCACCTGCACGGTCGATTCGTTGAGGATGGCCCCGGCCGCGTCGAGGGCGATGAGGTTGGTCGCGCCGAAGCTCTTGCCTGTGAGGACCACGAGGCCATCCTTGCCGAGCGTCACGTCGGCGACGATCGGGTTGCCGACGATCACCGTCTTCGTCTTGTCGGGGAGCTTGATGATCTTGGCGCGATCGGTCACGACGACGAGGGTTTCGGCCGAGGCGATCCCGGCCGAAAGCGCAAGCGAGCCAAGAAGCCCCGCCGCGAGCGAAGCGAGGCGGGCGCACAAGCTCGATCTCGAATTCTGCCGCATGGCGAACCTCAGCGACGACGCCGGCATGGCCCGGACGCCGGCCGTACCGCTTTCACCCTCCTATTTAGTTCCGTAGTGGTGAATGAATGACTAATTTCGGGACGAAGAGACCAGGGAAGAAGGCCGGAAACGAGGTCGATGCAGCATGAACGACCGCGCGCTCGACGATCCGGCTTCCCTGCCGGTCGGGCTGATCCGCTGCCGATCGGTCACTCCCGCCGAGGGCGGCGCGCTCGCTTTGCTCGAAAACCGCCTGCTCAGTGCCCTCGGGCGACGAGGCGCGCTGGAGCCACGGCCCCTTCGCCGGCGACATCGCCGACGGCTTCGTCTACGGACGCGGCGCGGTCGACATGAAAGGCGGCATCGCGGCCATGCTCGCGGCCGTGGCGCGATATCTCGGCTCCGCCGGCCGCCCCAAAGGCTCGATCGCCTTCCTGGTCACGGGCGACGAGGAAGGCTCGGCTCGTCGGCGATACCATGCATGCGGTGGATGAGCGCGCCTCGATCGCCGATCTCGAACAGCTCACGGCCATCTATGAGCGGGTGCTGAAGGATTACTTCGCCGGCGGCCTCCGGCGAACGGGGCAGGCTTGACGTCTCGCGTCACAGGCCCAATTTTGCTGAGCACAAGCTAGGCATTCGAGGAGCGAGCGATGGCGACCGCGGCCAAAGAGAAGATTTATCCCGTCACTCATAGCGACGCGGAATGGCGAAAGCTCCTCACTGCGGAGCAATACCAGGTGCTGCGCCATCACGGCACCGAGCGGCCTGGAAGCTGCGCGCTGAACTATGAGAAGCGGGCCGGCACGTTCTCCTGCGCCGGTTGCGGGCAGGAGCTCTTCAAATCGCAGCGGAAATTCGAGAGCGGCACCGGCTGGCCGAGCTTCAACGACCCCCTCGCCGGCGCCATCGAGACCACCGAGGACCGGTCTTTGGGCATGGCGCGCACCGAGGTGCATTGCTCGCGTTGCGGGGGCCATCTCGGCCATGTCTTCCCGGACGGCCCTGCGCCGACCGGGCTTCGCTATTGCATGAACGGCGTGGCGATGAATTTCAGGCCGGAATAGGCGGCGGTTGGTGCTTGTTGTGCGCATCTTAGCGCGCCGTTGAGTCTCACCATTCCCCTTCCGGGAAAGGTGAAAGGCGCGCCTTGACCCAGACGACAGCGATGGTGGCGGTGCGCGACGGCGTGCGCCTGGCGACCGACATCCATCTGCCCGACGGGGCTGGCCCCTTCCCCGTCATCCTCGAGCGCACGCCCTATGGCCGCGACATCGCGAGCCGCAGCGAGCTGACGGCCGCCGATCCGCAGCCTGCCTCGCGGGCCGCGATCGCCGCCTATTTCACCGCGCATGGCTATGGGGTCGCCTATCAGGACTGCCGCGGCCGGCACGGCTCGGAGGGGCGCTTCACGAAATATCTGAGCGATGCGACCGACGGCTTCGACGCTTGCGCCTGGCTGACGCGACAACCCTGGTGCGATGGCCGCATCGCCACCATGGGCCTCTCCTACGCGGCCCATACGCAAGCGGCGCTCGGCTGCCTCGATCCGCCAGGCGTCGTGGCGCAAGTGCTCGATTCGGGAGGCTTCGCGGATTCCTGGCGCGGAGGCATCCGCCAGTTCGGCGCCTTCGAGCTGAAGCAGGCGACCTGGGCCTACAAGCAGGCGATCCTGTCGCCCGAGGCCGCCGCCAACCCGGTGATGAAGGCCGCGCTCGAGGCCGAGGATATCCGCGACTGGTTCACGCGGCTGCCTTGGCGGCCGGGCCACTCGCCGCTCAGGCATCACCCGGATTACGAGGCCTATCTCTTCGAACAATGGACGCATGGCGCCTGCGACGCTTATTGGCGCCAGCTCGGCATCTGGGCGGCGGGCTTCCATGACCGCTACAGCCGTGCGGCCTGCGTGCACATGTCGTCCTGGTTCGACCCCTACCCGCTGACCGCCACCATGAATTATGCCGGGCTGAAGCGCGCCGGCCGAGGCCCGCAGCGCCTGATCCTCGGGCCTTGGACGCATGGCGACCGCAGCCAGACGGCCTTCGGCGATGTCGAGTTCGGGCCGCAAGCGACGATCGACGCCTGGGCCGGCGATTGGCGCGCCTATCGGCTGGGCTTCTTCGACCATGCGGTGAAGGGCATGCCGAGCGCCGAGCCGGCGGCGCGCATCTTCGTCATGGGCGGCGGCGGCGGCCGGCGGACCGAGGCCGGCAGGCTCGACCATGGCGGGCGCTGGATCAGCGCGGCGGATTGGCCACCGCCCGGCGTGACCATGACGCCCTATCATCTCCATGCCGACGGCAGGCTTGCCTCCGAGGCCCCGAAGGCGGCAAGCGGGGCGCTGAGCTTCCGCTTCGATCCGGCACATCCGGCGCCGACCATCGGGGGAGCGCTGACGAGCCTCGACCCGGTCGCGAATGGAGGCCCCTTCGACCAGGTCGAGGGGCCGGAGTTCTTCGGCTGCGCGCCACCTTATCTGCCGCTCGCCTCTCGCGCCGACGTGCTGGTGTTCCAGACAGAGCCGCTCGACGCCCCGCTGCAGGTCGTCGGCCCGGTCGAGGCCGAGCTGTTCGTGGCGACCGACGCACCGGATACGGATTTCACCGCGAAGCTGATCGACGCGCATCCGCCCTCCAAGGATTACCCGCGCGGCTACGCCATGATCCTCACCGACGGCATCCTCAGGCTCCGCTACGCGGAAGACCCCGAGCATCCGCGCCCCGCTCTGCCCGGCGAAGTCAGGCGAATCACCGTGACCTTGTTTCCGACGGCGAATCTTTTCCTCGCGGGCCATCGCATCAGGCTCGACATCTCCTCGAGCAACTTCCCGAAATTCGACGTGAACCCCAATAGCGGCGAGCCCGAGGGGCTGGCGCGGCTCTCCCGCATCGCCGTCAACACCGTCTTCGCCGACGCCTCGCGTCCGAGCCGGGTGCTGCTGCCGGTGCTGCCGTTGTAGGGACCGCGCTCTCGGGCAAATGTTGAGGAATATTGATTTCGGCAAGCGTGTTTCACAAATTTGCGTTGCCGGCTACACGGCTTCTCTCTGAGGCATCGAATCTTCGCGAAAAAGAACCCCAAATGCCCTGCGAGGCCGGAACCCCTCCCGAACCGACGTCAAGAGAGGGCCATTTCACGGAAAAAGGGCATTGGATCCCGTGGACGGGCTGCCCCATCGAGCCTGCGGGACCCTCAACATGCCATTCACAAAACGCAGCGGCCGATGCAGCAGATCATCCGCTTCCATGAGGAGCCGGGCCTCCCCGAGCCTGTCGAGGAGGTCGGCGGCGGACGGCAGAAAGGCTGCATGCAGCATGGCAATGCCTGGGGCCATGACCGCATCCTTGCGCCCCGCCGGTCGCTCTCGGATTCACCGTTCAAAGAACGCGGGGCCCAGGCCTCGCAAAGCTCAGGAGCAATCATAAAGTATTTCCCCCAATGGGGCAATAGACGCTCGATCCGGGAGACGGGCTCGCGCGATCGAGGCTTGCGCTGCCGAGCCGCTCGCGGGAAAGTGCAACCGCGCCCTGCATCCCCAACAACTATCGCTTCTCAGCGGCTTTGTAGACTGCATGGCGCTCGCGCTTGCCGACTGCCACGACGACGACCAATTGCTCGTCACGAACTTCATAAACCAACCGATATCCGCTGCTGCGCAGCTTGATCTTGTATCGATCCTCGCTGCCGTGGAGCCTTGCGGACGGCACGCGCGGATAGGCAAGCCGCTCTGCAAGCTTCTTCTTGAACTGATCCCGCGTGTTGCCGTCGAGCTTGCGCCACTCTTTCAGCGCCGCATCCAGAAATCCAAGCTCACAAGTCATCCAGCGTAACCTTGACGACGGGCTCGTCCTTACGCGCGTCGGCAATGGCGTTCAGCTCGATATCCTCCAGCCGATCCATCATCGCCTCATAGGCTTTCGCCGGCACGCAGTAGAACGCCGGCTCGTTTCGATTGAGGATGGCGACCGGCGCTCCCTCCCCGGCCGCGACGGTCCGCATCGGATTCCTTTTCAGCTCCGACACGCTCGCGGTCATTTCCGCCAAGACAAGGCTCGCCATAGCACGCTCCTAAGGATCTGTATGAGTACGTTGAATAGCACTCAATCTGGGTCTTTTAAAGGGTTCGATGGAGGCCACCGTCGGCTCGTTCCTCAAAGGCCGTCATATGAGGCTCGATATCTCCTCGAGCAACTTCCCGAAATTCGACGTGAACCTTGATCGCGGTAAGCCAGAGGGCTTGGCGCGCCTGCGCCGTGTGGCGGTCAATACCGTTTTCGCGGATGCGCGCGGCCGAGCCGGGTGCTGCTACCAATGCTAGCGGTGTAGGGCGAGCCCGCAGGGAGTGAACTTCGCGAGCGCAGCGCAATGCCGCGCTCAGCTGTCCTCTTCAGCCGGCTTCACGTTCTTCCGATCAACGCAACAATCACAGCTTTCAATTCGGGAAGGGAGCGTGTTGCGATCTTCCACATGATCGCGTCGTCGATGCGTTGGTATTCATGCCTGAGCTTATTTCCAATGGCTGCGATTTCGGGCCAGGGAACATCAGGATACCGCCCGATTTCAATTTTCGGGATGTGGCGGCTGGCCTCTGATATGATCTCGATCGCTCGTTCGACGGCGAGTCGCAGCTTCATGTCGGACCGATAAGTGGCCAAATCGACGCCCCGAACCATTTCATCGACGGCCTCGATGGCCTGGAGCATGTCGTGCAGCCTGACGAGGGCGGGCCGCTTCACCGCTATAGAACCTTGATCGCGTCCCGCTCGATATCGCTCCTCAGCAATGGATGAAGTCCATTGCGTGTCGTGATTTCCACCTTGCGGCCCAATGCCTTGGTCAGCATTTGCTCGAGGCGAAACAACTCGACGAAGCCAAAGCGATCGTAGTCAGGGTCGACGAAGAGATCGACGTCGCTGTCGGGGCGGGCCTCGTTGCGAGCCATGGAGCCGTAAAGATAGAGCGAGGTCACACCGAGAGGACGCAACTCAAGGTCACGCTGGCGAAGTGCATCGAGGATGGCGTCTCGATCCATTGAGACAGACTAGCACATATGGAGCCGAGCGTCGTGATGCGTCTCCGTCAGGGATGTTCCCCCTCACCCGTCCATCTTCAGAGCCGCGATGAAGGCCTCCTGCGGGATATCGACCTTGCCAAACTGGCGCATGCGCTTCTTGCCTTCGCGCTGCTTGTCGAGGAGCTTGCGCTTGCGCGTGGCATCGCCGCCATAGCATTTAGCCGTCACGTCCTTGCGCAGCGCCCTGATGGTCTCGCGCGCTATGATCTTGCCGCCGATCGCCGCCTGCACCGGGATCTGGAAAAGATGCGGCGGGATCAGGTCCTTCAGCTTCTCGCACATGGCGCGCCCGCGCAGCTCGGCGCGCGTCTTGTGGACGAGCATCGAGAGCGCATCGACCGGCTCGCCATTGACCAGCACCTGCATCTTCACGAGATCGCCCTCGCGGTAGTCGGTGAGCTGGTAGTCGAAGGAGGCGTAGCCCTTCGAGATCGATTTCAGCCGGTCGTAGAAATCGAACACCACCTCGTTGAGCGGCAGGTCGTAGACCACCATGGCGCGCCGGCCGACATAGGAGAGGTCGACCTGCACGCCGCGCCGCTCCTGGCAGAGCTTGAGGATCGAGCCGAGATATTCGTCGGGCGTGAGGATCGTGGCCTTGATCCAGGGCTCGGCGATGGTCGTGATCTTCATGGGATCGGGCATATCTGCCGGGTTGTGCAGCTCGCGCTCGGTGCCGTCCTGCATGGTGAGCCGGTAGACGACGGAAGGGGCGGTCGCGATCAGGTCGAGGTCGAACTCGCGCTCGAGCCGCTCCTGGATGATCTCGAGATGCAAGAGGCCGAGGAAGCCGCAGCGGAAGCCGAAACCGAGCGCCGCCGAAGTCTCCATCTCGTAGGTGAAGGAGGCGTCGTTGAGGCGAAGCCTGCCGAGAGAGGCGCGCAAGGTCTCGAACTCGGCGGCATCGACCGGGAAGAGCCCGCAGAACACCACGGGCTGCACCGGCTTGAAGCCCGGCAGCATGTCCTTGCAGGGGCGGCGATCCTCGGTGATGGTGTCGCCGACGCGGGTGTCGGCAACCTGCTTGATCTGCGCCGTAATGAAGCCGATTTCGCCAGGGCCTAGCCTTGCGGCGTCCGTCATCTTCGGCGTGAAGACGCCGATGCGGTCGGTCTCGTAGACCGCGTTGGTGCCCATCATCTTGATGCGCTGGCCGCGTTTCATCTCGCCGTCGACGACGCGCACCAGCACCACCACGCCGAGATAGGCGTCGTACCAGCTGTCGACCAGGAGCGCCTTGAGCGGAGCCGTCTCGTCGCCTTGCGGCGCCGGCAGGCGCGTGACGATGGCCTCGAGAACGCCCTCGATATTGAGGCCGGTCTTCGCGGAGATCTCGACCGCCTGCGAGGCATCGAGGCCGATCACCTCCTCGATCTGCTCCTTGACGCGCTGGGGCTCGGCCGCCGGCAGGTCGATCTTGTTGAGGATCGGCACGATCTCATGGTTGGCGTCGAGCGCGTGGTAGACATTGGCGAGCGTCTGCGCCTCCACCCCCTGGCTCGCATCGACTACGAGGAGCGAGCCCTCGCAGGCCGCGAGCGAGCGCGACACCTCATAGGCGAAGTCGACATGACCGGGCGTGTCCATCAGGTTGAGGATGTAGGTCTTGCCGTCCAACGCCTTATAGGTGAGGCGCACGGTCTGCGCCTTGATGGTGATGCCGCGCTCGCGCTCGATATCCATGTTGTCGAGCACCTGGTCGACCATCTCGCGCGAGGTGAGCCCGCCCGTCGTCTGGATCAGCCGGTCGGCGAGCGTCGACTTGCCATGGTCGATATGGGCGACGATCGCAAAGTTGCGGATCGCGTCGATCTTGTGGGTGGACATGGGCGGCATGTAGCAACCGCGAGGCCAAGAGGGAAGCGCAGGCGCTTGTCGAGCTGTTGTGCGCCGACCCTATGAAGGCGTAACCTGCCGTCATGAAACACCCGATCGTCTCACGCAGCGCCGACGTGATGGGGGGCACCGCGGTGTTCCAAGGGACGAGAGTTCCCGTGCAGACGCTCCTCGATTACCTCGAGGCCGGTGAAACAATCGACGATTTCCTCGAAGGGTTCCCGTCCGTCACGCGAGAGCAAGTCATTGCTTTCTTGGAGGAAGCGAAGGACAGAGTGGTCGAAGCGGCGTCGTGAGGGTCCTTCTCGACGAATGCGTCGACTGGAGGCGCGCACGCGACATCGTCGGCCATGACGTCAAGACTGCTCGTCAGATGGTGGTGTCCTAATTTGAAAGTTCGGATTCCATCTTGGCGAGGATTTCTTTTCCAAGCGCTAGGTAGCTGCGGATTGCGATCTTGTTCGCAGTCCTCTTCTCAGCGCTCAGATTAGGGTCCGCCTGCTCCCTTAGAACCAAGCTTATAGATTCGATGCACGTCTTTAGGTCTCTTTCGGCTTTTTCGGCCGAAGTCAAAGGACGTTTTACCTCAATCATTTGTGTTGCTCCTATGCCGAAGTCCGGTCCACCAATTCCTCTGGCGACCATAGCCGCGACTCGACGTTCGCCGCCATAGCCGGCGTCAATCGACAAGGTCGCCTTCGTCGGTTTCCCCTTGTCGAGCAGGAGAGGCACCAGAACGGCGATCTCGCCGAGCTCGGCGTTCGGCATGCTGCGTGCATCGGCAGCGATCTCGGCGAGCGAGCGCGGCGCGGGCAAAGGGCCGCCGTCCTTGAGCGTGGCCTCTGACCAGGCCGCGAGCGCCGTGGTCGCATCCGAAATCGCCGCCTCGATGGTCGGACCGCCACCGTAAGCGCCAGGACAATCAGGGAAGCGCACTCCCCATGCTTCTCCCTCGCCGTCCACGATCCCAACAAAATAGGTCAGGGTCCTCTCCCTTCGGCCGGTATTTTTCGGCATTATCTCGCAAACTCCGAAGATGCCCCATGGCGGTCGGCGCCATGATCCGCGAGAATGCCGGGCATGTCGGAACGTCCCAACACAATCGTCGGCCTCGTAGACAAACGCCGCGAGGTCGCCGGCAAGATCGAACAGACACAACGGGAGCTCCGCGACCTGGTCGTCAGCCTCGACCACCTCGACAGCGTGATCCGGCTTTTCGATCCCAACGCCGATCTCGGGACGCCGAAACGCTATCCGGTCACGCATGCGGCGTTCAAGGGCGAGATGGCCCGCTTCGTGCTCTCATCCCTTCGGCAAGCCAAGCTGCCCATAACCTCACTAGAGGTAGCGAAGCGGGTTATGGAAGGGCGCGGCCTCAACCCGGACCATCGAACAATTGCCCTTATCCGCAAGCGCACGGGGGCGTGCCTTATGAAGCTGAAGGCGAAGGGGATCGTGCGCGAGGTTCCGCTGGAGGGCGATTACAAAGGCTGGGAACTGGCTCGATAGGAGAACGGCCGCTTAGTAAGTATCCCCCGGCAGAGCCGGGCTTTAGGCCGCGAGCCACTCAAAGCGCCTCCCTGAGCTGTTGGTGCGAGCCCACGCAGCGGCCTCACACTCGCAAGGGAGTGCATTCCACCCTACCTTGGAACGAATGACGCCTATATTTGTGTGCCCATCTCACCAGCTTAGGCTCTACGCGGGTCCGTCGTTGAATTTCCTCTCGTGTGCTTGGCCGCTCACAATTGGGAATTCGTCGATGGGCTCCCGGAAACGTCAAGCTTCTACTGCCACCCCTGCAGAGCCGGGGGTCTCCCGCTTACGCTAGCGCCGCCAGATACGTACAGCTAAGTTCCGGTCTATGTGGCGGCAAATCGCTTTGTCTTACGTGCAGGAGCGCCTGCACGTGATCAGGGAGCACTGGAAGCTTTTTTGCGCCGTCGTAGTGCTGGCGATCGGACTAGGATTCTTTGCCTCTAGATTCTTAGATTCTCAACAAATTGCGGATCAGCAAGCTCGTATTGGACTTCTACAA
>JBIOEJ010000184.1:0-9294 GCA_044445965.1 Hyphomicrobiales bacterium
AGCCGATCCATGGCAGCTGGGAAATATCCTCGACATTGGTCGTCTGCAGCAGGCCGGCGATGGCGAAGCTCTGGCCGTCGCGCAGCTCGACGGTGGTGCGCGCCTCGCGCGTGGTCAGCGCCGGGATCGAGAAACCGGAGACCTGCACCGCGTTGGTGGCGTCGATCTCGCTCACCGAAGGCGCCAGGCGCAGATTGATGAGGCCATTGGCGAGGACCGTCGGCATGAAGCTGAGCTGGACGCCGAAGGGCTTGTACTCGACCGTGACCGTGGGCGCGGAACCTGCGTTGGACTGCACCACCGGCACCGGGAATTCGCCCCCCGCCAGGAAGCTCGCGGTGTCGCCCGAGAGCGCGATGAGATCCGGCTCGGCGAGCCTTCGCACCACGCCTTTCGACTCGAGCGCGGTGACCAGCGCATCGATGCTCGAGCCCTTGTTGACCAGATTGGCCAAGATGATGCCGAATGGCTGCGATGTCGTGCCGGCAAGCGTGCCGAGGGTGGCGATTGCCGGGACGCCGGCGCTGGTCGTGTTCGTTTCCCCGCCGGCATTCACTCCCCCGACTGACGGTCGACCCGACGCCGCACTGGCCCCGAGCCCGGTAGCGCCGCCGCGTGTCCCCTTATTGTTGAACACGGACCAGTTCACCCCCAGAGCGTTTCCGGCATCGCGGCTCGCCTCGAGGAAGCGCACCTTCAGCATCACCTGCTGCGAGGACTGGACCTTCATGGCATTGACGACCGGGGATTCGGGCGACAGGCCTTTGGCGACGGCGACGGCCCGTTCTGCCGATACCGCGTCCGTTGCTTCGCCGCTGAGCACGACCTGGCCGTTGGAGCTCGTGACGCGGACGCTGCCGCTGCCGGTGCTCGCCTTGATCTTCTCGCGAAGATTCGCCGTATCGGGTACGATCTCGAGGTCGAGCACGGCGATCAGGCGCTTCTTGGTGTCGAACACCGAGAGGTTGGTGGTGCCGACCTTCTTGCCCTGGATGTATATCGAATTATCGGTCATCGGTACCACGTCGGCGATCTCCGGCGAGGCGACGATCGCGGTCGAGAAGGGCTGATCGATCTTGAATGTGCGCGACTTGTTCAGGATCACGACCACATGCCGCACCTGCTCGGCCTGGCTCTCGAAGCTGCGCGCTCCTTGGGCCTCGGCACGCCGAGCGCCAAGGGAGGTCACGAGCGCGATGGCGAGCAGGGCGGCTAGTGTGGTGAATTTGAAAGCACCATTGATGGAAATCAAGCGATCACCCATCTCGATATTTCGGCAAGGCCGCTCAGGCGCGGCGATCTCGGCCACGCGCGTGGGCAACTCACCGCCGCGCGAGAGCAGGAAATTCGCGCCCGGAGGCGACAGTCCCTTCGGCCGGCGTGGCGGGCGCCCGCGGCGGCCTGGCGGTTTCTCCGGTTTGCAGCACCGCATATTCCTCGCGTTTCGCGCCGCGCAAGATCGTGACCGTCGTCGTCTCCGGCCGCGCCGCCGCCAATTGCCGCGAAGCGTGTGCGTCGGCGACGCTGCGCAAGGCCAGCGTCAGCCAGCCCGAACGCTGCACGAGGGCGACGGTCTTGGCTTGATCGGGATCGAGCTCGAGGGTCGCCGTCTCGCCGATCGCGGCTCGCTGGCCGTCCTTGCCCTCGATATTCTGGCCGATGGCGAGCACGCGGATATTCCTCAGAAGTATTTCGCTGGTATAGATCTCGAACTCTCGCGCCTTGGAGGCCTGCCAGTCCTTGTAGACATGAATCACGTCCACGCGGTCGTTCGGCAGGACGAGCGTACCGGCGCTGTTCGAACCGGCGTGGTCGATGGTGATCGCCAGGGCGCGCTTGCCTTCGGGCAAGATGGCGGCGAGCAGCCCGGTATCGCTCTTGCTGAGCTTTTCCTTGCGGATGGGTTCGTTGGCGACGAAGCCGTCGCGCACGATCGAGCCCGTGCTCTCGGCGATGGCGTCCGGACTGTCCTCCTTGCGGATCAGACCGCCGGCGAGCCCGTCCACCGGCCAGGCCAGCCATTTCAGGTTGCCGGCGCCGAGCTTCGTGCCCAAGGCGAGATCGGTCGCCGCGACCAGCACCTCGGTCGCCGGGATCTTCATGGGTTCGGCCACAGCCTGGGACGCCGGGAGAGGTTGCGGTTTGCTGCTGGAAAGATACGCCGCGGCCACGCCGGAGGTCAGTGCGATGCCGAGAAGGACGATACGAGCCGGTTTCACGCGGACGGCCCATACCCTGCGCGAAGCTACGCCGCCGCGCTGGCTTTGGATTTGGGCGCTGCGGAAAGGCCAAACCCGACGACCCTCCTGCCGGATGAGGCTTGGTTGAACCGCGTCGCCCCCGCTTCCCATCGTGGACTTCATGCTAGGAAACCCCTTGCTTGCCGCAGCCCTGCCGTCCTCGGCAGGTGACGGCCACTTCCGCATCCTGAGCGGGCAACCGTGCGAGGATTGTTAATAAGGAACCGAAATTCGCGTGTATCGAGGTTAATCTCGACCGTCTGGCGCGTTGCGCCTTTGAATCCTCATGGAAGAAACAAATGATGGCGGGCGTATTGCGAGAGGAAACTCGTTGCGGTTGTTTGTCGCACGTGGGACAGGGGACGGCGATACTCACGTGTATTACGACAGGAAAACTCGTTGCGGTTGTTTAGGCGCCGTGTGTGCGATGACCTCTAGTGCGGCGAATCCGAAAATCGCAACACCTTGGAGCGACCCGCGGCGCGAAATTCGGATTCAAAAGCTGCCCTAGCAAGTTATTGTTTCTAGTGTGGTTTTCGAATTCGAAGTTCCTACCGCGGGCATGCCATCCATGTGATGGGAACTTCAAATTCACCACACCTGGCAGGCCACGGCGCCGGCGCGGATCGGCCCGGAGGGGCGCTCGGCTCACCGCTTCCCGGGCAGCGCCGCTCCTTCGGCCGCGCCAGCGTGGCGCCGATCCTGTTTGCCGGGGACCAATAGAAGCAATCCGATGCAGCCGGCGACGGCGAAGACCGCGCCGTAATAGAAGACGGCCGCATGGCCGATCCGATCCCACAGCAGTCCGGCCGCGACGCTGGCCGCGAGCTGCAGCAAGCCCACCGTGGCGCTGTACCAGCCGACGCCGCTGGCGCGCAGAAGCTCGGGCACGAAATCTGATGCGAGCGCTTTGCCAACGGCGCGGAATATTCCCTGGTACAACCCGTAGAAGGCAAACAGCACGGCCACGACAAGAATGTTCTGCGTCAAGGCAAAGCCGAGATAGGCGAAAAGGAAGATGACGAACGAGGCGAGCAGGAGGTTCCTTCGTCCCCACCGGTCGGAGAGCGATCCGGCCGGATAGGAAATCAGGGCGGCCACCAGATTGAACGCCGCATAGATGAGGATCGTGGTTTCGAGCGAGGCGCCGACATCCTGCGTGCGCAGAATCAGGAAAGCGTTGCTGCAATTGCCGAGTCCGAACAAGGCGGTCACCGAGAGATATCGCCAATAGGCTTTCGGGAACTGCCGCAGGCTGACATCGATTTTCGATTTGGCTGCCACCGGCGTACGCTGCTCCTTCACCATAAGGACCATGACGAATGCCGCGAGGCCCGGAACGACTGCCAGGTAGAAGATGGCGCGTATGCCGACATGCAGTGAATAGAGCAGGAAGACGGCGAGCAGCGGCCCGAGGAAGGCACCTGCGTTATCGCCCATGCCCTCGAGGCCGAAGGCCCTGCCCCGATGTCTCTCATCGACTGACGAGGCGATGAGCGCGTCGCGCGGCGCGGAGCGGGTGCCGGTGCCGATCCGATCCAGCAAGCGGGCGCCGAACACGCCTTGCCACACCGTTGAAAGCCCCATCAGGGGCTTCGCGAGCGCTGCCAGGAGAAAGCCTACGAGCGCTATGGGTTTTCGCCTTTGCAGTCTGTCCGACAAGGCGCCGGAAAAGCCTTGCACGATATTCTGCGTGGCCTGAGCGAAGCCGTCGACCAGGCCGACGATGCTGCCGCTGGCCAGCAGCGTTTGCGTCAGGAAAACCGGCAGGACCGGATAGAGCATCTCGGTCGAGATGTCGCCGAACAGGCTGGAGAGGGCGAGGAGAAACGTATTCCGCGAAAGCCCGGCATAGTACCGTTGGAACGCCGGTTTGGCCATGGATGGCTCACCTCGTCACGACGTGACCCGCGCAACAAGGTGCCACGGGCCGCAAGACCCCGCGGGCGGGCACCGCCGAGGTCGGGAAGCTCGACGCCATCTCATACCCCTCGTCATACCCATGCATATTGTGACAAACCCGGTGATGCCGCGCAATCGATTGTCCCGGGTGGATCGGGCTGGATCTCGCGGCCTCGACGGAACTCGACTGGACTTCCATGCGCGAGGCATCCGCCTCCGGCCTCAACGCATCGGCGGGGCGTATTGCAGGCCGCCCTTGGTCCACAGACTGTTCAAGCCTCGCCTCAGCTTGAGCGGCGAACCGAGGCCGACATTGCGGTCGAAGACCTCGCCGTAATTGCCGACCTGCTTGACGATCTTGACGACCCAGTCGTTGGATAGCCCCAGGCCCTCTCCGAACTTGCCTTCGACGCCCAGCATGCGCCTCACCTCACGGTTCGTCGACGCCATCATCTGGTCGACATTCTTCGAGTTGACCCCATTCTCTTCCGCATCGAGCATCGCGAAATGGACCCAGCGCACGATCTTCCCCCATTGCGGATCGCCCTCGCGGACCGAGGAAGCCAGCGGCTCCTTGGAGATGATCTCCGGCAAGATGATGTGGCTGTAAGCTTCGGCGAGTATCGTGCGGGCCGAGGCGAGGCTCGAGGCATCATCCGTCATGGCGTCGCAGTGGCCTGACTCATAAGCATTGACCATCTCATCCAGGTTCTTCACGAGGACGACCCTGTATTTCATCTTCGCGGTGTCGAAGTAATCGGCGAGGTTCTCTTCGGTGGTCGTGCCTTGCTGCACACAAATCGAGGCGCCGTTCAATTCGAGCAGCGTATTGATGTTCGCCTTCTTGTGCACCATGAAGCCTTGGCCGTCATAATAGTTGACCGCCTCGAAATCGAGGCCCTCCCTCGAATCGCGCGACACGGTCCAGGTGGTGTTGCGGATGAGCACGTCGACCGTGCCGGACCTCAGGGGTTCGAAACGGCGTGAGGCGTAGAGCGGCACGAATTCGACCTTGGTCGCGTCGCCGAGCACGGCAGCAGCGATCGCCCTGCAATAATCGACATCGAGCCCGGTCCAATTGCCCTGCGCATCCGAGGCGGAGAAGCCGGGCTGCCCGGCGCTCGCGCCGCAGATGAGCTGCCCGCGCTGCTTGACCTGACCGAGCGTCTGCGCGTCGGCCGCGCTCGCGAGCAGTACGGCGCCGAGGCCGGCCATCACTGTGAGAAAATGTTTCATAGGTCACACGCCTCCGAGAGCGCAATCGCCCATGCGCGTCCCACGACGAGCGACGGGCCGGCGGGATGCCGGCCCGTATCCGTCGGACAAGAATAACCCTCTTCAGCTATCTATGTCAGTCTCCTTGGCCGATGCGCCGGCCCGCATGCGACCGAGCATTCGCCTTCATTGAGAAGTGAGCGTATCGTCTTTCTTGCCGTCCGCGGTCCAAAGCTGGAAGCCGGTCGCAAGCTTGCTCGCGGTGAAGCACTTCTCGGCGCCGCTGCGGAGCTTCGTCCAGCTCGAACAATAGCCGCCATTGGCGAAACGATACTTGCCGTCGTCCGCCGGAGACTGGGGACCCGTCGCGACTTTGACGTGGATCGTCATGTCGGCGCCGTAGGTGATCACGCCGACATTGCCGGCCCCGTCATCGTCCTTGAAGGACTTCCCCTTGAAGGCCGCTTCCATGTCGGCTTGCGAGATCATCGTTTCGGCAGCTGCTGCGCCGGCGAAGGCGAGCACGGCAGCGACCGCGACGAACGTCTTGAGCTTGTTCATAGGTAGATCTCCTGTTGCGCTATTTCGAGCGAGAGCTTGAACGGCGCAACGCACGGTCAGCGTGCCGTCACGCAATTCCAGTCGACGGCCATCGCTTCGTTTCACAACCTCGTGAACCGACGATGACGCGAGATTCGGCCGAGCCGTGTCGGCTCGATGCCGGACGCCGCGACCCGTGCGCTGCCTAACGCGCCATCTGTGCGCGGCGGAAGGGTTTAACCGTGATAAATCCATCCTTTACAGTTACGTTGGGAGGAGTTCACAGTGACTTCGCCTCAATTGTTCTTGTTCTTTGGGAAATTGCGTGCGCGGATGACGCCGCCGTTCGCCGGGAAAGCGCGTGGCGGCGCATGTTGCGCCGCGCCGACGAGTCTGCGACGATGTCGTGCGGAACCTTTCGACATGGTGCTCTTCTGCGCCATACGCCCTGCGGCGCGTCGAATCGTCTATAAGTTCGCTAGCCCGAACGATCCCGTTGCCCAGCCTGGCCGTGATATGGAACCTTGTGTCATGCCGCGACGAGGCGCTCGGTGACGAGTGGCGCGCATCCACCGATGACGGCAGAGAGCGAGGCGTCCGAGCTTCCAAGCGCGGATGAGGTTCGCGGCGCGGTCGACCGCCTCGTCGCGAGCGAGGTGCTGCGCGCATCGCCTCAGCTCGCGGCGTTCCTCGGCTTCGTGGTCGAGGCGGTGCTGCGCGGCGAGAGCAGGCGAATCAAGGGCTATACGATCGCCGTCGAGGCGCTCGGGCGCGCGCCGAGCTTCGATCCGCAATCCGACTCGATCGTGCGTGTGGTGGCGGGCCGGCTGCGGCGGGCGCTCGAGCAGTACTACGCGGAGGCCGGCGCTGACGAAGCCATCGTCATCGACCTCCCACGCGGGACATATGTCCCGATCTTCCGGCGCGGGACCACCACGCACGCGCCTCCGGTCGTTGCCGTCCAGGAGCAGAGCCGGCCGATTGGCAGCGTTCCGGTCGTTGCCGCGGAGCAGAAGGGGCTTGTCGCCGGCGTGCTGCGCCGCACGCCCGCGATGCTGGGCGTGGCCGCCGCGCTGGTGATCGGCATCGCAATCGCCGGGGCGATAGGGCTCGTGCCGTTCGGGAGCAAGGGCGAAAGCCCCGCGACGATGACGGCTTCCGTCGCCGGCCCCGTATCGCAAGCGCCGCGCGCCCTCCATGCGATGCCGGTCCTCTTCATCCAGCCGTTCGACACGATCGGCACGCCGACCGCGCCGACATTTGCGATCGGCCGGCTGCGCAGCAAGCTCAGCGATGCCATGGGGCGGTTTGATGGGGTCAACGTCGTCACCGAGGTCGCGCCTTCCGCGACTGCCGGGGCGCCCGCCGACTGGATCGAGTACCGTTTCAGCGGAAGCGCCGAATATCACGGGGATGGCGCGACGACGCTCAGCTTCAGGCTGGTCGATACGGCCGACGGCACCCTCGTCTGGTCGCGCATATTTCCCAGGCTGCGGTCCGAGGGCAATCCCGGCGCGGCCGAGGATGCTATCGTACGCGAGATGGCCTCTGCCATTGTCGAGCCCTTCGGGATCATCTGGGCCCGCGAACTGTCGGCCCACGCCGCCAGGAATCCCCACAGGGCCTGCATGACCGACACATTCGAGTACTGGCGGAAGTTCAATTCCGCGCAGCACGAGCGGGTGCGCCAATGCCTCGAACGCATGGTCGCGGATGATCCAAGCTTCGGCCCAGCCTATTCCGGACTGGCTTTGGTCCATCTTCGCGATTTCTATTTGGGTATCGCTCGCCCCGGTGAGGCGCCCGCGCTCGATCTGGCGTTGCAATCCGCGCAACACGCCTTCGAGCTCAAGCCGCAAAGTGCGCGGGCGCAGGAAGCCCTGTCCGTCATCTGGTTCACGCGCGGCGAGATTGCCCTGGCGTTCGCCGCCGCCGAGCGGGCCATGGCGCTCAACCCGTATGACACGAACGTCGTCGCCGATTATGGGTCTCGGCTCGTCGCGATAGGCCAGGTCGATAAGGGGATGGCCATGCTCAGCGAAGCCGCGGCCCATAGCGTGGCGCGGCCCTCCTGGTTCGAATTCTATATGTTCCTCGGCACCTATCTCGCGGGCGACCTCGCGGCCGCATCGCGGCACGCCTCCCTGATCGCGAGCGATGGATCTCCGCTAGGGCTCATAGCCCGCGCAGTCATCGCCGGCCTTGGCGGCGAACGCGACAAGGCCAGGCAGGCGATCGATCGTTTGGTGGCTCTCAACCCCGCCTGGCGCACCGAGCCGCGGCGTCAGCTCGCGAAATTCTTCCCCGCGGCCGAAGTGCAAGACCGCTTGCTGCGGGATCTCGAAGCCGCGGGGCTCGTGGCCACCAACTGATGGCGCCGAGATGGAGGGTGCGCGTCTCGCGCACCATGACCACCAATGCATGGGCGGCGAGACGCCGCCCTCCGGGAGTTCTATCGTTCTTGCATTGTTCGTGATATTGCCCTATACGGGTAGTCAAAGTCCCTGTTGGGGAATATCCTGTTCGCGCAATGGAGCAAGGCCATGCAAGATCACGAGGACGAACACAACGCAGGAACCGCCGCCGCCGACACAGAGGTAAAGCGCCGGGGCCGGCCGTTCCAACCCGGCCAGTCGGGCAATCCGAAAGGCAGGCCCAAGGGCAGCCGCAACGTCACGACCTTGATGCTCGAGGCGCTGCTCGAAGGGGAGGGGGAGGCGATCCTCGGCAAGTTCATCGAGCGCGCCATGCAAGGCGACAGCCGGGCGCAGAAGGCCTGCATCTATCGCCTGCTGCCGGCAGGGCGGGATCGGCGCGTTTCTTTCCGCTTGCCCGATATCGCGACCGAGGACGATGGGCCTAAGGCCACGCAGGCCCTGCTGTCGGCCGTCGCCGCCGGCGAGATCAGCGCTTCGGAAGCCTCGACGGTGATGAAGCTCCTCGACGCTCATATGCAGATGCTGCGCCGGCGCCGGGAGGAGACCGAGCCGTCGGAGCGGGTCAAACATGTGCTCAGCGACGAGCCTTACGACGAGGACGACTTGCCGCCGCTCGCCGAAGAAGGGGAAGCCCAGCCTGAGCCGGTCGCGGAAGCGCAAGCCCAGGCGGACCCGGTCGCTCGGGCGCAAGCCCAGGCGGAGCCGGTCGCGCCGGAGTCGGCGAAGGCCGAGCCGATCGCGCCGCGGGAGATCGGCGCCAAGCCATCGCCGCGGGAGCCGGCCGAGCCCGTCTGGGTCACGCAAGAGCAGGCCGTGGCCGAGCTCGATGCGGAGGATGAAGCCGAGGCCAAGCGCAAGGCGGATGCCGCACTCCGCGCCCGCTACACCCATGAAGCCGTCATCGCCTCGCTGTTGTGGGAACGCCAAACCCTCGACGACCGGCTTGCGCAAAGGGATGC
>JBIOEJ010000185.1:0-9183 GCA_044445965.1 Hyphomicrobiales bacterium
GACGGCCGCCAATGTGAATGCTCAGTTGCGCGCCACCAACGTCGATCTCGCGGGCGGGCGCGGCGAGATCGCCGGCCAGGAGCAGGCGATCCGCACGCTCGCGGGCGTGCGCACGGTCGGCGACCTCGCGGCCTTGCCGGTCTGGCTGCCCGGCGGGAGAAAAGTGCGTCTCGACGATCTCGGCACGGTGACCGACGGGGCCGCGGAGGCCCGCAGCTTCGCCCGCCTCGACGGGCGCCCGATCGTCGCCTTCGGGGTGTCGCGCGCCAAGGGTGCGAGCGACGCTCAGGTCGACGCCCTCGTGGCGCAGAAGATCGGCGAGTTGCAGAAGCTGCATCCCGATGTCGAGCTCGTCAAGGTCGACACTCAGGTCGACAACACCATCGGCAATTATCGCTCGGCGATGGAGACGCTGATCGAGGGCGCGATCCTCGCCGTCATGGTGGTCTTCCTCTTCTTGCGCGATCTGCGCGCCACCATCGTCTCGGCGATCGCCCTGCCGCTCTCGGCCATCCCCACCTTCTGGGCGATGGACATGCTCGGCTTCTCGCTCAACCTCGTGAGCCTGCTCGCCATCACGCTGGTCACCGGCATCCTGGTCGACGACGCGATCGTCGAGATCGAGAACATCGTGCGCCATATGCGCATGGGCAAATCCGCCTATCGCGCCGCGCTCGAGGCGGCCGACGAGATCGGCCTCGCGGTGATCGCGATCTCCATGACCATCGTCGCGGTGTTCTCGCCGGTGAGCTTCATGGGCGGCATCGCCGGCCAGTATTTCCGCCAATTCGGGCTCACCGTTGCCATCGCCGTCTTCTTCTCGCTGCTGGTGGCGCGGCTGGTCACGCCGCTCGTCGCCGCCTATTTCCTACGCTCGCATGACGAGCCCCCCCGACCGGAGGGCGTCGTCATGCGCTTCTATACGAGGCTCGTGCGCGCATCGGTGCGCCATCGCTGGATCACGCTTGCCGCCGGGCTCGCGCTGTTCGTCGCCTCGCTGATGTCGACGCAGCTCCTGCCGTCCGGCTTCCTGCCGGCCGACGATATCTCGCGCGCTCTCCTTGCGGTCGAGCTGCCGCCGGGCTCGCGCCTCGACGACACCGACAAGGTGACGCGCGATATCGCGGAGCGGCTGAAGGCCTTCCCGGAGGTCAAATCCGTGCTGATCTATGGCGGGCAGATTCTCGGCAGCGGCGCCGAGGTGCGCAAGGCGACGCTGGTCATCAACTTCGTCCATAAGAGCAAGCGCAGCCTGTCGCAGAAGCAGCTCCAGATCGTCATCGGGCGCGATGTCGCCAAGGTGCCGGATATCCGCTTCTGGTTCTTGAAGGATAACGGCCAGCGCGACCTCTCGCTGATCATCGCGGGCACGGACATCAAGGTCATCAACGACACCGCGAACCAGCTCGCGAGCGAGATGCGCTCCATCCCCGTCCTCGAGAACCCGATATCGACGGCCGAGCTCGACCGGCCGGAGTTGCGCATCGCGCCGAAGCCGCTCATCGCCGCCGATCTCGGCGTCTCGACCGAGGCGCTTTCCGAGACCATCCGGGTCGCGACGCTCGGCGATGTCGAGGCGAACCTCGCCAAGTTCGACGCCGGCGAGCGGCTGATCCCGATCCGGGTCGAGCTCGACCAGCGGGCGCGCGCCGATATCGGCCTGTTGCAGGCCTTGCGCGTCGCGACCGGGGGCGGGGGCTCGGTGCCGCTCTCGGCGGTCGCCGATTTCGAGATGAGCCGCGGCCCCACGGCGATCAACCGCTATGACAGGACGAGGCGCGTCACCATCGAGGGCGACCTCTCCGGGCAGACGCCGCTCGGCCAGGCGCTCGAGGCAGTCTATGCGCTGCCGACGGCGAAGCAGCTTCCACCCGGCGTCGAGATCAAGCAGTCCGGCGATGTCGAGGTGATGAAGGAGGTGTTCGAGTCCTTCGGAACCGCGATGGGCGCGGGGCTGATGATGGTCTATGGCGTGCTGATCTTGCTGTTCGGCAGCTTCGTGCAGCCGATCACCATCCTGTTCTCGCTGCCCTTGTCGATCGGCGGCGCGATCATCGCGCTGCTGGTCACCAACAAGGCGATCAGCATGCCCGTGGTGATCGGCATCCTCATGCTGATGGGCATCGTCACCAAGAACGCCATCATGCTCGTCGATTTCGCGGTCGAGGAGATGGGGCGCGGCACCTCGCGCCTCGAGGCGCTGGTGGAGGCAGGCCGCAAGCGCGCCCGCCCGATCGTCATGACCACCATTGCCATGGTCGCCGGCATGTTCCCCTCGGCGCTCGCCTTCGGCGATGGCGGGGAGTTCCGCGCGCCCATGGCCATCGCGGTGATCGGCGGGCTGATCGTGTCGACCGTGCTGTCGCTCGTCTTCGTGCCTGCGGTATTCACGCTCCTCGACGATATCGGCCGGCTCGTCTGGCGTCTGTTCGGCGGCCTGGTCGGCGAGACCGACGAGCCCGGCGAGTCGGAACCGCCGGCGCCCCCGGCCCACATCGTCTATGCGAGCCGCGACGACCTCAAGATCGCCGCGGAGTGAGGCGAAGGACATCAGCGAACGGGAGAGACGGTCCGGTTCGTGACCGTTGGGTGCTATGATGACTGGGAAGAAGGCTCTGCCACCTGGCCTGCCGGCAATTCTGGACGTGGTGGGGCTCGGCGAGTTCGATAGTCATCTCGACGATATGTCATGACATATGACCGAGCGAACCACCATTCGACTTCCTGCGAAGATCTCCTCGGGCAACCCCATTGTCAGGTCGTAGAGCCCGGCGAGCGTCACTGGGACATCTTCAGACGGCTCTGTATCGAGACCGACACGGGAGGGTCGCGGGTCACCGATGCTTGGTTCGCGGCGCTTGCGATGGGATGGGGCTGCGAGTGGGTTACGCTCGATGGCGACTATGCGCGATTCCCGGGGCTGAAGTGGCGAGTGCCTTCAGTTTGATCGCTCACGTCAACCCGCCGTCGGCGAGGATGGTGCGTCCGGTGATCCAGCGCGCCTCATCGGAAGCGAGAAACGCCACGACGCCGGCGATATCCTCAGGGATGCCCAGGCGTCCGAGCGGGGTTGCCGCGACCACCGCCTCGCGCCGCTCCTTGGAGATGCCGGATGCCATCTCGGTCTCGGTCAGGCCCGGCGCCACGCAGTTCACCGTGATCCCCTGGCCGCCGAGCTCGCGCGCGAAGGCGTGCGTCAGGGTGATCACGGCCGCCTTGGCGGCGGCGTAGATCGCGCTCCCCGGGATGGGATCGAAGGCGAGGCGCGAGGCGAGGTTGATGATGCGTCCGCCCGGCCTCGGCAGCGACGGCAACGCCGCTTGCGTCACGAGGATGGCGCTCAGCACGTTGCCCTCGAACTGCTCGCGGAAAAAGGCCTGGTCGAGGGCGCCGACCGGGCGGTAGGCAGAGACCCCGGCATTGTTGACGACGATGTCGAGGCGCCCGAAAGCCGACACGGCGCCCGCGACGACCCGTGCGACATCCTCCGGCCGCGATACGTCGCCGCCAAAGGCTTGCGCCTCCCCGCCTTCACGGGCGATCTCGGCGACGACCGTCTCGGCATCCGCCTGCCGCGCCCGGTAGCCGACGGCCACTCGCGCGCCGCCACGGGCGAGGCGGCGTGCGATCGCTGCGCCGATGCCGCGCGAGCCGCCGGTGACGAGCGCGACCTTGCCGGCAAAGCGCCCTGCATCTTTCTCGGGGCCGCCGCTCTGCATTGCCGCCGTCATGCTTCCTCCCAGTCGCGGCAGCCTCGATCAAGTTCCTTTGCCCTAGAACTCGGCCTGGTATTCGGTGAGGTAGAGATAGTCCTTCCGCGCCGGCGCGAAGACGTCGATATTGAGGACCGGCCCGCCCCCGACCGGCCAGCCCGTATGCATCGCGTCGGCGGGAACGCGGGCGATGGTGCCAGGCCCGCACTCCATGGTCTTGCCGTCGATCTCGAGGATCTGCGTGCCGGTCACGGTCAGCACGAGCTGATCGAAGGGGTGGGAATGCGGCTCGGCGCGGGTCATGTCCGGCGCGATGGAATTGAAGACGGTGAGCGATTGATCGCCGCGGAAGGCTGACCGCTTCATGGTGCCGCCGGCCAGCTCGACCTTGGGCAGCTCGTCCCATTTGTAGACGAGGCCTTTGGTGTCGCTCTTCCAGCGCCCCTTGAAGGGCTCGGCATTCGGAACCTGATGATAGGCTTGCGTCTCCTCGACCGGCGGCTGCGGATATTCGCTCTGATGCTTGGTCAAGTAGAGATAATCCGCCCGCAGCGGGAAGACGTCGATATTCAAGACCGGCTCGTCGCCGTCCGGCCAGCCGGTATGCTCGGCATTTCCGGGCACGCGCACGATGCTCCCGGTCGGGCATTTGAAAGCCTCGCCGTCGATCTCGAGAACCTGGGTGCCGGCGAGCGTCAGGACGATCTGGTCGAAGGGGTGGGAGTGGGGCTTCCAGCGGCCCATCCCCGGCTTGATCCAATTGAAGGTGAGGAGGCAATGATCGCTACGGAAGCCCGCGCGGTCCATCTTGCCGCCGAGAACTTGCGTCATCGGCAAATCGCGCCAGCGGAACACTTTTCCGGCCGAGCCTTCCGTCATATCGATCCTCCCTCTCTGGCGCGCCGTTCCCTGGCGTAGCGGTTCTCGCCGGTTGCCGCGCGCGATGCTCGGAACAAGGTCTAGACCGGCCTTGTTGTTTTTCTTACCAAAACACCGTTATTATAGTCGAATTCAAGCGGACCGGTAAAGCATCGCCGGACGGACGAGCCGTCTTTTCGCGGCCCGGATGCAAGACGATCGACGAGGATGGCGGCATGCCGAAGACCACGCAGCACGATCTCGGGGGAGGGGGCATCCAGGCCGTGTCGCTGGCGTTGCGGATCCTGGAGCTGCTCGCCTTCGGCAGCAAACCCGGGCGGGTCACCGATCTCGCCAAGACGCTCGGCACCTCGAAGACGCGCATCTTCAACCATTTGCGCACGCTCGCGAGCTTGGGTTACGTCGTGCAGGACGCGGAGACCGAGCGTTACCGCGTCGGCATGCGCCTCGTGGAGCTCGGCAGCGCCGCGGCCAACCAGTTCGACCTCATCACGGTGAGCCGCCCGGTGATGCAGCGCCTGCGCGATCAGATCGGCAGCACCGTGGTTCTCTCCAGGATCGAGGTCGACAAGGTGTTCACCATCGAGCAGCTCGACGGCCGCTCGATGCTGCGGCTCGGCCTGGTGATCGGCTCGCCGCTCGGCCTGCACAGCAGCGCCCAGGGCAAGCTCGTCCTGGCTTTCGGCCGCAGCGACCTCCTGGACAATGTGATTGCCGCAGGGCTCGTGCCGCGAACCAAGAGCACCATCGTCGATCCCAGACGCCTGCGGCGCGAGATCGCGGCGATCCGCCGGCAGGGCTGGGCGGTGGCGCCGAACGAGACCATGACGGGGCTGAATGCGCTCGCGGCCCCGGTCTTCGAGGGCGGCCACCGGCTGATCGGCACGCTCGCCATCCTCGCTTCGATCGACGAGATGTCGGCTGAGCCGGACGCTCAGCGCATCGCCGCGGTGACGGCTGCGGCGCGCGACATCTCGGCGAGCCTGTCCAGGGCGCCGTGAGAGGCCCGAGCGCTCAATCGCCATGGGCGTCGTCCCTCGGCGCTCCGAAGCCGCCGCCTCCGGGAGTTTCCATATAGACGACGTCGCCTGGCTGCATCAGCGTCTTGCCTTGCTGGTGCGTCGCGACGCCATTGACCTTGAAGACGCCGGGCCGGCCGGGTTCCCCGCCATCGAGCCCTTCGGGACCCGCGCCCATGCCGGTCGGCGCCGCGTTGAGCGTCCAATGCCGGTCGGTGCGCACGCGGAACTCGACGATCTGGCCGTTGCCGCCGCGCGAGCGGCCGCGGCCCCCCGAACCCTCGCGGAGCTCGCGGCGCAGAAAGACGATCGGGGTTTCGGCCTCGAGAATCTCGAGCGGCGTCGCGGCGATACCCGTCGGGTAGCAGGTTGCGTTGGGGCCTGGCTTCGTCGCCCTCGCCCCCATCCCGCCGGCGAAGCTGAATTGCGAAGAGGTGAAGGGTCGCCCGTCGGCGTATGTGCCTATGGCTTGCGCCGACCAGGGCGCGCCAGGCCCCTCCGCCAGCACGTTCCTCGGCACCACATGGTGCAGCGCCTTCAGGATCGGCATCGGCACATACATGCCGACCACATGGCGGGCCGAGACCGGCGCGGGGTAGCGGCAGTTGACGATGGAACCTTCAGGCGCCGTCACCTTGATGGGGGCGAGGCTGCCGGCATTGTTCGGCAGGTCAGGGTTGAGGCAGCTGCGCACCGCGAAGGTCGAATAGGCATGCGTATAGTTGAGGACGACGTTGACGCCTTTCGAGATCTGCGGCGAGCTCCCGGCGAAATCGATCAGGATCTCGCCTTCGGCGGCATCGACGGTGACGGCCGCCCTGAGCGTGATCAGGTCGCCGCCCGAGATGTCGAAGACCGTCTCGCCCACGAAGGTTCCGCCCGGACAGGCCCGGATGGCGGAGCGCATCGCGTTCTCCGAGCGCGTGATGATCTCCTGCGAAAGCGCATCGATGTCGGGAATGCGATAGCGCCGGCAGAGCTCGATCAGGGCCTCGGCCCCGCCGCGGCAAGTTCCGACCTGGGCGGCGAGATCGCCCGAGATCAGCTCTGGCGTGCGGACATTGCGCCGGACGATGTCGAAGAGCGTCTTGTTGGGCCGGCCGCCCTCGTAGAGCTTGAGGGGAGGTAGCCACAGCCCCTCCTCATGCACGTCATGGGCGCCGATCCCCACTCCGGGCCCGCCGATATCGGTGTGATGATTGGTCGAGCCGACATAGCCTAGGATGCGGCCCGCATGGAAGATCGGCGCGAAGACGGTGATGTCGTAGAAATGGCCGGCGCCGGTCCAAGGGTCGTTGGTGATGAGCACATCACCCGGCTCCAACTGACCCCCGAATAATTTGGCGAGGTGGCTCGCCGTGAAGGCCAGGCAGTTGATATGGCCCGGCGTTCCGGTGTCCGCCTGGACGACCATGCGGGCCTTGGCGTCGAACAGCGCATAGGCGAGATCGCCCGCCTCGCGCACCACCGGGCTGAAGGCCGAGCGCTGCATCGCCTTCGCCTGCTCGGTGACGACGCTGCGCAGGTTCGACCACATCAGCTCGAGCTCGATGCCGTCCATGACCGTTTCAACGCCTCGGCTTGCGTTTAGCGAGGACGCTGCCCATGGGCCCGAGGCTCGCGCTCCAATCCGCCGGGATGACGAGGGTGGTCTCGGCCTCTTCGATGATGACGGGGCCTTCGACGCGGCAGCCGGTGGCGAGGCTGGCGCGCTGCAGGATGCGCATCCGCTCATCGTCCCTCCACAGATGCACGAGGCGGCATTCCTCTGCGGCTTCCCAGGCCTCGCCGCGCATATCGAGCTGCGGAGTTTCGCTCGCCCCGCCTATGGCAGTCATGCGCCAATTGACGACCTCCACCTCGACATCCGGCTGGATCAATTTGTAGATCTTCAGATAAGCGTCCTCGAAGGCTCGGCGCAGCCTTGCCGTGTCGCCCGAGGGACAATGGTCGAGCTCGACGATGATCTCGAAATGCTGGCCGCGATAGCGCATATCGGCACCGTGGCGAAATGCCACGCGCTCTTCAGGGCAGCCGGCCTCTGACAATGCCGATCGTCCCTCCCGCGCCATCTCGTCGAAAAGCGCAGCGACCCCCTCCCAGTCGAGATCAGACAGGCTCGAAAGCCCGCTGCGCACGAGGTCGAGCCTGGTCGGCGTCACCAGGGAGCCGAAGGCGGAATAGACGCTGGCGAGCGGCGGAAAGATGACCGTCGAGCCGTTGAGCAGCTCTGCGACCGCGCAGGCATGGACCGGCCCCGCGCCTCCGAAGGCGAGCAGCGGGATGCCGCGATAGTCGACGCCGCGATCGGTCGCGTGCGCCCGCACGGCGCCCGCCATCGCCTCGCAGACGATCTGATAGATGCCGCGCGCCGCAGCCGTCGGGCTGACCCCCAGCGCCTCGCCGATCTTGCCGACCGCGTGCCGCGCCGCGCTTGCGTCGAGCGGCATGGCGCCGCCGAGGAACTTCCGCGGGTCGATGACGCCGAGCACCACGTCGGCATCGGTCACCGTGGCGTCGGTGCCGCCGCGCCCGTAGCAGGCCGGCCCCGGCCGCGATCCGGCGCTGCGCGGCCCGACATTGAGGAGGCCGAGCTCGCTCACATGCGCGATGCTGCCGCCGCCGGCGCCGATCTCGATGAGATCGATGCAGGGCACGGTGATCGGGATGCCGCTGCCCTCCTTCAGCCGATACATCCGGTCGATCTCGAAGACGCCGGTCACCAGCGGCCGGTAATCGCGGATGAGGCACACCTTGGCGGTCGTGCCGCCCATGTCGAAGGCGAGGAGGTCGGCGAGCCCCAGCGCCTTCGCCGCGAAGGCGGCGCCGAGCGCGCCCGCGGCCGGGCCGCTCTCGATCATCCGCACCGGCATATGGCCGGCCGTGCGAGGGCCGACCACGCCGCCGGAGCTCAGCATGATCAGCGGCCGGCTGGCGAACCCCTCGCTCTCGAGCCTTGTCTCCAGCCCGTCGAGATAGGGCTTGGTGATCGGGATCGCATAGGCGTTCGCCGAGACCGTCGAGGCGCGCAGATATTCGCGGATCTGCGGGGCGATCTCGCAGGAGACGGAGACGTGCACGCCGGGCAGCGCCTTGCCGATACCGTCGGCGAGCCGGCGCTCGTTGATGCCGTTGCGATACGCGTTGAGGAAGCAGATGCCGACCGATTCGATGCCGCGCCCCGCGAGCCGCCCGCACAGGCGGTCGATCTCGGCTTGCGCCAACGGAACCTCCACGGTCCCATCCGACAGAACCCGCTCGCGCACCGTGAATATGTCGGGGGCCCGCACCAGGGGCTTCGGGAACTCGATCTGCGGATCGTACATGTCATAGCGGCGCTCGTCGCGGATCTCGAGGATGTCGGCGAAGCCCTGGGTGAACACCATGGCGACGTGGGCGCGCTTGCGCTCGATCAGCGCATTGGTGACCACGGTCGTCGCATGCACGATCGCCCCGTCGACCTCGTCGGGCCTCAAGCGCGCCTTGGCGATGACCGAGCTCACCCCCGCGAAGAACCCGGTCAGCAGGTCCTCGGGCGTGGTGAGCGTTTTCTCGACGAAGACCTCTCCGCC
>JBIOEJ010000186.1:0-9073 GCA_044445965.1 Hyphomicrobiales bacterium
ATGCAGCGAAAGCGACTTCACGTCGGCGATCACCGTCTGCTTGAGCTTCTTGTATTTGCGCTCCTGGGCAGGGGTGAGCGTGGTGTTCTCGAGGCGGCCCGCGACCAGCTGGTCCTGCAGCCGCCGCAGCTTCTTGTAGTCGTCGGCGATGCGGTCGAAGATTTCGAGCACACGCGGCTTGAGCTCGGCCTCCATGGCGGAGAGCGAGATGTTCGATTCCATGTCGTCGTCGAAATCCGCCTCGCTCGGAACGGCGCCGTCGGCGCCCTCATCGCCGGGCATGGGGCGCGGTTCCGCGCGCGCCTGGAACGAGGCTTGGCCCGGACGCCCCTGATAGGGCGAGGCGTGGGGAGGCGAGGCATGGGGAGGCGAGGCGGCGCCCGGCACCGCGAATGGGGGCGCGCCGCCGAAGGGCTGGGGCCCGCCTGCGCCAAATCCGACCGGCGGGACATCGACCTTCGGTACCGCCTTGGCGTCCGGCCCCGCATAGGTCGCCTCAAGATCGATGATGTCGCGCAACAGCACCTTGGCGTCATTGAGCTCGTCGCGCCAGATGATGATCGCCTGGAAGGTGAGCGGGCTCTCGCACAAGCCGGCGATCATCGCCTCGCGGCCGGCCTCGATGCGCTTGGCGATGGCGATCTCGCCCTCGCGGGACAAGAGCTCGACCGCGCCCATCTCGCGCAGATACATGCGCACCGGATCGTCGGTGCGGTCGATCGGCTCGGAAGGCTTCTCGACCTTGGCCGGAACCGTGCGCGGCGCGTCGACGAGCTCGCCGCCCTCCTCCTCCTCATCGGCTTCCGCCGGTTCCTCGCGCGCCTCGGGATCGGTTTCGTCGCTCTCCACGACGTTGATCCCCATATCGCTCAGCATGGCGAGGATGTCCTCGATCTGCTCGGAGGACACTTCTTGGGACGGCAGGACGGCGTTGAGCTCCTGATGGGTGACGAAGCCTCTCTTCTTGGAGAGCTTGATCATCCGCTTGACGGCGGCGTCCGACAGATCGAGCAGCGGGCCATCGGCCGATTCGGCCGGCTTGTCCTTGACTTCCTCGGTCGTCGCGGTCTTCGTCACCATCAGATGGGCTCCAGAAATTCGGTTCGGCACGGCAACGAGGCCGTCAGGATTGGATGGGCTCACCCCAGCTCAGGGTTGGCCCGAGCCGGGCAGGGCGAGTTCCGATAGGCAATGCCCGAAAAACACAAACCGACCGCCGCATTCCGATGATGCGTCCGGCTGGCTGAAGGCGATCCTTTTAACGATGCAAAGCGATTCGGCTTAAATCCCTATTAACCCCAACTTCACGCTGCGAAAACCCTGCATCGGGCCACATCAGATTTTCAGCCAAGCCTCTTGACCACCGCCGCGCGGCAACAGCCCATGTCGCTATGTAGCGCGCCCGCCGACCGATGCAAGACGGCAGCTTGCCACAACCAACTGAAAAATGTCGCCAAACCGCTTCGGGCGCGGCAAGGAGGGGCGCCGGAGCGATATGACTTCAGGCTGCATCGACATGGAGTTGCATCTCCTTGTTTCAGCACCCAATTTTTCGAGAGGCAAGCCGCCCCCGCCTTCGAAGGGGCATGCTCTTCAAGATCATGCGCTAGCACGACGGCTTGCGGGTCGGCGCCTCCGCGATCGCCTGCTCCAGGCTGCGTCCGACGCTTTGCCTCTCGGAAGAGGCCGGCATCTGCTGCAATGCGGCAAGCCGATCATGCACATCGGACAGCCAGGCGAGGCTGGCCTCCGTCGGGTCGGCGCCGAGCGCTCGTTCGGCATCGCGCATCTCGCTGCGTAGCGCGCGCGAGCGGTCATGCAAGCCGATGGCCTGGCGCAATTCGGCCTCCAAGGCCTCGGGCTCCGCGTCGGCGTTGAGAAATCGCCCGTCCCCCGGCCGCAGCTTGCGCCGCAACCGCGCCCGCACCGCCTCGGGATCGGATGCGGAGGGAGAAGCGCCCTCTCCTTCCCCTTCGAATGCGTGATCGTCGAGAAGCGTGCGAGCGAGCAGCCGCGCATCGGGATCGAAGAAGGCCAGGCTCGACAGATCCTCCGCGAGCTCGGCCATGAGATCGGGCCTGGCGTCGAGGCCGAGCACGATCAGGGCTTCTTGCGCGGCGCCCAAATTGACGCCGCTGAAGGCCGACGCGCTCGCGAGCTCGGGGCTCGGCGCCAGCGGCGCCTGCTGGCGCCCCTCGAAGCGGCTCCATGGCCGCAGCTCATAGGCGGCACGCGGCCCAGCCCGAAAGGCGCTGCGTTCGTTTCCCCCAAAGCCGCGCCCTTGCGGGGGCCGGCGCGGAGAGATGCTCTCGAGCCGCTGCGAGATGTCGGCCTCGTAATGGCGCCTCGCCAGCGGATCGCCGATGCGTGCCACCGCTTCGCGCAGGCGGCGTTCCATGGCGGCGCGGCGTTCGGGCGTGTCGAGCGGACCCGCCGCCGTCTCGCGCATCCACAAGACCTCCGAAAGCGGACGCGCGGCGGCGAGCACCGCCTCGACCGCTTGAGGCCCTGCTTGGCGCACCAGGTCGTCCGGGTCCTGGCCTTGCGGCAGGAAGGCAAAGCGCACGCTCTTTGAGGGCTGAAGATGGGCGAGAGCGAGGTCGACGGCCCGGAAGGCCGCCCGCTGGCCGGCCTTGTCGCCGTCGAAGCACAGGATCGGCTCGTCGGCGAGGCGCCAGAGCAGACCCATCTGCTCCTCGGTGAGCGCGGTGCCGAGCGGTGCGACCGTCTCGGCAAAGCCCGCCGCGCTCATGGCGATCACATCCATATAGCCTTCGACCGCGACCACCCTGCCCCTGTCATGGGCGGGCTTTCGGGCCCGATGCTGGTTGAACAGCAGCGAACCCTTATGGAACAAGGGCGTCTCGGGCGAGTTCAGGTATTTCGCCTGGACCTCGGCATCGAGCGTGCGTCCGCCGAAGGCGATGACACGCCCGCGCAGATCCTGGATCGGAAACATCACGCGGTTGCGGAAACGGTCATAGGCCACCGGAATATCGGGGCCGGAGACCAGCAGCCCCGCCTCGACCATGGTCTCGACGGCAACACCCTTGCCGGCGAGATGATCGCGCAACGCGTGGCGCTCGGGCAGCGCATAGCCGATGCGGAACTCGGCGCGCGCCGTTTCCGCAAGGCCGCGGCTCGCCAGATAGTCGCGCGCGACGCGCCCTTGCGGCCCCTTGAAGACCGACTCGAAATAGGAAGCCGCCATCTCCATCGCCTCGACGAGGCCGAGGCGCTGCTTCTCCTGGCGCTCGCCATCGGCCGAGCGCGCCGGGAGCTCGATGCCCGCTTCGCCTGCCAGGCGCTCGACGGCTTCGGGGAAAGACAGGCCCTCGCTCTCGATGACGAAATCGAAAATATTGCCGTTCTTGCCGGAGGAGAAGTCGAACCAGGCCTGTTTCTGGTCGTTCACGAAGAAGGACGGCGTCTTCTCGGCGTTGAAGGGCGAGAGCCCCTTCCATTCGCGCCCGGCCTTGACGAGCCGCACGCGCCGCCCGACCACCTGCGATACCGGCAGCCTCGCCTTGATCTCGTCGAGGAAGGAGGGCGAAAAGCGCATGCTGCGACCGCTGCTCAGCATCATTTTCGAAAAGTGGTCACCACCGCTCTTGCGGATAGAATGATGCGGGATCAAACCCTGCACGCAAAAATCCGTGACGACCACGTGCTTTTGCCTAGCAGGCCCTTATAGCGCGATCATGGCGTCCTGCCGCATCAAGCCTGAGCCTTGTGCACAGCGATCGAAGGTTTATTGTGGCTTCAGCCTCAGCCCCTGTGGCCGGATCAGCCCGTCGCGGTTCGGAACAAAGCCCTCCACACGCTCGCTCAGGCCCCAGATCCAGGTGAAGCTGAACAGGATGATCTGGGGCATGTCGGCGAGATAGAGATCCGCGACCTTGCGGTAGATGGCGACACGCTTCTCGGTATCGCCGGTCTCGCGGCCTTCCTTCAGCAAGGCATCCATCTTCGGGTTGCAATAGGCGCCGAAGTTGAAAGGGCTGTTGCAGGCCATCCAGATCGACAGATTGGCATCGGGATCCGCGCGCCCGGACCAGTTCAGCAACGCGACGTCGAAATTGCCGGCAAGGTCCGCCACGTTGCCCGTATTGGCTTCGAGCTGCTCCAGCTTGATGTCGAACCCGGCATCGCGCGCCATGGCTTGGATGATCTCGCCGATCTGTGCATCGAGCAAGGTATTGGCGAGCTGAAGGGTGAATGCCACATGGTCCAGGCCGGCCTGCCGCAACAGGGCCCGCGCGCCGTCGAGATCGCGCTCCGGCACGGGGTGGTCGGAATTCCAGAACAGGCTTTTCGGCACCTCGGTCTGATTGTTCGGGACGAACAAACCGTCGAAGACCACCTGATTGATGGCGTTGCGGTCGATCGCCTTCTCCAGCGCCATCCGCACGCGCGGGTCCTTTCCGAGCGGCGTCTCCGCGCGAGGACCGTGATTGAGGTTGAACTGCAGCGTGCGGTAGGCGGCCGCGGTATGCTGCGCCACTCGCAGATGCGGATCGGCCTTGACGGCGGCCGCATCGGTTGCCGCCAGCTGGTCGATGAGCTGAAGCTGGCCTGACCGCAGATTGACCAGCCGCACGGAGCTGTCGGTCATGGGGCGAAAGACGATCCGGTCGATGGTGATCGCCTCGGCGTTCCAATAGCCCGGGAAGCGGTCGAGCACGATCCGTTCCTGCGCCACGCGTTCGGTGAACGAGAACGGGCCGGCGCAGACCGGGTGCGCCGCCATATCGTCACCCTGCTTGGCGATCGCCTGCGGCGACAGCATCATGCCCGAGCGATCGGCCAGAAAAGCCAGGAGAGGCACATCGGGCACCGACAGATGCAGCCGCACGGTCGACGGGTCCACGACCTCGACGGACGAGACCGGCCGCAGCTCCGCCTTGCGGAGGCTCGTGGTGAGCGTCTGGTCGCGCTCGATATTCACCTTGACGGCTTGGGCATCGAAGGTGGTGCCGTCCTGGAACCGCACGCCCGCGCGCAGGTGCAGGGTCAAGGCGAGCCCATCCGGCGACCATTCCCAGCTCGTCGCGAGTTGCGGCACGAAATGCATGTCGGCGTCGGTGTCGATCAGCTTGTCGCACAAAGAGGCGAGGATATTGCGATCGATGAAATTGCCGCTGCGCGCCGGATCGAGCGGTCCGGGGTCGCCGGCGATGCCGATATTCAGCACCTCGGCACGGGCCGCCGGAGCGGCAAGCGAAAGCATGAGGGCAATGAGAGGGAGCTTTGAGCGCATCGACACGTCTCCTCGAACTCGCCGCCGGACCACCCGGCGTCCGAGACGCCGAGCGGTTTGGCGATGGTCGCCAGATCGCAGGTCATTTGCAAGTGCTTGCTGCTTTCGAGGATCAAACGCCGGGCGCTCTTTCCTCACCGGCGAGGGGAGAGGGAAGAGCGCGGTCGGAGCTCCCGTCATCCTCGGCTGGTGAAGATGCGCGCAAGCCGTAGCCCGCGAGGGGGAGGGGGTAAGCGCACGGCGCCGTGGCGGCATGCGGCTGGTCGCGGAGCATGAAAACTGGCACGTTAGGGGATGGGCCTGCATCTTCGCTAGTTACCCAGCTTTGCCCCGCACGGGAGACCGACATGCTCGATAAGCCGACCAAGGACATGGAAGAGGCGCCCGGCCGGCGCTTCCTGCAGCTTCTCGGCTTCGGCGAGAACCGCGACAAGGCGGCGGAGCCGAAAGCGAAGAAGTCCCAGGAGCCCGAGGAGCGCAAGCACCAATACGCCACCTGGTACGTGTTCGCGGCCTTCCTCGGCGTGATGCTGATCCAGTTCCTGCTGCTGCGGCTCTCCCAGGTCGAGACCATTCCCTACAGTCAGTTCGAGGAACTGCTCACGGACAACAAGATCTCCGAGGTCCTGGTCGGCACCGAGACCATCCAGGGCACGCTGAAGGCGCCGTTCCCCAACGGGCGGAAGGAGTTCTACACGGTCCGCGTCGATCCCGGGCTCGCCGACAAGCTGAAGGAGCATGGCGTCACCATCACGGGCGCGCCGTCGAGCACTTTCCTCTCCTCGATCCTGTCCTGGGTGCTGCCGATCTTCATCTTCTACCTGATCTGGACTTACGGCATCCGCCGCATGGCGGAGCGCCAGGGGTTCGGCGGCCTGATGGCGATCGGCAAATCGCGCGCCAAGGTCTATGTCGAGACCGACATCAAGGTGACGTTCCGGGACGTAGCCGGCGTCGACGAGGCGAAATTCGAGCTGCAGGAGGTCGTCGCCTTCCTGCGCGATCCGAAATCCTTCGGTCGCCTGGGCGCCCGCATCCCCAAGGGCGTGCTGCTGATCGGGCCGCCCGGCACCGGCAAGACGCTGCTGGCGCGCGCCGTCGCCGGCGAGGCGGGCGTGCCGTTCTTCTCGATCTCGGGCGCCGAGTTCGTCGAGATGTTCGTCGGCGTCGGCGCCGCGCGCGTCCGCGACCTGTTCGAGCAGGCGCGCAAGGCCGCACCCTGCATCATCTTCATCGACGAGCTCGACGCGCTGGGGCGAAGCCGCATGCCCGGCGCCTTCGGCGGCTACGACGAGAAGGAGCAGACGCTCAACCAGCTGCTCGCCGAGCTCGACGGCTTCGATCCGTCGACCGGCGTGATCCTGCTCGGCGCCACCAATCGCCCGGAGGTGCTGGATCCCGCCCTGCTGCGGCCGGGGCGCTTCGACCGCCAGGTGCTGGTCGACCGGCCGGACCGTTCGGGGCGGCTGGAAATCCTCAAGGTCCATGTCGGCAAGGTGCGGCTCGCGGAGGGCGTCGATCTCGACCAGATCGCCGGGCTGACGACCGGCTTCACCGGCGCCGATCTCGCCAACCTCGTCAACGAGGCCGCCATCGTGGCGACCAGGCGCAAGGGCGACGCGGTGACCCTCGACGATTTCACCGCCGCGATCGAACGCATCGTCGCGGGGCTCGAGAAGAAGAGCCGCGTGCTCGGCCCTGCGGAACGCAGCCGCGTCGCCCATCACGAGATGGGCCATGCGCTGGTCGCCGCGACCCTGCCGGGCGTCGATCCGGTCCACAAGGTCTCGATCATTCCGCGCGGCGTCGGCGCGCTCGGCTATACGATGCAGCGGCCGACCGAGGACCGCTTCCTGCTGGGGACCAGGGAGCTCGAGAACCGCATCGCCGTGCTGATGGGCGGACGCGCCGCCGAAGCGCTGATCTTCGACGGCGAGGTCTCGACCGGCGCTTCCGACGACCTGCAGCGGGCGACCCAGATCGCCATGGAAATGGTGACTCGCTACGGCATGGACGCGACGGTCGGACAACGCACCTACGCGCCGCCGCCCCAGCCTTTCCTGACCGGGGCCACCACGAGCAGCGTCGATGCCTCGGAGACGACCGAGCGCGAGATCGACGTCGCGGTGCGCGACCTCGTCGCGAAGGCCTTCGGCCGCGCGACCGACATCCTGCGGACGCGCCATGCCGATCTCGACGAAGGCGCCCGCCTGCTGCTCGCCCAGGAGACGGTGACGGCCGAGCAATTCCCCGCCATCCGCTCGATCGTGCAGCCGGCAAAGCCCGCGGGGTGACGGTGGTTCTTCCTTCTCCTACCCGGACTTGATCCGGGTATTGCCGGACGGGAGCCTGTCACATGCGCCTTCACCTCTCCCCTTGCGGGAGAGGTCGGACTCGCGCCGCGGGCGCGAACCGGGTGAGGGGTCTTCCAACTTGGTCAAGGCTCGACGCTTTGCGTCGAGCGTCGGAAACAGCAAGACGGATGCGCGAAGCGCATCCTCGACCCCGACGCCTCGCCAGCGTTCGGCGTCGGTCTCTCCCGCAAGGGGAGAGGTGAAGGGCGCGATCCCCTCTCTGGAACACTGCGGGACGACCGTTCACGGCCCGCATCGCGAACCTCTCGCCCGATTGCGGCCGTTCGGCGAAACCATGAACAAATTGTTAAGGGATGGCGCTTCCAATATCCGAGCTCCGACGCTTGGCCAGCCGGCCCAGCCAACGGATCGATGGCGTGTCGAGACGGGAGGTATTCGACCATGAAAACTGTGGCTCCTCTTGCGATCTTGCTGCTGCTCGCCAATCAGGCTGCTTCCGCCGCAACCGCCGCGGGCGGCAGTGCCCTGGCGCTCGCGGCCCTCGTCGCCGAGCATTCGCCGCTCCTGACCCATCATGAGAAGAGAGTGATGGCCCGCATGTTCGACGGACATCTCAACTTCACCTTTCCGGCGAACAAGAAGATTTCGGTTGCGGCCGATTCGGTCGTCTGCCGGGCAAGCAATGTCGACATCACCTCGCGCTCCTGCGAGCTGACCTTTGGAGCGAAGAAGCCCACCCTGAAAGGCAGGAGAGCCCACGAGATCTTCGCCACGGTGGCGGAAGTGGGCGTGCCTCCGGACGGGGCCGCCGGCACGATCTTCGAAAGCCTTTCGCACCTCGTCTGCACGATCGATCCGAACGAGATCAAGCAGAGGGCCGGCGGCGGCGCCGACTGCCAATTCGATCCCGGAGCGCCGTGAGGGTAAGCGGCGCCGACCTGCGGCGGAATGAGGCTTCGGGACACTACGAACGGATTTCATCGGATGCATATATCCGCGCCGGCCGCCGAGAGGGTAGGCTCGCGCCCCGCGGACTGCGCCGCGAGGGCGGCCGGCCGGTGGCTCCGGCCGCCCGGCCAGTCGATGCGGCGCAGGAACTCGTTGCGCGGCGGTGCTACCGGGAACGCCGCGGATCCTCGTTGCGGATATAGCTCACCGGCGGCGTGTGCCGCTTGAAGCGCCGCCGCATCTCCGGCTCGAGCTTGCGGAACGCCGCCACCGACAAGGTGATGCCGTTGCCGTCGAGCGACGCCGCGGTGTTGACCGCCTTGCCCACCACGTCGAAGCGCTTGTCGCCGGGGGCGCCGAACGGACCCGCGATCGCCGGACCGAAATGCGCCTTGACGGTGAGCCGGCAATCCCAGCCGGCCGCCGCGAGGTATGCGTCGACCGTGTCCGTGGGGCGAAACAGCGCCACGACGCCGCGATCGACCGCCACCACGGCGAAAACGGCCAGCGCCCCGGCGCCGAAGAACCAGTCGCATATAAACAACATACG
>JBIOEJ010000187.1:0-8812 GCA_044445965.1 Hyphomicrobiales bacterium
CAGCTATGACTGGCACATCGACCTCAACCTCTCGACCGTCTGCGGCGTCGAGGGTGCGCGCGACCAAGCGATCCGCGACCTGAACCGAAAGCTCGAGTTCCGCCGCGCCGTCAGCCAGGCGCTCGACCGCGACGCCATGGGTCAGTCGCTGGTGCGTGGCCCCTTCACCTCGCCGTTCCCGGGCGGGATCCACAAGGAGAATGACATCGCCAGCCCCAATTTCGAGGTCTACTACCCTTATAGTCCGGCGACGTCGAAGGCATTGCTTGCAGGGCTCGGCTTCACCGAGACCGGCTCGGACGGTTACTTGCGTTGGCCCGCCGGCCCGCTCTCCGGCCAGCCGCTCGAGGTCGCGCTCACCCATGGCAACCAGCGCCCGACCGATCCGGCGCTCGCCGACAGCGCCATCACCATGTTGCGTGAGATCGGCATCAAGGTCATCGCCAATCAGGTGCCGCTGAACGTCAATGCCGTGCGCGACAGCTGCAAATGGGATTGGATCCTCGATCGCGGCGCGCCCGTGTGGCAGGAGCCGATCATCAGCCTCGACTTCCTCGCCCCGCTCTCGCGCAACGTGCCGCAATGGCACCAGGGCACGAAGGAGAAGCCGCAGGCATTGCTCGATTTCGAGCCGAAGCTCATCGACCTCGTCAAGCGCATCCGCGTCGAGAACGATACGCAAAAGCGCATCGAGCTGTTCGCCGAATATAATCGGCTCTTCACGGCGAACATCTACGATGTCGGCCTGATCACCGCGGCAGGCGCGATCGTCGTCAGCAAGCGCCTGCAGAACATCCCGCCCGGCACGCCGGTCCTCGCCTATCAATGGGGCGAGGTCGGGGTGATGCGGGAGCGCCTCTGGTCCAAGAAGGAGGATCAGCTGCCCGAATTGTTGCCAGGCAGGTTGCCCGGGGTGCAGTAAGGGGGCCCTCCCCGATCCGGGCTCGAACGGAGGTTTCTTGCTCACCTTCCTCGCCCGCCGGCTGGCATTCGCGCTCGGCCTGCTGTTCGCTGTCAGCATGATCTGCTTCGTGCTGATCCATGCGCCGCAGGGGGATTATGCGAGCCAAGCCAAGGCGATGGCGATGTCGCAGATGGGCATGGGGGAGGACCAGGCCGAGCAATACGCGCAACGCATCCGCATCAGCCTGGGTCTCGATCGGCCGATGCTCTTCCAATACCTTCGCTGGGTCGAGGGTATGGTGCTGCATGGTGATTTCGGCCAGTCCTTCGTCTACGCCAAGCCAGTCGCCGAGATCATCGGCCAGCGCCTGCCCTATACGCTCGCCATCGCCCTCGTCTGCCACCTGCTCGCGACCGGCATCGGGGTGGCGCTCGGCATCGTCGCCGCCATGAACCAGCACCGGCTCGGCGACACGCTGGCCTCGGTGCTCGCCTTCCTCGGGATGACCATTCCACGCTTCCTGTTGGCGCTGATCATCCTCTACTGGCTTGCCTTCATCGTGGGCTCGAGCAGCATCGGCTCGCTGAACTCGCCCGCCTACATATTCCAACCCTGGTCCCTGGCGAAGCTGTGGGACCTGGTGCGCCATGTCTGGCCGGTCGTCCTGGTCGCGACCTTCGGCGGCCTCGCCTACAATCTTCGCGTCATGCGCGCGAACCTGCTCGACGTGATGCGCCAGCCCTTCATCGAGACCGCCCGCGCCAAGGGCCTGTCGCGCCTTGCCGTGGTGCTCAAGCATGCCGTGCCGAACGCCTTGCATCCGCTCGTCATGCATCAGGGCGTCATCCTGCCCTACATGATCTCGGGAGAGCTCGAGGTCGCCCTGGTGCTCTCGATTCCGACGATCGGACCGTTGATGTTCGACAGCCTGAACCAGCAGGACGTCTTCGTCACCTCCACGATCCTGCTCATACTCTCCGCGGTGCTCGTCATCGGCAACCTCCTCGCCGACCTTGCCCTCGCAATGCTCGACCCGCGCATTCGCGTCGCAGCGTGAGATGAGCGATCTTCGAAACGCTCCGCCGGACGAGGTCGCTCTGCTCGGTGACGACGAGGCCCCGCCATCCTCGGCTTTTCGTTCGGAAAGCTATTCCGCTCTCATCCGACGCCGCTTTCGTCGCAGCCGCACGGGCGTCGTGGGCGCGGTCCTCGTGGCGTTTGTCCTCCTCTGCACGGTGCTTGCCGACTTCATCGCCCCCTACGAACCGGGCGCTCGCGATACCACGAACCAGAACTCCCCGCCCCAGCTCCCGCACCTCTCCTTGGACGGCCTCTATACGAACCAGCTTGCCGTGGAGCTCGACCCGGCGACCTTCCAGCCGGTCTTCGTCGCCGATCCGACCAAGCGCTGCTATCTTCGCCCCTTCGCTCGAAGCTGGCCGTATGGCTTCCTCGGCCTCGCACTCGATCGTCATCTCCTCGGCGTGGAGCTCGGCTGCCCGGCGCATCTCCTCGGCACCGACGGCCTTGGCCGCGACATGCTGAGCCGCATCCTTGTCGGCAGCCGGCTCACCCTGGCGATGGCTTGCCTGGTCGTCGCGATCAGTGTCGCCATCGGCACCTCGATCGGCCTCGTTTCCGGCTTCTATGGCGGCCTCGCCGATGACTGGTTGCAGCGCCTGACGGAGCTCGTCCTCGCCTTGCCCGAGCTGCCGCTCTACCTTGCCATCGTGGCGATCATTCCGCGCAATACCGATCCGCTGCAAGTGTTCTTCTCCCTCGCCGCGATTCTGTCGATCATCCGCTGGGCTTCGCTGGCGCGCGAGGTGCGCGGTAAGACGCTGGCGCTGCGCAGCACCGAGTATGTCCGGGCCGCGGAAGCGGTCGGTGCGAGCGTGCCGCGCATCGTGTTCCGCCATGTGCTGCCGAACGTCATGAGCCACGTCGTGGTGGTGATCACGCTCATGATCCCCGCCATCGTGCTCGCCGAGAGCTTCCTGAGCTTCCTGGGGATCGGCGTGCAGCCGCCGCTGGTGAGCTGGGGCTTGTTGCTGAACGCCGGCAAGGACCTGCAGAATCTGGGCTCCTACCCCTGGATGCTCCTGCCGGTCATCGCCATCCTGATTACCGTGCTCGGCTTCAACATGCTCGGCGACGGGTTGCGTGACGCGATCGACCCGCATGCCGACTGAGCCGCTGCTCTCCGTCGAGGACCTCTCCGTCCGCTTTCATCTCGACCGCGGCGTGATCGACGCGGTGCGCGGCGTATCGTTCGCCATCGAGCCCGGCGAGACGCTCGGGCTCGTCGGCGAGAGCGGCTCGGGAAAGTCCGTCACCGCGCGCAGCATCATGCAGCTTCTGCCGAGCACGGCGCGCCTCGGCGAGGAGACCGCGATCCGCTTCAAGGGAGCGCGGCTCGACGGTCAGGGCGAGCGCGCGCTGCAGCGCTTGCGCGGCGACCGGCTCGGCATGATCTTCCAGGAGCCGATGACCAGCCTCAACCCGATCTTCAAGATCGGCACGCAGATTGCGGAGACGCTGCGGCTGCATCAAGGGCTCGGCAGGCGCGCCGCCCTCGAGCGGGCCCGCGCGCTTCTCGAGGAGGTGCGCATCCCCGCGCCTGCCGAACGCCTGGACCAATACCCGCACCAGCTCTCGGGCGGACAGCGGCAGCGTGTCATGATCGCGATGGCGATCGCCAACAACCCCGACCTCCTCATCGCCGACGAGCCGACGACGGCGCTCGACGTGACCGTGCAGGCCGAGATCCTGGCGCTCATTCGCAGCCTCCAGGACCGTCACGGGATGGCGGTGTTGCTGATCACCCATGATCTCACCGTAGTGCGCCGCGTCTGCGACCGCGTTTGCGTGATGCGCCATGGCCGCCTGGTGGAAAGCGCCGGCGCGGCCACGCTGTTCGCGAGTCCGACGCACCCCTATACGCGCAAGCTGATCGCCGCCGAGCCGCATGGCCGCCCGAGCCCGGTTCCGGATGCGGCGCCGACGCTCGTCGAGTGCCGCGATCTCGCCGTCAGCTATCGCCTGGGCCGGCGCGGGACGCTGCGCGCCGTGGACGGGGTGGGCTTCGCCTTGCGGCGCGGGGAGACGCTCGGCGTCGTCGGCGAGAGCGGCTCGGGAAAGTCGACGCTCGGCCGCGCGCTGCTGCGCCTCTGCCCGGTCGATGGCGGCCAAATCACCTTCCATGGCCGACGCCTCGAGCAGCTCGGCCGGCGCGAGATGCGTCCGCTGCGCCCGCGCATGCAGGTCGTCTTCCAGGACCCTTTCGCCTCGTTGAACCCGCGCCTTTCCGTGCGTCAGATCATCGAGGAAGGGCTGGTCGTCAATCACATCGGCGCGGGCGCTGCCGAGCGTCTCGAGCGCATGCGCGAGGTGCTTGCCGAGGTCGGCCTGCCCGATACGACGCTCCACCGCTTTCCGCACGAGTTCTCCGGCGGCCAGCGCCAGCGCATCGCCATCGCGCGGGCGCTGGTGCTGCGCCCCGAGTTCATCCTGCTCGACGAGCCGACCTCGGCGCTCGACCTCTCGGTGCAGGCGCAGATCGTCGAGCTGTTGCGCGACCTGCAGCGCCGCCTCGGTCTCAGCTACGTCTTCATCAGCCATGACCTGAAGGTGGTGCGCGCCCTTTGCCATGAGGTGCTGATCATGAAGGACGGCCGGATCGTCGAGCACGGTCCTTGCGAGCAAGTCCTGCGCTCGCCTGCCCAGGACTATACGCGCCGGCTGGTCTTGGCGGCGTTCGAGGCGGCGGGTGACGACGGCCGTCAGAGGACGGATGAACCAGCTCGGTCCGGAGCACAGAGGACGGACGACCGATGAACCACCCCGTCGTGCATCCTCTGTCCTCTGTCCTCCGTCCTCAGCCCAGCAAGCCTCCCGTCGACATCTTCAATGGGTTCTCGCGGAGCGCCTGCTGGTCCGGACGGTCGGGCTCGGGCGTGTCCGAAAACGCCGCCCAGAGCTTGCGCACCTCGTCTTCCGCGAGATCCTCGACGATCAGCACCAGGCGCGTGCTGTGATCGGCGCTCGGCCATCTCGCAAGCCGCACCGGCTGATGCATGACATGCTGCGCACCGTGCACGATCATCGGCTCGTCCGATCGCTCTGCGAGCGCCAATATTCCCTTCAGCCGCAGCAGCTTCCCGGCCTCGATCGACCTCAGGAGCTGGAAGAACAGATCGATCGCGGCGGCCTTCACGGGACGGTCGCTCGAGAGGCAGAACGCCCTGATGCGCGCGTCATGGCGGTTCGGATCATGCCGATGGGCAGGGTGGGCCGCATCATGGTGTTCGGCTTGCGAAAGCGCCTCGCTGTTCAACCACCGCGCGACATCGGGGATCTTCGCACCAGGTGCGTAGAGCCCGGCATTGAAGAGCGCGGCGCAACGGGCCTCCCCGCTCGCCGCCTCGAGCAGCGGGGCCGTGGGATTGAGCCGCTTCAGCCGCGTCGCCAGCGCCCCGACCGCGGCTTCGTCCGCGAGGTCTGATTTCGTCAGCACCAGCCTATCCGCCACCGCCGCCTGACGGCGAGCCTCCTCATGCGCATCGAGCGTCGCTGCCCCGTTCACCGCATCGACGACCGTGACCACCGAATCGATGACGAAGCGCCGCGAGAGATAAGGATGCAGCATGAGCGTATTGAGGATCGGCGCCGGGTCGGCAAGCCCGGTCGTCTCGATCAGGACCCGGTCGAAGGCGCGCATGCGGCCGTTGTCGCGGCGGCGCAAGAGACCCTCGAGGGCGCTCACCAGCTCGCCCCTGATGGTGCAGCAGAGGCAGCCCGAGGCGAGCATGATCATATCGCCCTCGACCCCCTCGACCAGGAGATGGTCGAGCGCGATCTCGCCGAACTCGTTGATCAGCACCACGGCCTCGGCGAGCGTCTTCTCCTGCACCAGGCGATTGAGGAGCGTCGTCTTCCCCGCCCCGAGGAAGCCCGTGAGGATGTCGATCGGGATCGGATCCGGCGCCCGCACGGGCCTATCGCACCTTGCCTTTCCGGCGCGCGGCTAACGCGGCGATCTTGGCCTTCCGCTTCACCGCCGCGCGCTTCGCCTTGGCCGAGCCGATGGGCTGCAGCTCGGCCGCGGGCGTCTTCGCCGCGAGCTTCGCCTTGCCCGCGCCTCGGCCGGGGCCCGTCTTGTCGTCGACCGGGCCATGCAGATGCACTGGCGTCGCCCCTTTCTTGATCGTTCCGGGGAGAGCTTCCGCGTCCGATCCGCCGGGCGCGAAGGCGGCGGCGCCGGGCACGCCAGCGGGCTTTGCTCCGAGCTTTGCCGCGGCGGCTGGGCTCTGCGCCAAGGTGGCGAGCGTGGCAGGCGGCTGGATCGCCGTCGCCGAACCTGGTGCGGGCCCCACGAAGACGGTGATGGGATCGAACGCCACGGGCGAATTCGGCGAAGCGCTCTTCCCGCCGGCGGCCTGGCTGCAACCGGCGGAACCTTGCTGCTGCAACAGGGTTTCGAGGGCGGGATTGCCGCCGCCGGAGCTCGGTTGCGGGCCGCAAGGCGCGGATCCAGCCTCAACCTCCTGCTCCCAGGTGACGGCCCGGCGCTTGCCGCGCCGCCCGCAGATCTCGGCATGCATGTCGGGGGGGGCGCCACCGATGCGCGCCAGCGCCGTGACGGTCGACGAGCCGCCCCAGCTCGAGCTCGCGAAGGCCTTGTCGAGAAGGCTTGCGGTGATGACCGAGCGCACGCTGGCCGAAGGTTGGCCGAGCACCACCGCGATCAGCCTGCGGCCGCCATGCGTGGCGCTGACCACGGTGTTGAAGCCTCCGGCGCAGATGAAGCCCGTCTTCATCCCGTCGGCTCCGGGATAGCGGCCGAGCAGCCCGTTGTAGGTGTGGAAGACATGGCCGTCGAGCGCGATCGCGCCGATGCCGAAATAGTCGCGATACTCGGGGAACTGGGTAAGCAGCGCCCGCGCCAGGATCGCCAGGTCCTGCGCCGAAGAGTGATGCGCGGCATTGGGCAATCCGTTCGGGTTCTCGAAATGGCTGTCCGCCATGCCGAGACGCTGCGCCGCGTTGTTCATCATTGCCGAGAAGCCCTCGACCGAGCCGCCGAGGCCCTCGGCGATCGTCACCGCGATATCGTTGGCGGATTTCACGAGGAGCATCTTCAGCGCATTGTCGACGGTCAGCACCGTGCCCGGACGGAATCCCATCTTCGATGGCGCCTGCCGGGCCGCATTGGCGCTCACCACGATCAACGAATCGGGCGAGAGGCGCCCCGCCTTGATCTCGTCGAGCACGACATAGGCCGTCATCAGCTTGGTGAGGGATGCCGGGTACCAGGGCTCGGTCGCATCCTCGGCGGAGAGTACGGCCCCGCTGTCCTGGTCGATGACGAGCGAGGGAGTGGCTTTCGCCGGCGTGAAGGCGAGCGACGAGGATAGGAGCGCGCCGCATAGCAGGGTCGCGGCAGCCGCGGACGATCTCAGTTTCGGACGGATCATCGCGAAGCGGCGGTCGATCTCTGAAACGGTACGGGCTGCAAGACGCTGAAACATTGTCCGAATGATCCTCGCTCACGAGGGCACACCGATCGACTCGCGGTCCATGTGCCGGTTTTCCAGCCGGAGCCTTTCTAACTTCGACAAGCGCTCTTGGCTAGGCAATGCGCCGGAAATCGGGTGAAGCAGCGAATATCGCGTTAAGAGATTCCGACCCCGCCATGTTCGCCCATTTGTGGATACCCATCACGCTCATCGCGTCCTCGGCGCAAACGGCGCGCAACGCGACGCAGGCCTCGCTCACCGCGACGCTCGGCCCGGTAGGCTCGGCGCAAGTGCGTTTCCTCTACGGGTTGCCCTTCGCGCTGATCTTCCTCGTGGTCCAGCTCGCCTTCACCCATGAACCGCTTCCCGGGATCGGCGGGCGCACCGCGCTCTTCGCGCTCGGCGGCGCCTCGGCGCAAATCCTCGCGACCATCCTGATGCTCGCGGCCATGCAGATGAAGTCCTTCGCCGTCGCCACCGCCACGACCAAGACCGAGCCGGTGCTGGTCGCGCTGTTCGGCGTGGCCGTCCTCGGCGACCATCTGGAGCTTGCCGCCTGGGCCGCGATCCTGGTCGCCACGGCGGGCGTGGTCGTCATGTCGCTTCGCCCGGCGAAGGGTAGACAGCGCGTCTTCGACCGCGGCGGAGCGACGGCGATCGGTCTCGGCGTGCTGAGCGGTGCTTGCTTCGCGCTCGCGGCCATCGGCTTTCGCGGCGCCATCCTGGCGATGCCCGCCGCATCCTTCTATCTGCGCGCCACGCTCGTCCTCGCCTTCGGGCTCGGCATGCAGACCACGATGCTCGTCGCCTATCTCGGCCTGTTCGACCGGCCGGCGCTGACCAGGAGCTTCTCGGTCTGGCGCGTCTCGCTCGGCGCCGGCTTCTTCGGCGCGCTCGCCTCGCAGTTCTGGTTCCTGGGCTTCGCCTTGACGAGCGCGGCCAATGTCCGCACGCTCGCTCTCGTCGAGGTGTTGATGGCGCAGCTCGTTCAGGGGCGCGTCTTCGCGCAGCGCGCGACGCGCCGCGACCTCATCGGCATGGCCTTGATCGTGATCGGCGCCGGCGCGCTGATCCTCGCGGGAGGATGAGGGCGTTCGTCTTCTCGAGTTCGAGGACGATGGCGCGCGTCCCTTCTCCCGCTCTTCGCGAGAAGGTGCCCGAACGCAGTGAGGGCGGATGAGGGCGGTTCCGCTTGCCATCAACGCCCTCATCCGTCGCCACTGTGTGGCGACACCTTCTCCCGCGAAGAGCGCTGTTCGATTCACACATCTTTTGGGCCGAGTTGATGGCCATATTTGATGAGTTGGAAGTCCTCCAAGCCACGGCGCATGACCATGGGACCTGGTTTTCCGTAATAGCCGTCCCAAGCCCCGAGGCGGGCGATGACCCA
>JBIOEJ010000188.1:0-8739 GCA_044445965.1 Hyphomicrobiales bacterium
GGGTACGGGTGGGGGGCGTTCTAAGCGAACACCGACAGATCGACCGAGTTATTCTTGGACGGGCGCTTAGCGCCATCTCTCGGCCTCGCCCCTCCCCTATTTCGCCTTGCGCATGACGTGATAGCTCAGCTCGCCGGGATCCGAGAGGTCGGGTACGCGCCAGCCGTCGAGATCGTATTCGGCCATGCATTCTTCGGCGAAGCCCTTCATCTTCTGCGCATCGCCCGAGGCCTGCGCGCCGAACAGGCAATAGCGGCGGATCTCCTCGGTCGAGCCGCTATAGTTGATCTCGTAGAGCTCGTGGCGGCCGCCGAACTCGCTGGCGATGCAGTCCCATAGGAGCTTCAACAGCTTGACGCGCTCATCGGCCTTATAGCCGTTCGAGCCGCGCATATACTTGTCGAGATAGGGGCGGATCTCGGCGCTCTTGAAGTCGCGCGCATGGCTGTTGAGATAGATGAGGCCCGAGGCCACCGTCTGCTCGATGATGTATTTCACCTTGGTGTAGGCGATGGTGGCGATGATCTGATAGGCGCTGGCCGGATCGAGATTGGGCAGGAGATATTCTCCGATCCAGGGCTTGGGGTCGCGCACCATGGCGTCGGACAGCCCCCAGAACAGGTTGCGCCAGGCGATCACCTCCCCGACATTCGCCTGCACGCCGCGAAAATCCTTGGTGCCGCCGGCCTCGACGGCCTTCAAGAGCAGGCCCGAGATGAAGTCGAGCTTGACGGCGAGCCGGGTGCAGCCATGCAAAAGCGCGCGCGGCAGGAAGCCGGTGCGCGGGAAGAAGTTGTTCGCCTTCTCGACATCGTTCCAGACGAACACGTTCTCCCAGGGCACCAGCACCTTGTCCATGATGAACACGGCATCGTTCTCGTCGAGCCGGCTCGACAGCGGATAGTCGAAGGGCGAGCCCATGACGGTCGAGGTCATCTCGTAGGAGGTGCGGCAGATGAGCTTCACGCCCGGAGCGCTGGTCGAGATCATGAACACCACGGCGAATTGCTTGTCCTGCACCGGGATCAGGCCGTGATGGGCGACGAAGGTGTAGTTGGTCAGCGCCGATCCGGTGGCGACGACCTTGGCGCCGGAGACGACGAGCCCGGCATCGGTCTCCTTCTCGACATGGCAGCAGACATCGCCGACCTCGTTGGGCGGGCGGTCGCGGTCGATGGGCGGATGGATGATGGCGTGGTTGATGAAGGGCACGCGCTCCTGGCTGAATTTGTACCAGCGCTTGGCATTGTCCTGATAGGGGTCGTAGAAATCCGCATTGGCGCCGAGCGTCGCGAGGAAGGCCGCCTTGTAGTCGGGCGCGCGACCCATCCAGCCATAGGTGAGGCGCGCCCATTCGGCGATCGCGTCGCGGCCGGCAACGGACTCGGCAAGGTTCTTCGGCGCCTTGAAATAGGCATGCGTCATGCCGCCGCTGCCGGTGTCGGTCGGCAGGAGCAGCTTCTCCTGGTGCTTGGGGTCATGCAGCGCGTCGTAGAGGCGCGCGATCATGCGCGAGGTGTTGCGGAAGGCCGGATGCGTCGTCACGTCCTTGACGCGCTCGCCATAGATGTAGACGGCCCGATCGTCCCTGAGCGATTCCAGGAATTCGCCGCCGGTCTGAGGCTTGGCGATCTTGGATCGGCCTGCCGCTTCCCGCTTCGGCATTGCGGGCGCCTTGGCCTGGCCTCGCCTGCTCTTCGCTGTCGTCCGCGCCATGACGTGCCCCTCGTTCGTCCGTCCCTGCAGCCATTCTTACGGCTCGATGATCGAACTCGTCTTCGAAACCCGAGTTTCATCTCACGATACGTGCGGGGACGGCTCTTGATCAACCTCATTCGCGAGGCTCTCGCACGCTTGTGAGGCCTTTGCGGCCCCGTCCGCTCGTTCCCGCGCAGGCTTGAATCCAGGCCTTGCCGAGCTTCCGGATTCCCGCCTGCGCGGGAATGAGCGGAGATGGGCTTCCCTCTCCTTCCAGCCCGTTCTCGTCCATCGTGGTGATGCTGCTCGCCCCCAAGGGCATCCGGGGTCATGTCTCGGAGCGCGCTGGCCTCGTCCTGTTCCCGGTGCGCCGGCGCCTCATGGGGATTGCGGGCTCGGAGGCTCCTGATCCTTCGCCAGCGCCTGCGCCACGCAAGGCATCGAGATAATTATAGACAGTGTAGCGCGACACGCGCAGCGCCCGGGCCGCATGCTCCGCGCCGCCTTTCACCATGAACAATCCGCGCTCGACCATGATCTCCAAGGCGCGCATCTTGTCTTTCTTCGCCATGGCCGAGAGCGGCATGCCGACCTTGTCGACGGCATCTTCGATGATCTCCTTCATCAGGGCTTCGACGCTCGGGGAGGTTTGCCGAGCGCCGCCGACGCTCGTCGAGGGAGACGAGAGGAGAATGGTCAGCAAGCTGTGCGCGTCGCGAAGGGCGTTCAGGTCGCAATTCACGCAAAGCCCTCCGAATGGCACCCCGGCATCATCTCGGAGCAGCAGGGTCGAGGAGCGCAATTCGCGCCCGGCGCGCGTCCGCGTCGTATAATTCGCGACGATCGAATGGGGTTCGCGGCGGCGCGTGCGCAGCGCCTCCTGGGCTTCGGCGAGCCCCTTATCGTCGCGCGGCCCGCCGATGATGGGCCCGCCCAGGCTGCGGTCCGACACATGGCCGTTGGCGATGGCGATGATCGAACGTTCGGGCCGGCGCAAATCGTGGAGCACAATCTCGGTGTTGCGGCCGAGCGCCTTGCCCAGCATCTCGACGACCGGGCGCAGCACCGCGAACGCCGCATCGGGGTCGACGGCAGTGCGGCGCTTCATCCTTTCCCACCCGCTGCGCGGGCGATGCGCTCGACGAAGCGCTCGATCTCGTCTTGCGTGTTGTAGAAGAATGGCGAGGCCCGCATAAGCCCGCCACGCAAGGCGACGAAGATCCCCTGCTCGGACAGGCGCCGGCACAACGCCTCCGCGTCGGCGACGGCAAAGCTCGCGATCGCGGCCCTTGCGCCGGCCGGCGCCGCGAGCGCCACGCCGTGGGACGAAAGACCCTCGGCGAGCCGCGACATCAGCGCTTCGGTCCGCCGGTAGACGACACCCCAGCCGACCGTCTCGCCGAGAAACGTCAACGCGGCATCGAGCGCATAAAGCCCCGGATAATTCACATGCGCGTATTGCAGGCTGGTGCTCGGCGAGGGATTGGCATAGCCGCGGAAGGCAGGCTTGAGCAGGCTCCGCGCCCTGCCGCGCAACGAACAGACGGCAAGCCCGAAGCCCGACAGCATGTATTTGAAGACGGCCGAGCAATAGACATCGACATCGCAAAGATCGACCGGCACCGCGCCGAGCGCCTGGATGCCGTCGACGACCAGCAGCACGTCGCGCGCCCGGCAGGCCGCGCCGAGCCTTTGCAGATCGAGCCTGGTGCCGGTCGTCGGATGGACATGCGACACGGCGAGCACGCGCGTCCTGGGCGTCAAGGCCGAGACGAGCCGCATCTCCCGTTCCGCCTCGCTCGCGACGGGGACGGGGCGGATCGAGGCGCCGGCGGCCTCCGCCGCATGCCAGGCCATCGCCACCGAGGGGAACTCGTCGGCCGCGAACACGACCTCATCGCCCGGGCGCCAGTCGATGCTGTGCGCCACGAGGTTCAAGGCTTCCGTGGTGTTGCCGAAGAAGTTGATGTCGCTCGCCTCGACGCCGAGCCGGGCCGCGAGCTTCCGGCGCACCGAGGCGGCCTTCTCCCTCCAGGCGTCCCGCCCCTCGTAGCCGAGGCTCTTGGCGTCGTCATAGAAGGAGGAGGCGGCGGCGCCCTGGCCGGCAAAGGAGAGCCCGGCGCTCGCCGTGTCGAGATAGAGGCAGCCGGCGAGCATCGGAAATGCCTGGCGAATCGCGCGCGGCAAGTCCGGCGCCTCGAGCGAGGGCGAGACGTTCATGAGGTGACGAGGTGCCTGCGTCCGGCGGCCGCCCAATAGAGCGCGCCGAGGAGGCCCCAGGCTCCGAGCACCGCATAGGGCCGCCAATCGGTGTTGAAGCCGATGACGACGATGCCGAAGGCGCAGGCGACCCCGAGCCAGGCCCAGACCTTCAACCAGCCGGCGGACAGGCGGAACCTGGCGCGCGCCACGATGTCGGGATGATCATGGGCGATGCGGATGGCCGCCCCGCAACTGCCCATATATTTCAGCATCGTCGGGATATTGACGGCGAGAAACAGGAAGATGAGGTCGGTCGGCAGCAACAGGCCGAGCAGGCAGCAGGCGAAGGCGACGCAGGTCGCGACATGCGGCGTGCCCCATTTCGGATGGATGCTCGCGAGCGCCGCCGGCAGGACGCCGCCGCGGCCCATCGCGAACAGGTAGCGCGTGAAGATCATGAAGACGCTGTTCAAGGTGGTCGAGAAGGCCAGCGCCGCCGCGATGATGATCACCGATGTCCAATCGCCGAGGAAGCGCTTGCCGGCCTCGGTGAGCGGCGCCTGGCTCGCGGCGAGATCCTTGGCGCCGAGCGTGCCGAGCGCGACGAAGGCGACCGCGCCATAGACCAGGATGGCGAGCCCGACCGAAATGCCGATGCCCTTGGCGATGACATTCTCGCTGTCCTCGATCTCCTCGCCCACCTCGGTCGCGCTCTCGATGCCGAGATAGAGGCTCACGAGAAGGGGCACCGCGGCGAAGATGGGGCCCCAGCCGGTGGCGAGCGGGCTTGCGAAATTCGCCATGTCGACGGAGGACAAGCCGAACGCGACGAAAATCGCGAAGGCCGCGAGCTTGACCGCGAGCATGACGGTCTGCACGCTCGCAGCGATGCGCACGCCCAACAGGTTGATGACGAAGAAGAACAGGAAAAGGGCGAACATGGTCGGCTTGACCGGCAGCTCGATGGCGGTGGAGACGTAGCGCACCATCACCAGCGCCAGCACCACCATGGCTCCCGTGCTTCCGAGGATTCGTAGCCAGGCGATCAGGAAGCCCGCAAAGGGGTGCACGAAGCGCGCCGGCCATTCGAACGAGGCTCCAGAGGTCGGGATCGCCGAACCCATGAAGGCGTAGACGACGGCGAAGATGAACATCGGGATGGCCGCGACCGCGAGCGCGAAAAGCAGGCCGGGGCCGGCCACTTTCGCGGCCGGCGACAGCACCGAGAAGATGGCGACGCCGACCGCGGCCCCCACACCGAGCGCCACGACATCCCAGATCCGAACCCCGCGCTTGAGCTTGCCTTGTTGGGAGAGCATGGTGATCCTTCCGTTTCGCTCCGCATGGTCTTTTCGGGAGACCGGCTCCGTCTCCCCCGGAACATGCGTGAATCGGCACGAGGGGTGGAGCGGTCGTCCACATTTCGTTTAGCGTTCCACAGTTTGTTGAGCCGGATCAAGTAGCTGCGCTCGGACCGCCATGATAGCAACGAGCGGGGTCGCCGATATGGGAGAAGCAAGGTGCAGATCGATCTCTCGGGCCGCGTGGCGCTGATCACGGGCGGAAGCACCGGCCTCGGGCTCGCGACGGCAAGGCGAATGGCCGCCTCCGGCGCCGATGTGGCGATCCTGGCGCGTCGGCGCGAGGTTCTCGACAAGGCCAGAAGCTCGATCGGCGAGACGGCGCGCGGGCAGGTCGTTGCGGTCGTTTGCGATGTGGCGAAAGCCGACGACATCCAGCGTGCCTATGATGAAGTGATGAAGAGCTTCGGGCGCATCGACATTCTCGTGAACAATGCCGGACAGTCGCGCAGCGGCGCCTTCGAGACGATCACCGACGAGGTCTGGCATGCGGATCTCGATCAAAAGCTGTTCGCGGCGATCCGCCTCGCCCGGCTGGTCCTGCCGCAGATGCAGGAGCGCCGCTGGGGACGCATCATCAACGTCCTCAACACCGGCTCCAAGGCGCCGCGCGCCGGCAGCGCGCCGACCTCGGTGTCGCGCGCCGCGGGCCTCGCCTTGACCAAGGTGCTCGCCGGCGAAGGCGCCGCGCACAACGTGCTGGCGAACGCGCTGCTGGTCGGCCTCATCTCGAGCGATCAGTGGCAGCGCCGCGCCGACACCAGGGGCGTGCCGCTGCAGCAGGTTCTCGACGAGATGGGGAAGGGCTTGCCGATCGGGCGCGTCGGGCGCGCCGAGGAGTTCGCCGATATCGCCTGCTTCCTCGCCTCCGATCGGGCCTCCTACATCAACGGCACGGCCATCAACGTGGACGGCGGCGCCTCGCCGGTTTGGTGAGGGCGCCTCATCTTCTCCCGCAAGCGGCGGGAGATGGTTGGCGCTAGCCGGATACCCGCCTCGCCATGATCAGCGCATCGAGCACCCGCACGCCCCTCCCCTTGGGCAGGACGGCGAGCGGATTGATGTCGATCGCCGCGATCTCGCCCGCATAGAGCGCGGCGATCGCGCCGAGCCTGACGATGGCATCGAGGAAGGCTTCGAGGTCGGCCTCAGGACCGCCGCGATAGCCGGCGATGAGGCTCGCGAGCCGCGTTCGCTCGACGAGCTCACGGGCGGCCGCGCGGTCGATCGGCAACACGGCAAGGGCGCTGTCGCGGACGAGCTCGACGAGGACGCCGCCCGTGCCGACGAGGAGCGTCGGGCCGAAGGTTTCATGCAACACCGTGCCGATCAGCGCCTCGACCCCGCCAGCGACCATCTCCTGCACCACGACGCCATCCCGCCTCGCCGCGGGCGCCTTCGCGGCGACATCGGCCATGATGGCGTCGTAGGCGCTTGCGGCCGCCGCCGGATCGGCGATACCGAGCCGCACGCCCCCGACTTCGGTCTTGTGGGGGATATCGGCGGATTCGATCTTCATGACCACCGGAAAGCCGATCTCGCGCGCCGCCTCGACCGCCGCCTCGCGGCTTCGCGCGAAGGCTTCGCGGGTCACCGCGAGGCCGTGATCGGCGAGGAAGGCTTTCGCCTCGCGCTCGGTAAGCGGCTCGCTCGCGGCCAGCCGGCGGATCCATTGCGGCTTGGCCTCGAGGATCGGCAGCCCGGCCGGCGGAGGCGCCGGCAGCGGCGGGTCGAGGAAGGAGCGGATGGCCTTCAGCGCGGCCCGCGTGCCGTGCAGGACCGGAACGCCGGCGAGGTCGAAAGTGCGCCGCACCCGCTCATGCGGCCCCGAGACGGTATTGCCGATGACGATCGTCGGCGTCCCCGCTTGAGCGCGGTGCGCCGCGATCGCGTCGGCGATGCCGCGATACTCATCGGCTCCTGCGTCGTCGAGGCCGAGCGGCACGTCCTGAACGGCGGCGACCACGCCGACACCCGGGTCGTCGGCAAGCGCCCGCAGCGCGGATCGGTAGATGCTGGGATCGGCGAAGACGACGCTCGTGACGTCGAGCGGATTTTGCGGCGTCGCATAAACGGGCAGCAATCGGCGCAGGCTCGCGACCGTCTCTGGTGACAGCTCCGGCAGACCGAGCCCGATTTCATCGGCGAGATCGCTGACATGGGCCATGCCGCCTCCGCTGACACCGATGAGCGCCAGACCCTTGGCCCGGATCACGGTCCGGGCCTTGGAGCGTGGGCGCCGCCGCTCGCGCGAGAGCAAGACAGCGGTCTCGATGAATTCATCCGCATCGTCGACAGCGATGACGCCGCCGCGCCTGAAGAAGTCGCGGAAGGCCTCGTCGGAGCCGGCGAGCGAACCCGTATGGGCAGCGCTCGCCCGCATCCCTTTGGTCGAGCGCCCGAGGCGCAGCACGATCACCGGCTTGCCGGCTGCATGCATCGCGGCCATGGCCCGCGAGAAGGCCAGCGGGTCATCGATCTTCTCCATGACGAGGCCGACGATGTCGGTGCGCGCCTCGCGGGCGAGGAAGCTCAGATAATCGGGGAAGTCGGTCACGGCCGCGTTGCCGGCGGAGACCAGGAAGCTCAAGCCGAAGCGGCCGCAATGGGCGAGCGCGATGCCGAGCGCGCCCGAATGCGAGAGGATGGCGACGTTGCCGGCTTCGACTGGAGCGAGGCGCGATGCGTAGAGCGCGAGCCCCGAATGGACGTTGTAGAGGCCGAGGCAGTTCGGGCCGCAGACCGCCATGGCGTGACGCCGCGCGGTCTCGGCCAAGGCGCGTTGCAAAGCCTGTCCCGACGCTCCGGCCTCGGCAAAGCCGCTGGCGAGGACGACCGCCGCCTTGATGCCGAGCTCGCCCGCCTCCTCGAGGATGGGGAGCACGCGCTCCGCCGCGACGCCGATCAGCACCGCGTCCGGCGATTGCGCAAGCGCCGCGAGCCTAGGCGCGGCGGGCAGGCCGAACACCGTGCCCGCCGTCGGATGAACCGGATGGATCGCGCCCCGAAAGCCGCAACCGATCAGGTTGCGCATGACGAAGCTCGTCGAGGCGTCCGGCCTTTGGGAAGCGCCGACCACCGCCACCGAGCGGGCGCGCATCAGGCGGACCATCGCTTCTGCGGGAGCAACGCCAGCGGTCATCGAGAGTTCTTGACGCGGCCTAGCCGCCTATCCCTGCCCTTCTCGCAGGGGAGGGCGGCCCGAGCGAAGCGAAGGGCCGGGTGGGGTGCGATGCCGGAGGGCTCCCCCACCCGTCCGCTCGGCAAGCGCCATAGCAGCAAACAACGTTTGCTGCGTCCGCAGCAAACTATGGCGTCCACCCTCCCCCGCCTCGCGGCTGTCATGTGCACACATCTCGATTGCTGTGGGCATTGAAGGCTGATTCCGTGATGCACATTGATTCGCGGGAGGCTTTCGATGACTTTCGTTTGCGAGGCTGTGGGCGGGCTGGGACGGTTTGGCGACCGTCGCCTGCAA
>JBIOEJ010000189.1:0-8645 GCA_044445965.1 Hyphomicrobiales bacterium
CGAGCATCGTTGCAGTGGCGGCTGCGCGCTTGATCTGCTCGAAGGATTTGCTTGCCACACCGTAGTCCGTCGGTTTTTGGCGGACCCCGCCTCGGCGGCTAAGCCTCACGGGATCCTGGCCGCTGCCGAGTGGGGGGCATTCGGTCTACGGTTGACCGCCAAACTATCACTTCGGCTAACCGACTCCTCAGGCAACTATGTGGTACTACCAGTGCTCTTGCTCGCGAAGCACCTACCGATGTGTCAGGGAGCGCGAATGGATCATCGCCAGCACAGCCTCAGAGACACCCGGCAACGGCCTCTGGCTGCTGCCTCGCCCTCGTTTCGGCCGTCCTGTGAGCCAGGAACAAGCCGGCGAGGCATTCCCTCGCCGGCCACCCTCGTCCCGCGGCGACCTCGACCAGGCCAGTCACTTCGAGGTTGCCGACGGCACCGATTTTGAGCCTATAGTGCCGAGACCCGATCTCTCAAAGGGGCGTCCTGACCAACGAGCGCGTCGAGCGGAGGCTGACGGCGATCCTCGCGGCTGTCGTCGTGGGCTACAGCCGCCTCATGGGTGCCGACGAAGAGGGAACGCTCGCTCAGTTGAAGGCGTGCCGGCGGGAGCTTGTCGACCCCAAGATCGCCGAGTATCACGGGCGCATCGTGAAGACCACGGGCGACGGCAGGCTCGTCGAGTTCGCAAGCGTCGTGGATGCGGTACGCTGCGCCGCCGAGGTGCAGCGCGGCATGGCGGAGCGCGAATATCGACGCCGGACTGACACCTCGACGATCGTCCTCAACGCAACGACGGTCACCTTCGTGACGTCCGCAGCGACCGCGAACCAGTGCCCTTCAGCGTCTCCGGCGCCCAGTCGTTCGTCGCCCCGGCGAGCAGCGACTTCCACGACATAATCCTGGCCTTCGAGAACTAAGCAACGGGGGCGATGCGCTCGGCGTAATCGTCGCCCAAAGGGGGCTCCAATTGGTGAAACCCGCTGGAGGCGCGCAACTGCCCGAGAACCGGGCGCAAAACGGCCGTCATCGTCTCCTCCCCTCAGTCCTCGCTCAGCGCATTGTCTAGTCGTAGAGATGGCAAGCAACCTGCACCTCGGCGGTCAGCTCGGTCATCGACGGATCCACAGTCGAGCAAATCGGCAAGGCGCTGGGACAGCGCGGGTGAAATCGGCACCCGGAGGGCAATGCGCCCGGATCCGGGACCTCGCCCCTCACCTCGATCCGCTGACGAGAGGCGGCTCGTCTCGGGTCCGGGATCGGTGTCGCCGAAAGCAGCGCGCGCGTATAGGGGTGCGACGCCTTAGCGAAGATGGCATCGACCGGACCCGACTCCACGATGCGCCCGAGATACATGACCGCGACCCGGTCGGCGATGGCGCGGACCACCGCTAGGTCGTGGGTTATGAACAGAATGGCCAGCCGGTCCTCCTTCCTCAGCGACATGATGAGATCGAGGATTTGGGCTCGCACGAGCGCGTCGAGGGCCGAGACCGGCTCGTCGGCCACGATCAGCTTCGGTTTCAGCGACAAGGCGCGGGCGATGCCGATCCTTTGCAGCTGGCCGCCGCTGAACTGACGGGGATAGCGATCGAGAAACCGTTCGGCTGGCGCGAGGCCGACGCGCTCGAGAAGCGCCGCCGCCGCGGCCCTCGCGGTCTTCGGCGTAGCGACACCGTGGAGGAGCATGGGGTCCCGCAGGATCTGGTAGACCGTCCGACGCGGGTTCAAGGAGGCGCGCGAATCCTGGAAGACGATCTGCACCGTCTTGCGGTAGTCCGCGGGAACGCTCGATGCGAGGTCGATAGTCTGACCGTCGAAAACCATCTCTCCCGTCGTCGGCTCGAGCAGCCTGAGGACGAGGCGGCCCAAGGTCGACTTGCCGCAGCCGCTTTCCCCTACGAGAGCGAAGATCTCTCCTCTCCCGATGTCGAGCGAGACGCCGTCGATGGCCTTCACGGGCGCTGCCTCCCGGCGCAGCAGCGTGCCCGCTTCACGAAAGTGCTTCGTGAGATGACGGAGCCGCAGGAGCGGTGTGGTCACGGGTACGAAACGCTCCTCCCCTGCGATGCGTGGAGCCAGCAGGCGACGCGCGCGCCGCCGCTCATCTCGAGCATCTGCGGATCGTTCAGGCATGCATCGAAGGCCTGCGGGCAACGCGGCCTGAAGCGGCAGCCGGCCGGCGGGTCGACGAGGTCCGGCACGCTGCCGCCGACTGTTGCGAAGCCGGCGACAGGTGCGTCGATCCTCAACGCGCTCTGCAGGAGCGCTCGCGTATAGGGGTGGCGCGGCTCGTCGAAGATCGAGAGCGTCGTCCCGCTCTCAACCAAGCGTCCGGCATACATGACATGGACGCGCTCGCATAGCTCGGCCACGACGCCCATGTCATGCGTGATCAGGATCAGCGCCATCCGGAACTGGGCGCACAGTTCCTTGAGGAGCTCGAGGATCTGGGCCTGCAAGGTGACGTCGAGCGCGGTCGTCGGCTCGTCGGCGATCAGCAGCTTCGGCCGGCACGCCAGCGCCATGGCGATCAAAACGCGTTGGCGCATGCCGCCCGACAGCTCATGCGGGTAGCGCCGCGCGAAATTCGGGCTCGACGGAAGCCTGACGCGATCGAGCATGAAGCGCGCTTCGGCGGCGGCCTTGGCCTTCGGCCGATGCAGCCGGACCGCTTCGGCGATCTGATCGCCGATCTTCATCCTGGGATTGAGGTAGGTCAGCGGATCCTGGAAGACCATGCCGATCTCCGCGCCCCGGACGCGTTCCATGCCGCTCTCGTCCAAGGCGACGAGGTCCTGGCCCTGATAGAGGATCTGCCCTGCTACGATCTCCGCCGCCGGCTCAGGCAAGAGGCGCAATATCGACCGGGCGGTCATGCTCTTGCCGCAGCCCGATTCGCCGACGAGCGCGACCTTCTCTCCCGGCAGGACCGAGAAGCTCACATCCTCGACCGCCCTCACGACGCCGCGACGGGTGCGCAGCCATGTCCTGAGGCCACGGATCTCCAGCAATGGCCGAACGGCGCCGGCGGTGCCCGTCATCGCTCTCGCCCCTCGGGGCTGAGCATGTCGTTCAGCCCGTCGCCGACGAGGTTGCAGCAAAGCACCGTGATGAAGATGGCGACGCCCGGGAACACCGACATCCACCACGCCGCGCGCAGGAACGGCTGTGCTCGGTTGAGCATCTCGCCCCAGCTTGCCATGTCGGGATTGCTCAAGCCGAAAAAGGCAAGGCCTGCCTGTAGCAGGATCGCCTCGCTCACGTCGAGAGAGGCCTGGACGATGGCGGGCGGAAGCGCGTTGGGCAAAATCTCGCGGAAGATGATGTGGCCGTCGCCGAAACCGACGGCGCGGGCGGCCTCGACCAGCTCTTTCTCCTTCAGCGACAGAAATTGTGCGCGCACGATGCGCCCGACCTCGGGCCAGCTCAAGCCGCCGATCACGAGCACGATCTTTTCGACCCCTCCACCGAGAAACGCGACGATCAGGATGGCCAGGAAGAAGCGCGGCATGATCTGGACGAATTCCGCGATGCGCATTAGCGCGCTGTCGAGGGCCCCGCCATAGTAGCCGGCGATGGCACCGACGAGGACTCCGACCGTCAGCGACATCAGGCCTGCGAGTATTCCCACCAGCAGCGAGACGCGCGCGCCGTAGAGCACACCGGCGAACACGTCCTTGCCGATATTGTCGGTGCCGAGCACATGTCTGGCGCCGGGCGGCAGCAGCCGCTCCCTGCCGATCGCCAAGGGATCGAAGCTCGTCAGAAGCGGTGCGAAGCTGGCGATCATGACGAGCACGAGCAGCACGATGCCCGCGACCGCGGCATAGCGGTTCGCGCCGAACCGCCGAAGCATGTCCGTCCAGCCCGCCGCGCTCGAAGCCTCGCTGTCGGGAGGCATAGCGCTTTGCGGTAGCGTCGTCATCGTGGCCTTCGCCGCATGCGCGGATCGAGCGCGCCATAGGCGAGATCCGTCAGGAGATTGGCGAGCACGGCGATGCTGGCGCTCGCTAGGAAGATGCCCAGGATCACGGGCGTGTCACGGGCCTTCATGGCGTCGAACAGCAGGCGGCCGAGCCCGGGCCAGGCGAACACCGTTTCGACCAGGGCGGAACCGGCGAGGACGTAGCCGAAATTATAGCCGATCGAGGTCACCACCGGCAGGAGCGCGTTCGGCAGCGCATGCGCAAAGAGCACGCGATTGCTGCCCGCCCCCTTGGCGCGCGCCGTCAGGATGTAGTCGCTGGTCAGCGCCTCCATGACGCTCGCCCGCGTGAGCCGCGCCGTCGAGACCAGATAGCGCAGGCTCAAGGCGAACGCCGGCAGCACGAGATGCGCCGCGACATCTCTCACATGGTCGAAGCCGGCATAGTCCTCCCGGATCGAGATCATGCCTTGGGCCGGCAGCAGACCGAGGCTGACGGCGAACAGCAAGATGAGAAGCTGGCTCAACCAGAACACGGGTATGGAAAATCCGAGCAGCGAGACCGAAGTGATGAGGTTGTCGCGCCATGACCGCGGCCTTCGCGCCGCGCTGACGCCGATCAGGATGCCGCAGATGGAAGCGAACACCATCGCCGTCACGGTCAGGATGACGGTGTTGCCGGCCCGCTCCGCGATAAGCGAGAGGACCGGCCGGCGGCTCGCGAAGGAATAGCCGAGATCGCCGGTGAGCACGCTCGAAATATAGGTCAGCAACTGCTCCAGGAGCGACCGATCAAGGCCGAGCCGATGGCGCATCTCGTCGACATATTCGGGTGGCGCGGGGAAATCGCCGATGAACGCCTGGATTGGATCGCCAGGCGCCAGATGCACGATCGTGAAGTTCACGACGATGACGGCAAGCAGCAGCGGCAGGGCCTGCGCCAGCCGTCGGGCGACGAAGCCGATCATGTCTCAGCCGATGAGAGCCTCAACCGCCTGCTCCAGCTTCTTCTTTCCGATGGTAACCGGTTCACGCGCCGCTTCGAGCTTGCCTGCGTGATCTGCGAGGCATGCCTCGTATTCCTTCATCCGCGCCATCACCTCGGTCGGCGCCGGACCGCCATAGAGCGTGCGGCGACGCACGGCTCTCTCGGGATCGAGCGCTTCCTGCAAGGCGGCCGCTTCGAGCTTCAGTGGTTGACCCTGATAGAGCATGGCAGCCTCGTCGATCAGCGCCGGGGTGACGTCCTTCGGCGCGATGTTTCGGTCCTCGCAGAGGCGCACCAGGATGCCGATGATCTGATGCGCCGTCCGCCAGGGCAGCCCTTTCTCGCGCACCAGGGCGCCGGCGATCTCCGTCGCCTGGCCCCAGAAGGCGCCGGCCCGCTCGCGCATCAACTCGGTGTTCAGATCGAGCGCCGGCATGAACTCGCTCATCCAGTTCAGATCGCGCACGACCTTAGCGAGGCTGCGCTTGATCGCGGCGCGCGTCACCGCCCGGTCGAGGATCGGGACAGAGGTCGGGTCCTTCTCGACGAGGAAGCTCGTCATCAGGGCGCCCACCGTCTCCGCGGCCGCGCCCTTGATGAACTGCGGAGCATAGGCGTTCTTCTTCTGCATCATGATGCTGCTGGTACCGCAGAACCGGTCGGGGAAATCGAGCATCCCGAACTCGGAGGTGTTGAACAGCATGAGATCGTCCGACCAGCGGGCGAGGTTCATATGCAGGATCGAGAGCGCGGAGAGGGTCGTGAACAGGTTGTCGTGACTCAGTATGGCGTCGAAGGTGTTCTTCTCGACCTCGGCAAAGCCGAGAAGCTCGGCCACGCGATGCCGGTCGAGGGGGAAGTCGGATCCGGTGAGGATGGCGGCGCCAGCGGGGCTGCGGTTCATCTGGTCGAAGGCGAGCAGCAGGCGTTCTGTATCGCGTTCCAGCACCGCGACCCAGGAGAGCAGCATATGGCCCCAGGTCGTGGGCTGGGCATGCTGGGCATGGGTGTAGCCCGGGATCACGGTCTCGACATGCTCGGCGGCCACGCCCATCAGCACGCGTCGGAAGGCGTGGACCGCGTCGAGCGTCGCTAGGAGGCCGTCACGGGCGACGATGCGCGTCCCGACCTCCCCAAGGTCGCCGGAGCTGCGTCCGAGATGCATGCGCCCGCCGACACCCTCGCCGAGCTTGCGGATGAGATATTGCTCGCCCGAATGCATGCCCCCGCCATGGAGCACCCGGAGATCCTCCAGCCCTTCCACCTCCATCTTCTTCAACTCGCGCAGCGAGCGCACCCCGTCCTCGCGCGGAATGAGCTCTTGCTCGACCAGCATCACCAGATGCGCCTTGTCGAACATATGGATCGCGTAGAGCTCGTCGCGGATGAGGTCGCTACGGTGCGATTCGAGGCTCGGCACGATCGGCTCGCGTAGGCGGATTCCGGGGTTGCGGAATCCCTTATAGCTCGCGCTCTCTTGTCTCAGCATCGGTCGGCTACTTTCTCTTGACATAGGCTTCGGCAAAGCGGGCGTTGACCTCGTTCGAGAACTCGAACATCGCGGCGATATTCCCGAAGCGACTGTTGATCGCCTGAGCAAACGGCGACTCCATCAGCACCGCGGTCGGAAGGTCCCGCTCGATGATCAGCTGAGCCTCGCGATAAGCCTTGGCCCGCGCCTCGCGGTCCAAGGTCGTGCGCGCCGCGTTGAACAGCTTGTCGAGGTCAGGATTGCAATATTGCGAGCCGTTGGTGAACGAGGCGGGGCGAACCTCGCTGCACAGATAGGCGCGGTCGACGCCGACGGCGGGGTCGACGCCGGCCAGGTACCAGGCAACCGTCGTGTCGAAGTCCTTCTTGGCGTAGACTGCGTCCAACCAGACGTTGCGCTCGCGCGGCTCGAGCGTCACCTCAATGCCGAGGTCGCGCCAATTGCCGCGCAGGATCTCGCCGAGCTCGGCGAAGCCGCCTTGGCCGGGATCATAGGCAAAGCGGATTGCGAAGCGCCGATTATTCGCCCCGCGCGGATAGCCGGCCTCGTCGAGCTCCCGATTGGCGAGCTTGGGGTCGAAGGCATAGCTCTTCATATAGTCGACGGCCGGATTGTAGGCCCAGGCCAGCGCGGGCGGGATCGCGCTGCGGCCGACATCGCCCTCGTCCGCATAGGCATTCTCGCGGATCAGATTGCGGTCGAGGCCGCGGAAGAGCGCCTTGCGCACGCGAGCGTCGTCGAGCGGCTTGCTCTTGGTGTTGAAGATCAGCAGCAGCGGGCGCGGGATCGGACCCTTCTGCCAGATCGTGATGTTGGGCGTATGCTTCAGCCGCTCGATGTCGTTGACCGACATGTCGTAATTGGTGATCAGGTCGATCTCGCCCGCCTCCAGGGCGAGCACGCGGGCATTGGCGTCGGGGATGATGCTGAATACGAGCTTATCGAGATAGGGCTTGCCCTTGTCCCAATACTCGTCATTGCGCACGAAGGTCAGGTTCTGCCCGGGCGTCCAGGATTGGAACTTGAACGGGCCCGTGCCGACGGGATGCTGGTTCGCGGGATTCTTGAGCGGATCGGTTCCCTCGTAAAGATGCCTGGGCAGGATGCCCACATTATCGGCGGTCAAGAAGCCCAGGAACGGGCCGAATGGCTGCGCCAAGGTGACGACCACCGTGAGGTCGTCGGGCGCTGCGACGGACATCACGTTCTTGAAGATCGCCGCCGCCCGCGAATGCAGCTTCGTCAGGTTCTCCATCGAGTATTTCACATCCGCCGAGGTGAAGGGCACGCCGTCATGCCACTTCACCCCCTGCCGCAGATGAAAGGTGATGGTCTTGTTGTCCGGGCTGACATCCCAGGATGCCGCAAGGGCGGGCTGGGGCGCGAAGGCACCGTCGAGCCTGACCAGCCCCTCGATGATCGCCTGGGCCGGGAGCGCGACGATGACGCTCGAAGATATGGCGAGGTTCAGGTGATCGGGATTGGCTCCCAGGCTGACGACCATCGTTCCACCCTGAACGGGCTGCTCGGCGGGAGCTTGCGCGACGGCGGCGGGCGCAGACATCCCAAGCTCGACGCTCAAGCTCGCCGCGAGAATTATGAGCGCACGCGCGCATTGCCACGGCAGAGCTGGCATTGCCTTCTCCTTGTTCATGTCCCGAGTCGTCGCCATGGCGGCTTCGTTCACCTATAGATGAGCAGTCCATCGATGACGAGGTCGATGAGCGGGCGGCTCATGGCCTCGATGGCCACCTTGGCGTTTGGTTCATGATAGCCGCGCATGACCTTGCGGTGGGTAAGCTGGAGGTTGCGCATTTCGCACACCGTCATGTCGCGCGTATGCGCCCTGTTGAGCTCGACCCTCATCGAGGTCTCGACGTAACGAACGAGGCTCTCGTCCTCTCGTCCGGCAACCAGGCACCGTCACCTTCCACACCGACGCCACCATCGACGCGGCGCTCGCCGAGGAGTTCGCCAGGAGGACCGAGGAGACGAACGGCGACTACACCGTCACCCGTTCCAGCTGACCACTCAGGACGACATCGGGTGGAGGGTGGCGACCATCACCGGACGTCCAGTCGTTCAGCGCCTCCAGACCGGCTCCGCCGAGCCACGCGACAGTCCCCGTGGGCGAGCGGCTTGCCGTCGATGAAGTACTGGACGTGGCGCCAGTGCCAGACGGTCCTCAACCAGCCGAAGGAGCAGAGGGTGAAAGTCCCTTACGATGAAGGAGTAGCGATCCG
>JBIOEJ010000190.1:0-8276 GCA_044445965.1 Hyphomicrobiales bacterium
ATGCGCGGGCGAGGCCTCGACCGCCTTTCCGCCGATGAGGATACGCCCCGAATTCGGGCGCTGGCTCCCGGCCAAGAGGTCGAACAGCGTCGTCTTGCCGGCACCATTGGGGCCGATCAGTCCGGCGACCTGGAGCGCGACGGCAGAGAGCTCGATCCCGAACTGGCTGCGTCGGCGATGCTCGATTACGCCCGGGCCGGCTTCGACAGCTTCGACATGGCCGACCACTACGGCAGCGCCGAAACGATCAGCGGCTGCTTTCTGGCGCGTGTCGCGGCCGGGGAGCGGGTCGGCGCTTGCCGACCGAGCGTCTTCACCAAATGGTGCCCCGCCCCCGGCCCGATGACTCCCGAGGTGGTGCGTGCAGGCGTCGGGCGCAGCCTCGAGCGTCTCGGCGTTCCGACGATCGACCTCCTGCAGTTCCATTGGTGGACCTTCGAGCATCCGGCCTATCTCGACGCGATGAAGGGGCTCGCCGAGCTTCGGCGCGAGGGCGTGATCCGCCATATCGGGGTCACGAATTTCGATACGGCGCATCTGCGTCTGCTGGTGAAGCACGGCATCGAGATCGTCTCCAACCAAGTCTCCTTCTCGCTGCTCGATCGGCGCGCGGCCGGCGAGATGAGCGGCTTCTGCCTCGAGAATGGCATCCGGTTGTTGGCCTATGGCACGCTGGCCGGCGGCTTGATGTCGGAACGCTTTCTCGGCCAGCCCGAGCCGCATGTCTCCGATTGGAGCAAGATGAAATACATACGCTTCGTCAACGCGATCGGCGGCTGGCGCGTCTTGCAGGCAATCCTCGACGTGCTCGGCCGCGTCGGGCACAAGCACGGCGTCTCGATCTCGAATGTCGCCACGCGCTGGGTTCTCGAGCATCCAGCCGTCGCGGCCGTCATCGTCGGCGCGCGCCTCGGGGAGCGCGAGCACCGCTCCGACAATCTCAAGGTCTTTTCCTTCGCCCTCGACGCCGAGGACAAGGCGGTGATCGGGGCAGCGCTCGCCGACGCCGCACAGCTTCCGGGCGATTGCGGCGACGAATACCGGCGTCCGCCTTATCTGACCGCATCGGGCGATCTCAGCCATCATCTGGAAAGCGTCGAGAAGGCCTACCAGGCGGTTCCGGTGGAGGGCCGCCCCGACCGTCTGCGGATCGATTCGGGAAGCGTCTGGGAAAAGATCTGCGGCTACAGCCGTGCGGTCCGCATAAAGGACCGCGTGCTGGTGAGCGGCACCACCGCGACCCATGGTGCGGGCGAGGTCGTCTGTCCCGGCGATCCGGCAGGCCAGGCCGTCTATATCCTCGACAAGATCGCGGCGAGCCTATCGGCGCTCGGCGCCAGCCTCGACGATGTGGTGCGCACCCGCATCTATCTCAAGGATGCAGATCAATGGGAGGCGGTCTCCCGCGTGCATGGCCGCTACTTCGGCAGCATCCGCCCCGCCGACACGCTGATCGAGACGTCGCGCCTGATCGGCGATTACGAAGTCGAGATCGAGGCCGAGGCGGTGATTGGGTGAGTCAAGACCGGCGCCACTTCACCTCGCCTTAGCCGCCTCCTCACGCCGTTCCTTCAGCACGAAAACGACGTTGCGCAGATAGATGAACACGCCGAGCCCCTGGCCGAGGATGAAGACCAAGTCGCGCCGCCATAAGGAATAGGCGAAGAGCAACAATCCGCCGCCGATCGAGAACAGCCAGAAGCTGAAAGGGATGACGCTGCGCCCTGCCCTTTCGCTGGCGAGCCACTGCACCAGGAAGCGCATGGTGAACAGCCCCTGGCCGATCAGGCCGATGAGCACGACGAGATTGAACTTCTCGACGAACACGTCCTGAAGATAACCGCCCAGCGCGCCTGCGAGATCAACCAGCATCATGCGTCCTTTCGCATATCGGACACCACCGGCACGCGACGGCGCCTTCGGATCAACCACCAGACACCGGCGAGGTCGAGAATGCCGACCCAGAGCCGATCGAACAGGCCGTAATTCGACTGGCCGGAGCGACGCGGCCGGTCGACCACATCGACGAGCGCTATCCCGTAGCCCTCGCGGCGCATGAGCGCCGGCAGGAAGCGGTGCAGCCCGTCGAAATAGGGCAGCGCCAGGAAGACATGGCGGCGGAACGCCTTCAGGCCGCAGCCGGTGTCGCGCGTGCCGTCCTTCAAGACACTCCCCCTCACCGTATTCGCTATCCATGACTGGAGCTTCTTGAAGCCGGTCGCCTTGCGACGCACCCTTTGCCCCGCGACCAGCCCGATCGAGGGGCCGCCTCCTTCGAGCGCCTCGACGAGCCTGCCGATGAAGGCCGGATCGTTCTGGCCGTCGCCGTCGAGGGTGACGACGATCGCCGCTCGCGCGGCGCGCACGCCAGTGCGCACCGCGGCGCTCTGGCCGCAGCTCTCGGCATGACGCAAGAGGCGCAAATAGGGGCGCGCGGCGCAAAGCTCGGCGAGGCGCGCGCTCGTCGCATCGCTCGAGCCGTCGTCGACGCAGATGAGCTCGAAGGGCTGCAGGTCCGCGCAAGCCATCTCGATCTCGTCGACCAGCGGCTGGGCGTTCTCGGCTTCGTTGCGCATCGGCACGACGACCGAGAGACGCAACTTGGTCGAGGTTTCGCCGATCGTCCCGTCTTGCGGCCAAGTGCTCGCATCGCCGACGGCTTGCGGTGGCTCGCCATCGAGCGGCGGCGCGACGGCGGATATCGGCGCCAAGCCCGATAAGGTTCGCAGGCGCGCCGCGCCATTCCGCTCCAGGGTGCAGGCGATGCGGGCTTTGGCGAACAAGGTCAGCATCGCGCGTGCGCCCACGATCCCGATCAGGGCTCCGGCCAGCACATCGCTCACATAATGAGCTTCGATGGCGACGCGCGAGACGAAGACGATGACCGCCAGGACGATGGCCGGGCGACGCCAGCGCGGCGCCAGCGCGCTCACCACCACGACGAATGCCGCGGCGGTCGTCGCATGGCCCGAGGGAAAGCTCGCCTTCGAGGCCGCGAGCGACATGGGATCGAAGCGAAAGGCGCCGAGGCTCTCGAAGTAATGTGGGCGTAGCCGTCCGACCGCATGCTTCAAGAGCGTCGACACCAACGACGGCACGGCGATCGCCGTTGCCATGAGGAAGGCCCGATCCGCGAGGAGACGCAGACGTGCCCGCTCGCGCCGCGACGACGCCATGAGGCTCGACCGCGCGAACCACAGAGCGAGCAGCGCCGCCGGCACGATCGTAACCCGACCTTCTCCGAGGATGGTCACATCCGCGAAGAAGCGCATGATCGTTTGCGGCAGATGCCGCATGGCGAACGCGGTGAAGGCGTCGAAAAGGAGTGCCACCACCAGTACCAGGATCGTGGCGCGGATCACGGCGCCGGCGGTGGGGAAGAGGTGCAGCGGCCTTGCCTTCGCGGCTCGGACGAGCGCGGCAAGCCGCTCGGCAAGGCCGCGTAGAATGACGAGTGCCAAGGCTTGCTCGCTCCGCAGGAATGCGATGAACGAGCTCGGTGGCGCGGCGCCCTCGCAACTCGGCTCAACCGCCATTGACGTAGACCCCGATATCCATATGGCGCCCGCCATTCAGGTTGACGCCCATGACGCGGCCGAGGAGATGCGGCGTCCGGCCGAGCGCCGCCAGCCCCTGGGTAAACTCTCCCTCCTGGCGGACATCGATGAAGGCCGCGCGGCAGCCGGGCTCGGAGAGGAAGCGGGCGGCATCCGCGCCTTCAGTCATGTAGAGATCGGTGCGCGTCAGAAACACGAGGCTCGGCTCGTTGAAGCCGGCGGTCGCGAGCGCTTGCGGCGCGCAGGGCGAACCGGCGAGCACCGCGACGAGGCGCGGCGACAGCGCCAAGGCCTGCAATCGCGGAACCGCCAGCTCATAGGCACCGAAGGCGAGGAGCACCGCGGCGAGGAGCGCTCCGGCGACGCCCTGCGCGACGCATCGTCGGCTGAGCGCGATCGCCGCGCAAGCGGCGAGCGCCGCCGCGAGCCCAACCACCAGCGAGCCCGCGATATCGGCGCGATCCCCATAGAGCAGCGTGGCGAAAGGGATCGCCAAGGCGATGAGGACCGCGACCAGCGGCAGGAGCATCGCTGCCGACCGCTTCCACAAGCGGTCGGCAAAGAGGCCCCCGCTTTGCGCGGCCCATGCGACGAGGAGAGCGACCGCTGGGTAGAGAGGCAGCACATAATGGGGCAGCTTGGTCGGAACGGCCTCGAAGACCAGCCAGGACGGAATGAGCCAGGCCAGCAGAAAGGCGACCGATCGCTCGCCGCGGGCGCGCCACACGGAAGGCACGGCGATGATGGCGAGCGGAGCGAGCGGCCAAAGGGTGACGAGGGCCGCGACGAGATAGGCGCCGGGCGGGGCGCCATGGGCTTCACGCGAGCCTGCGACCTTGCCCAGCATATCGCCTCCGACCGCCTCGCTGAAGAAGGCGCCATGCGTCTCGACGGCGATCGCGACGAACCAGGGCGCGACGAGGAGCACGGCCAGGAGCACAGCTCTCCAATCGGCGAGCGGCCGGAGCCAGAGCCCGGAGCGTTCCTTGAGCGCGAGCACAAGCGAGGCGAGGGTCGCGATCATCAAGGTGATCGGCCCTTTGATCAGCGCCCCGATGGCGATCGCGAGCCAGAAGATGACCGAAGCCCTTGCCGTTGCTGCGTCAAGGCCTTTGCGAAATTCGCTTTCGCCGCGTGACCCTTGCCGTTCATCCCCGCGAAGGCGGGGATCCGGACCTTCTCCCTGCCCCGCTATGCTGGATTCCCGCTTTGGCGGGAATGAGCGGAGATGGAGGCGGGCGAGCGCTCCCATCGCGGCCACCCCGGTCGCGGTGAGCACGGCATCGGTCTTGGCGAGCCTCGCCTCGACGCCGAGGAGAATGGTCGCCGAAAGCAGCGCCGCCGCGAGCAGCGCATAGCGCCGTTCGAGCCAAGCGAGACCCGCCCAGTAGGTGAGGAGGACGGCCCCGATCGCGCCGACGAGCGAGGGAATGCGATAGACCCAGATCGTGGCGCGCGCGGCAGCGAGGCCGAGCGACTCGGCGAGCGAGACGCTCGCGCTCTGCAGCCAATAAATGCCGACCGGCTTCTTGTTGCGCGCCTCGCCTTGAAAGCGGATGGCGACGAAATCGCGCGTCTCCAGCATTTGCTTCGAGGCCTGCGCGAAGCGAGACTCGTCGCGGTCCATCGGCGGCAAGCCGGCGAAGCCCGGCAGGAACATCAGGAGCGACAGGCCGACGAGCGCCGCGCAGCCGAGCGCATGCGAGCGCTCGAGCGCCTCGAGCAGTCTGTTCAGAACACCTGTCGGCGCCGTCGATGTCGAGGTCAGGCTTTGCTCCACGCGCCCCTTTTGGTGGCGTCCCGGGCGCGCGTCAACTCATCGGGGCGGCATCGAGGGGGATGCCCCCTGCCTAGTGCAGCGAATCCGAAATTCGCATCACATTGGAGCAACGCGCGGGGCGAATTTCGGATTCAAAAGCTGCACTAGCAAGTTATTGGTTATAGTGTGGTTTTCGAATTTGAAGTTCCTACCGCGCGCATGCCATCCAGGTGATAGGAACTTCAAATTCACCACACTAGGCCAGGTTCTCCTTGAAGAGCGCCAGGCTGCGCGCCCAGGCGGCCTTGGCGGCCGCCTCGTTGTAGCGTGGGCCTGCGGTATCGTCGTTGAAGCCGTGGTTCGCGCCCTCGTAGTAATAGAGCGTATATTTGATGTTTGCGGCCTTCAGCGCCTCCTCATAGGCCGGCACCAAGGGTCCTAGCCACTTATCGAGCTTGGGATCGGCATAGTTCAAGAGGAGCGCCGCCTTGATCTTGCCGACCGAAGCCAAATCGGGAGGAGGTCCATAGAAGACGGCCGCTGCGTTCAGCGTGGGATCGCCGACGGCCATCTGATTGATGACGCCGCCGCCCCAGCAAAAGCCGATCGCACCGACCTTGCCGTTGGAATCGGACCGGGTGCGCAGATATGGCACCGCCGCCAGGGCATCCCCGGTGACCTTGCCGGCGTCGAGCTTTTGAAAAACCTTCATCGCGTCGTCTGCGTCCTTCGGCGTGCCGCCGAGCTGCGACAGAAAATCGACGGCAAGCGCCACATAGCCTTCGGTCGCCAAGCGGCGGGCGATGTCCTCGATATGCGGATTGAGGCCGCGATTCTGGTGCACCACGACGATCGAGCCGTGCCCCTCGCCCTTGGGCTTGGCGAGATAGGCCTTCACGTCGCCGGAGGCGCCCTTGTAGGTCACGCTCTCCACGGCGATGCGCGCGTCGTCTTCCGCGACGACGGCCGCCAGCGCATAGTTCGATTGCAAAAGGGGTAGCAGAGCCGATGCCGCAGCCACGCTGCCGACGATTTTCGCCGCTCTTTCGAGAAACAACCGACGATCGAAATGAGAGTGAGTGAAATCCTCGTAGAGATCGATGATGCGTTCGTCCATGGCGTGCTCCTGAATGCGCATTGCCGTCGGTCGCGCTTAGCGCAATTCGGCCGCAGCCCCGCCATCACGTTTCGTTGAGGGCGTCGAAACGACGCCGCTGCGGCAATCCGCCCGTCAGGGCGTGGTGGCGCTCGCCACGGGCGCTGCCGGCGCGGCGCCGGCGCCGGCCTTCGCCTGCACCACCCCGTAGGCATCGACGACGCCCGCGCCATACTCTTCGGGCTTCGCGGCTGGATCGGGCTTACGGGCGCCGGCATCGAGCGTCGCGATGAGGGCATCGGGCGTCAGGGTTCCATAGCGCTCCAAGGCAAGTGCCGCGATGCCGGTCACATGCGCGGCCGCGATCGAGGTGCCCGAGGCGACTTGCACGGAATCTCCAGGCGCCGGCAACAGGATATCGACGCCGGGCGCCGCCAGCGCGATATACACCCCGCGGTTGGCGAGGCCGAATAGCTGGCCTTTGGCATCCGTCGCCGTGACCGCGATGACGCCTGGCTCGGCGCCTGGATAGAGGGGAGCGGATTGCGCTCCACCATTGCCGGCGGCGGCGATCTCGGCGACGCCCTTGCCGCGCAAAGTGTCCAGCGCACGCGCCAGCATCGCGTCATGAGCGCCGGCAAAGCTCATATTGACGATCCGGGCATTCTGCGCCGCCGCGAACTCGAGCCCCTGCAGAATATGGAAGCTCGTGCCTTCCGCTCCGCTTGGCTTGCCCTCGCCGGTGAAGGCACGGATGGCGATCACCTCGGCGTCAGGCGCTACGCCGACGAGCTTGCCATGCGCGAGGATCGCGCCGGCAATGGCCGTGCCGTGCGAATGCGCCTGGAACGTGCCTCCGACAGTGTCCAGCCGCGCGACGATCCGATCCTTGAACTCGGCGCTGTCAGGATCGATGCCGGAATCGATGATCGCAATCCTGATGCCCTTGCCGGTAGCCAGACGATGCGCTTCGGCGAGATGCAGCGCCGCGACCGTGTATTGCAGCGATTCGGCGATCGAGGTCGGAGCCGCGGCAGCCGGCGATGCCGCTTCCTGCTGGAGGGTGAACGCATAGTTCGGCTGGGCGCCCGCGACCCGGCCTTCGGCGCGCAGGGCGCGCACGGTGCCCGGGACCGTGCGGGGCCGAGCTATTCGATAGCGATTTACCCGCGTCCCGAGCAGCGCGAAATCCTGCGATGCGATCAAGGTGAGCCCGAGCCGCCGCTCGATGCTTTGCAGCGCCGTGGAGGCCAGGCTCGAGGGTATCTCGATCAATATCTCGTCGGGCACATAGCGCGTCTCCGTGGAGGCAGGCACGATGAAATGCGTAGGCGCTGCCGGCTGAGTGGCCGCGACTGTCGGAGATGGAGGCGCGGGCGACAGCGTTGCCACGGGAGCAGTTGGAGCAGACGGGGATAGAGGCGCCGGCGACAGCTTTACGGCGGAAGCGGGCGGAGCAGGCGGGGATGGAGGAGGGACATAAGGATGCTTCACCACCACGACTGGTGGCGGTGGAGGCGGCGTGCGGACCGGCTTCACAGGCGGAATGCGAGGAGGCCGCCAGCCCACGATCGGCCAGCGCGGCGGATGATAGACGGGCCCTTTAGGCGGATTATCGATTGGTCCACGCGGCGGATGATAAACATATCTCGGCGACCGATAGCCGCCCCAGCCCCCCCATTTCGGTCGGCCGCAGCTGCCGAAGGCGCATCCGAAGCGACGACCGCCCCAGCCAAATCCGCCGCGGCCATAACGCCGGCCATATCCCCTGCCCCAACGGCCGCGCATGCCGTAGCCGTCGCCGCGCATGCCATAGCCATCGCCGCCGCGCATGCCATAGCCGCTGCGCATGCCGAAGCCGCCC
>JBIOEJ010000191.1:0-8158 GCA_044445965.1 Hyphomicrobiales bacterium
CGCAGCAACCACTGCGAACCGCAGGCCGCGACGAGCGCGCAGTGGAAGCGCCGATGTTGCGTCTCCCATCGGGTCGCCGCCTCGCGGTCGTGCGGCGATGCGGGAAGCGGGGTTCGCGACAACAGATGCATCGACCCCACGATCTCGGCTTCCCAGGCGGCATCGCCTCTCTCGATGGCCGCCGCGAGGCATAGGCGCTCGATGGCGCGCCGCGTCGCCATCAGGTCGGCAAGCTCCGGCAAGGAAGCCTCGCTGACGCGTGATCCGCGATTGCTCTCGAGCTCGACGAGATTCTCCGAGGACAGCCGCGTCAGCGCCTCGCGGATCGGAGTGAGCCCCAGATGGAAGCGATCCTGAAGATAGGCCGCGCGCAAGCGCTCCCCCGGCATGAGATCGCCATGCAGGATTTCGCTCCTGAGCCGCCGATAGGCGCGTTCGGTCAGGGAAACGGCTTCGCTATCGTCCATGCGCCCGGCCGGAAAATATGTTGACAGACGTATTTTATAAAATAGATGTCTTATTATATCAAGGCCAGCTCGGAGATCGGGGATGGAAAAGCAGGCGCCGGCATTTTCGCTGGCAACCATCGATGCAGCCGCGGGCGCCATCGCCTGTATCGAGGTCAAGGACCGGCTCTACCGCATCGAGCCCGCGCTCGCCCGTGTCGGCCTTCCGGGAATGACGACTGTCATCGGATTGTTCGCGGATTGGGATCGCTCGATCGCCGCGCTCGAGGCCGCCGCGAGGCGTGTCGAGCCGGCCGACTTGGCGCCTCCCGGCCGGCGCCTCGCGCCCTTGCTCTACCCTGGCAAGATCCTTTGCTCCGGCGCCAATTACTTCGATCACCTCGCCGAAATGGGCATGCCCGGAGCAAAGAAGGAAGAGCAGCGGCTGTTCTTCTTCATGAAGCCGCCGCGAAACGCCGTCGTCGGCGAGGGGGCGACCGTCAACATGCCGATCGGCACCAAGGCCTTCGACTGGGAGATCGAGCTTGCGGCCGTGATCGGCAAGCGGGCGCGCGCCGTCGAGGTCGAGGCTGCGCTCGACCATGTCGCCGCCTACACGGTCGCCATCGACTTCTCCGCCCGCGATCACAACCGGGCGCCCGAAACCTTCTACAAGCTCGACTGGGTTGCCGGAAAGGCCAACGACACCTGTTGCCCGCTCGGCCCGCGCCTCGTGCCGGCCGCCGCCATTCCCGACCCGCAGGATATCGGCCTCGAGCTCCGGGTCAATGGCGAGCTGAAGCAGAATGGGCGGTCGACCGACATGATCTTCTCGATCGCCGAGCAGATTGCGATCGCCTCGCGCATCATGACGCTCGATCCGGGCGACGTGCTCCTGACCGGGACGCCCGCGGGAGTGGGAGCTCCCAAGCAGACATTCCTCGAAGTCGGCGACCGGGTGGATGCCGAGATCGAGGGTATCGGCAAATTGTCCGTCGTCATTCAGCCTTCGGCATGAGCCTCATGTCGCCTGGCAACGCAAAGAGAGGGAGTGGACAGATGTTGACGCGACGCTCGGCCATGGCGGGAACCCTGGCGCTGCCCTTTGCGGCGCCCGCGGCCAAGGCGCAGACCTCGACGCAAATCCGCATCTCGACCGCGGCGCCGCCCTCGGACTTCCTGGCCAAGGCGCTGGAGCAGCTCAAGGCGGATGTGGAGGCTCGCTCGGTCGGGCTCAGCGTCAGCGTGCATCCCGCCTCGACCTTGTTCAAGCAGGGCACCGAGGTGCCGGCCCTGCAGCGCGGCAACCTCGAAATGAGCACGATGACCGCCTTCGAAGTGGCGCAGCAATTGCCCGAGCTCGGCTTCTTCAATCGCGGCTATCTGTTCCGCGACCACGAGCATCTGCGGCGTGTCTTCGGCGGCCCCATGGGAGACGAGTACCGAGGCGTCGTCTCCGAGAGGATGGGGATCGAGATCCTGGCGACCCACTATCTCGGCACGCGCTAAGTCAATCTGCGGCAGAAGCGGGTCGTGAAAGGCCCGGCCGATCTCGCGGGCGTCAAGATGCGCATGCCCGCCGGCCCCGAATGGCTGCTCCTCGGCAGGGCGCTCGGCGTCAACCCGGTCCCCCTCGGCATGCCCGAGCTCTACCTGGCGTTGAAGACCGGCACCGTGGACGGCCAGGAGAATCCGCTGTCCATTCTCAGCGCCGCCAAGCTTTACGAAGTGACGGAGCAGGTGATCTTGACCGCGCATATGGTGCAGCCCGTGTTCTTCGCCGTCGCCAAGCCGGTCTGGGGAAAGCTCGACCCTGATCAAAGGAAGGCGCTCGAGGCTGCGGCCCGGGCGACCGCGAAGGCCGCCGATGATGGCCGCCTGGCGGATGAAGCGACCGTCGTGCAGGCGCTCAAGGGGCGCGGCCTTTCCGTCGACGCGATCGACCTCGCCGCGTTCCGGGAGGCGGCGGATCGCGTCTACGCCGGCGCGGATCTCGCCAAGACCTGGGACGCGGCCTGGTTCAAGCAGGTCCTCGAAGCCTGAAAGCCGCAAGATGGCCGTGCCGTCTGACGCAAGCGGGCAATCATCCTCCGACGGCTCCCCGACGCTCGGCCCATTCGCCGAGCGCCTGAGACGCTTCGCCGAATGGGTTGCCAGAGCGATGTTCGCGCTCGTCTTCCTGATCTTCAACTACAAGATCGCCACGCGCTACATCGGACGCGAGGAGGCGGTCTGGGCGGACGAGGTCTCGGTGATCTTGTTCATCTGGATCATCTTCTGGGCCAACGCCTTGCTGCTGCGCGACAAGCAGCAGATCACCTTCGATCTTTGCTATCGGCCGCTCCCGGATGGGGCGAAGCGCGTCTTCAGCCTCGCGAGGCATCTGCTGATCGGCGGCATCTTCGTCGCGGCGCTGCCCGGATCGCTCGACTACATCTTGTTTCTCTGGCGCGAGCGGACGCCGGTCCTCGGCCTGCCGCTCGATCTCGTCTATTCCTGCTTCGGCCTCTTCCTCGCAGCCGTCATCGCCCGCTCCTGCTTCGCCGCCGCGAAGCTTCTCGGGCCGAAATGGCGAATGCAGCTCTAGTGTGGTTATCGAATTTGAAGTTCCTACATCGCGCGTGCCATCCATGGGATAGGAACTTCAAATTCACCACACTGGAGCATTTTCTTAGCGAAGCATGCCCCCGCGAAGGCGGGGGCGGCCTCCGGTTCGCCGCAGAAAATGCGGCAAAGAACAATCGGCTAGAGCCCCGGCCCGATTCTATCGGATCGGCAAAGCTCTAGAATGCGAGAGGCCGACCCTGCATGTCGCAAGGCCTATGGGTTCTGTTGGGAGTATTCGCGACCGCCGCCGTGCTCGGCGCGCCCCTCGGCCTGTCGATGCTCGCTGCCGGCTTCGCCTACCTGATTTCGACCCATCAGGATGTAGGGCTGGTGGTCGACCAGACGATGAACGGTCTCTACAACAGCTATCTTCTCATCGCAGTCCCGCTTTTCATCTTCGTCGCCAATGTCATGAATGCGAGCGGCGTGATCGAGCGGCTCCTGGCCTTCGGCGCGGCGATGGTGGGCCACCTGCCCGGCGGACTCGCGCAGGTCAATGTGGTCTCGAACCTGATCTTCTCCGGCATGAGCGGCAGCGCCGTCGCCGACGCATCCGGACCCGGGCTCGTCGTGGCGCGCATGATGATGAAGAACGGGCGCTATCCGCGCGGCTTCGCGGCGGCGACCTCCATCGTTTCGGCGACGCTCGGGCCGCTGATGCCGACCTCGATTCCGATGATCTTCTACGCCTTGATCGCCAACGCCTCGGTCGGCGCCATGTTCCTCGGCGGCCTGGTTCCGGCCGGACTGATGGCGGCGGCGTTGATGCTCGTCATCGCGATCATAGCGCGCCGCCGCGACTTTCCGCGCGAGGCGCGGCTGAGCTGGGCCGAGATGCCTTCCGTGTTCGGCCGTGCCCTGTTGCCGCTGGCGCTGCCCGGCCTGCTTCTGGGGCTGATCTATTCGGGCGTGACGACCCCCACCGAAGCCGCGGCCATCGCGGCGAGTTACGCGCTGGCGCTGGCCGTCATCGTGTATCGCTCGCTCGCCCTTGCGCAATTGCTCACGGTGATCTCGGACACAGTGCGCGCGACCGCCATGATCGCGGTGATCATGGCCGGCGCCTTCGTGTTCAACTACGCTGTCGCCAATGAGGGCGTTCCGCAGCTGATCCAGGCGAGCTTCATCGAATGGAACCTCTCGCCGATCGGCTTCATGCTCTGCGTCGATGTCCTCATGCTGCTGCTCGCCGTCGTGCTCGATGAGGTGACGATCCTCCTCGTCATCGTGCCGCTGCTCATTCCCATCGCCATGAACCTCGGCATCGATCTCGTTCATTTCGGCATCGTGGTCGTCCTCAACATGATGGTCGGACTGACCTTGCCGCCCCATGGTCTCTTGCTGTTCGTCATGAGCGGGCTGACAGGCACGCCCCTATGGGAAATCTTTCGAGAAGTACCCCCTTTCATAATCGCGATGCTGGCGATCGTGCTTGCGGCGACGTTCTTCCCGGAGATCGCCCTGTGGCTGCCGCGCCTCGCCGGTCTGATCAAACCGTGATGCCATGATGATGCTACCGCCCTCGCTCATGGCGGGAACCCCATCTTTGCATGCGAGGAACACGCCTCCGCAATCGGGCCCGCGGGGCGGTGCGCACCGCGGGCCGGTCCGGTCACTGCGAGATCTGCTCAAGCTCCAGGTCGCGCGTGCGCGGGCCGAAGCCGCCGATCGAGATCACCACCACCGCCATCGCGAAGGCGATCAGGCCGAACACCCCCTTGGTGCCGGCGGTCTGCAGGAAGAAGGCGATGATGAAGCTCGCGAATACCGTGCTGATGCGGCTGAGCGAGTAGGTGAACCCGACCGCGCGGGCGCGCACCCGGGTCGGAAACAGCTCGGTCTGATAGCTGTGGAACGAGTACGACAGCACGTTGTTCGACAGCGTGATCAGCACGCCGAACAGGATCAGCAACGCCATCGTGCTCTGGAACGAGAACAGCACGCCGAAAATGCCGATGCAGCAGGCCGCGCCGACCAGCTGCCATTTCCGCTCGAGCTTGTCGGCGAAGCTCATGGCCAGCAACGGGCCGAAGGGGTTGGCGATGGCGATGATGAACGAATAGAGCAGGCTCGCGCTGAGATTGATGCCGGCCTGCTGGGCAATGAGCGTCGGCACCCAGGCGGCGAAGCCGTAATAGCCGAAGGTCTGGAAGAACTGGAAGACCATCAGCATGACGGTGCGGCTGCGATAGGGCGGCTCGAAGATCTCGCCGAAGCGGCCGAGCGGCTCGGCCTTCTCCACCGCATGGCCCGCCGGCACCGGCAGGGGCGCGCCGCCGAGGTCGGCGACGACCTTCGCCTCGATCGCGGCGGTCACCGCCTCGGCATCGTCCAGCCGTCCATGGTTGATGAGCCAGCGCGGGCTTTCCGGCACGGCGCGGCGGATGAACCAGACGAAGAGCGCGCCGATCGAGCCGATCAAGACCACCCAGCGCCAGCCGTCGAAGCCGAACGGGCTGATCGGCACCAGCATATAGGCGATGAACGCCACCACCGGCACCACCGAGAACTGCACGGCCTGGTTGAAGGCGAAGGCGCGGCCGCGCATCGACTTCGGCACGAGCTCGGAGATGTAGGTGTCGATCGTGACCAGCTCCACGCCGATGCCGATGCCGGCGATCAGCCGCCACAGGCTGACCCCGAGACCGCTATTCTGGAAGGCCATGACCAGCGTCGCCGCGCAGTACCACAGCATCGAATAGGTGAAGATGGTCCGCCGCCCATATTTATCGGCGACATAGCCGAACGCGGCGGTGCCGATGAACAGACCGGTGAAGGTCGCGGCGACGAACAGCGCGGGGCCGGCGAATATGCTGACCGACACGTTGGCGAGCAGCCCGGCCTTCATCAGGCCGGGGATGACGTAGGCGGTCATGAACAGGTCGTAGAACTCGAACATGCCGCCGAGCGAGAGCAGCGCGATGAGCAGCCACACATGCCGCGTGCCCGGCAGCCGATCCAGGCGCGCCAGGATGGCGGCGGCGCGCCCCTCTCCGGATTGGTCTGTTGTCATTGTCCCTCTCCCCTTGCTTCATTCCGACCGGTGACGGCGGCGCCGACCCCTCGGTTGCGCGCCAAGCATGCCAGTTCTTCTTGCATTGTTGTAGGGGCCGTTTCGATCGTATCCCACCATGTGGTGCAGGAGCCGGTACACCGCTTGCTCCCCTCCCCGTCCCGCGTTAGACCATGCGCCATGAGCAGCATCGGTCACTTCGGGATGTGGCGTTGGTCGCGCAAAGCGGCCGGCCATCCCCTGTGAGCGACTGAACGATCGGGAATGGCCGCCTGGAGGTATCCGGCGGTTCATACGCGGTCCCGCTCGACCGGATCCCTCAGGCGAGAGCACATCGCGGAAGGATTGCGGTCATGAATGAAGCGGCAGGCGAGATTTCCTTCACGACGCGGGGCGGCGTGCAGGTGCGGCGTTCGGCGCGCGATGCGGGCGACGGCGCCCGAGCGATCGCCGCCTGCCGCGAGGCGCTCGATACGCGGCGCGGCGCGGTGTTCTCGTCGAATTACGAATATCCCGGCCGCTATACGCGCTGGGATGTCGGCTTCGTCGATCCGCCCTTGAGCCTCACGGCGCGCGGCCGCGAGGTCGAGATCGAAGCGCTCAACCCGCGCGGCGAAGCCCTTCTGCCCGGCATCGCCGATGCCATGGCCGCCACCGACTGGCTGGCGCAGCTGCGGCGCGAGGCGGGCGCGATCAGGCTCACGGTGGGCGAGCCGCAGGAACGCTTCACCGAGGAGGAGCGCATCAAGCAGCCCACCGCCTTTTCGGCGGTGCGCGCCATGATCGCGCTCTTCGCCAATGCCGAATGCCCGCATCTCGGCCTCTACGGCGCCTTCGGCTACGACCTCGCATTCCAGTTCGACCCGATCCGCAAGCGCATCGCGCGCCCCGAGCGCCAGCGCGACCTCGTGCTCTATCTGCCGGACGAGGTCGTGGTCGTCGACCATTACGCCGCCAAGGCGACGCGCTATGCCTACGAGCTCGAGGTCGCCGGCCGCTCGACCGCGGGGCTCGCGCGGGGAGGCGCGGCAGCGCCCTTCCGCTTCGCCGAGAGCGACCCGCGTCCTTGCGACCACCAGCCGGGCGAGTATGCGGGCATCGTGCGCCAGGCGATCGAGCATTTCAGGCGCGGCGACCTCTTCGAGGTGGTGCCGGGCCAGACCTTCTTCGAGCGCTGCAAAGCGACGCCCTCGGCCATCTCGGTCGCGCTCTCGCGCATCAACCCGGCCCCTTACGGATTCATGATCAACTTGAGCGAGGGCGAATATCTCATTGGCGCGTCTCCTGAAATGTTCGTCCGAGTCACCGGCGGCCGGCGCATCGAGACCTGCCCGATCTCCGGCACCATCAGCCGCGGCGCCGACGCCATCGCCGATGCCGAGCAGGTGAGGAAGCTCCTCAATTCCGCGAAGGACGAGGCCGAGCTCACCATGTGCTCCGACGTCGACCGCAACGACAAGTCGCGTGTCTGCGAGCCGGGCTCGGTGCGCATGATCGGACGGCGCCAGATCGAGATGTATTCGCGTCTCATCCACACCGTCGACCATATCGAGGGGCGGCTGTCCGAGGGGCTCGATGCGCTCGACGGCTTCCTGTCGCATGCCTGGGCGGTGACGGTGACCGGCGCGCCGAAGCGCTGGGCGATGCAGTTCATCGAGGACCATGAGCGCTCGCCGCGCGCCTGGTATGGCGGGGCGATCGGCATGGTGCCTTTCAACGGCGACCTGAATACCGGGCTGACCTTGCGCACCATCCGCATCAAGGACGGCATCGCCGAGGTGCGCGCCGGCGCCACCTTGCTCGCCGATTCCGATCCCGAGGAGGAGGAGCGTGAGACGCGGCTCAAGGCCTCCGCGATGCTGGCCGCGATCAGGCAGGCGGGCGCCGCGCCCAAGGCGCAAGCCGCGGCCGGCGCCGCGAAACCGGCCGAGGCCCTCGACCTCTTGCTGATCGACCATGACGACAGCTTCGTGCACATGCTCGCCGGCTATTTCCGCCAATGCGGCGCCAGGGTGACGACCTTGCGGGCGCCGGTGCGGGAAGGCTTCCTCGACGAGTACCCGGCCGATCTCGTGGTGCTCTCGCCCGGCCC
>JBIOEJ010000192.1:0-8110 GCA_044445965.1 Hyphomicrobiales bacterium
AGCCCGGGGTTGGGCCACCCTCCCCACCGCTCGCCTTGCTCGCGGCGGGAGGGAGGCAACCAGCGCCGGGCATCTCCCTCCCCCCACGACCCCCGGCTTCCCAATATCGGGCCAAACGTCCCAGGAGACGATGCCGGGGGGAGTGGCGAGAAGGCTACGGGTGGGGCGCAATACGGCCGACGGCGGGCCGGCGGCTGATCTTGCACGGGTCTCATCACGGGTGAGCCTCCTTTGGCCGCAGCGCCAGCAGCGCGGTGCGCGCGCGCGCCAGAAAGGCGTCCTTCTCCTCGCCTGCCGAGAGCCGCATCGGCGCGCCGAAGACGACGCTGCACAGGAGCGGGATCGGCAGCATCTCGCCCTTCGGCATGACGCGCGAGATATTGTCGATCCAGACCGGCACGAGCTCGATGTCGGGCGCGGCCCGCGCGAGGTGATAGAGCCCGCTGCGGAAGGGCAGTAGCAGCTCTTCGGTCGTGTTGCGCGTGCCTTCCGGAAACAGGATGAGCGAGGAGCCCTGCTTCACGGCTTGCGCCATCAGCTCGACCGGATGGGGCGCATCGGGCTTCGGGTTGCGGTCGATCATCAAGGCGTTGAACACTTGTCTGCCGATGAAGCGGCGCGGGCCGGGCCTGTCCCAGTAATCGGCGCCAGCGACCGGGCGGGTCACGGCGCGCAGCGCCGGCGGCAGCACCGTCCAGATCAGCACGAAGTCGCCATGGCTCCCATGATTGGCGAAATAGATGCGTTGGCGCATCTCCGGCAGGCAGCCCTGCCAGTCGGGCCTCACTCCGGTAACGAGGCGCGCGAGCCCGGTAACGAGCGACGCGAGGAGGCGCGCGAAGAGGCCGGCGATCATCCTCGTCTCCGCCATTCGATAACCGCGATGATGCCGATGAGCAGCATGACGGCGACGGTCGTTGCCAGCTGAAGGAGCAGCCAGCCCGCCTGCAATCTCAACAGACGAAGCGCTCCGTCGAGCCGCGCCTCGAGCGGGCGCCCGACCTTTTGCTCCGATGCGAATCCCAGGCGGTCCATGGCGCTGTCGAGCCTATCGAGGTCGAGATGACCCATCGCCAGATCGCGGAAGAGGTCGGCGTCGAGCGCGACACGCGCGGCAAGGAAGGCTTCGCACAGGCCCGCGATGAAGGTGACCGAGGCATCGATCGTGAAGAGCGGCGCCCCTCCAAGGACTGTGAGCGCCGGGATGGCGATGAAAGACGCGATCGTCAGTGGAGCCGAGAAGAGATGCAGCATATGGCCGCGTGCCAGCACCGCGGCCATGACGCTGCAAGCGGCGCGGTCGTCAGGGCTCACGAGCGGCCTTCTCGATCGCGGCGAGCTGAGCAGGAGAAAGGACTAGGCGCGGCCGCGCCTCGCGCAGGCTTTCGATCGCCTTCGTGACGGAAGCCGCACGGCCGCTGCGCAACAGCCAGGCGGCGACCGCGGCGACGCTGCGCCCATAGCCGAGCGCGCAGCAGACGAGGACGGGCCCGGCGGAGCGCGCCCGCTCGATCGCATCGGCTGACGAGGCGAGCTCCGTAGGGGACGCAGCGACGAGGTCGAGCATCGGCAGCGCCCGCCAATTGCCGCTGAAAGCCGGAGCCATGAATTCGGCCGTGAGATCGACGACGCCGAGAAAGCCTCCTCGGCGGAGATCGCGGCTTGTCGGGAAGCGGCCGAGCCAGACGTCATCGATGACCGGCGCGGGCGCGGCGTCATGGCGTGTCCAGAATCGCGAATTCAGGAAGGCGCCGAGCCGGTAGGGCGCAAGCAGGAGGCGCGCCGAGAGGCTCATCGCGCCATCGGCCCGCTTCTGAAACAATGCAGGGCCGATCGCGAAATAGGCGAGCGCCACCATGGTGAGGGCGAAGGCCGGCCACAAAGCCCAGAGCCACATGGGCCCGGCATGGCCAATCGCGACGCCGCCCAGTGTCGCGCCCGCGATGATCGCCGTGGCGAGGCCGTAGCTTGTCGCGAGCCGGCGCCGGTCGGCGGCTTGCGTCATGCGCAAGTGCGCGAGCGGCGATGAGCCTTCGTCGGGCCAAGCCCATACGCAGAGGAGGCCGAGCAGAGCGCCCGTCGGGATATCGACGAAATGATGCTGGAACGTGGTCATCACCGAGACGAGCACCAGCACCGACCAGGCGTGGAAGAATGGCAACACGCTGCGCGGCAGATGCCTGCGGTAGAGGCTCCACAGGATCACCGTCAGCGCCACATGTAGGGAAGGCGCCTGGTTGAAGGGCTTGTCGAAGGCGCCGAGCGCTTCGAACAGGAAACCGAAGACACCGCTCGTCTCCGGCTTCGGCCAAGAGAAGCGCAAGGGGAAAGCGATGAAGCAAAGCACCGCGACGATCTGAGCCGTCAGCAATCGGCGCCCATGCGTGTCGAGCTCCTGGCGTGTGGCGCAGACGAACAGCGAAGCCGCATAGAAGGCGTTGGTCGACCAATAGGGCAAGATGGTCCAACCGAGGAACGGCACCTGACGTTCCCAATCGAACACCACTTCCGGCACTTGCGCGCGCAGCGAGGCGAGCCAGTTCGCCGTGCCGTAGGTGAGGTAGAACAACGTCCCGAGACAAGCGAGCCAGAGCGACGCGCGCGATACGGACCGAGCTTGGGCCATCGCGGCCGTGACGCCCGGGGCGATGGCGCTCAAGTCTTGCCCACTTTCGGGCCTTCCCGCACGGCCAGTGAGACGGTGAAGATGCCCCATTCATCGATGCGCTGCTCGAGCTTGCGGAAGCCCGAAACCCTGACGAGCTCGTCCATCTCGGCCTGCGTTCGCCTGCGCATCACCCAAGCCTGCCCGCCGCGATGCGAGGTGAGCGCGCGGGCGATCATCTCGAGCTGCGGGTGCCAGGGCTGGTTGGTGTAGACGAGATAGGAGCCAGGCTCGATGGCGTCGGCAAGCCCGCCGAGCGAAGCGCGGACTAAGCCGTTGTCCGAGAACAGCTCGTAGAGGCCGGAGACGATGCCGAGCGTCGGTTTCGGGGTCACGGCCGCGAGATCGGCGCGGTCGAAGGCGTCGCCCTTGCGGAAGACGGCGATGTCGGAGAGGCCCTTCTCGGCGATCAGCTTGGTCCCGGCCTCGACATTCACGTCGCTATAGTCGCGCAAGAGGATCTTGTCCGGCTTCGGACCGCTTTCCGTCAGCGCCTCGAGCACATAGCGCCCATGGCCTGCCGCGACATCGATCACGCGCACCGGCGCGCCTGCCTCGCGAAGCTTCGCCATGGCGAGGCGGATCAGCTCCTCGACATGGAGCTTGCGCTGGCGGATGCCGCGCCAGCCGATCGAGTCGAGATAGCTCTTGTCGATGGCGCGCCCCATCGAGCCGAGCCCTGCCGGCCGGTTGCGGTAGACATAGTCGAGCGTCGAGCCGGAATCGAAGCCGGTCTTGCGGCCGAGCGCGATCCCCTTCGACAGTAAGCCGGCGAGCTTCAGGCCGAGTCGAGTTCCCGTCCAGTAGAGGCCGCGCGGCGAGAGCGCCGGCAGCGGCGAAGCGAGATCCTCCGCTTCGTCGCGCGTAAAGCTCGCCTTGTCCGCGTCGAGGAGGTTCGGCCTTGGCGCCGGGGCGTCGAACTCAGCCAGGATGAAGCGGCGTGCCTTCTCCACGGCGGCGGCGCGGTCGCGCTCGCCGAGCGTATCGTGGAAGAAGCCCTCGAGCACATGGCGCTCCTTCACCGCTGCGCCGAGATTGACGAAGAAGCGGTGTTGCGGAGCATGGCGCACCACCCAATCGGAGCCCGAGATCAGCAGCTGCGTCGGGATGGTGATGGCGCGTGCGTCGGCGACGACGCGCTCCGCCACCTCGTAGAGGCCCGTGAGGATATTGACCGAGATCGCCCGTGTGATCAGCGGGTCCGCTCGATAGGACGCGATCCGCTCGCGGTCATGCGTGAGCAGGCGCGGCTTCACATAGGAGTCGACGAAGAAATTGCCGCGCAGCCTTTGCCGCAGCTTCAGCCCCTGGCGCGCGAAGGGTACGTAGAGCTTCACCGAGAAGGCCGGCGAAGCGAGCACCATCGCCCTGATCCTCGGCGCGTAATCATGCGCCCAGGCCGCGATCAGCACCGCGCCGACCGATTGGGCGATGACCGCCATGTCCTCGACCGCTACGCCGTCGGTCATGGCGATATGGTCGACGAAGCTCTGCACGTCCCGCACGCTCGTCGCGACCGAGGGCGAGAAGCCGCGCTCGCCTGGCGAGCGGCCATGGCCGCGCGCATCCCAGGCATAGAAGGCGAATTCCGGAAGGTTCAATTCATCGGGGAGATGTGCCATGCGGCCGCCATGCTCATGACCGCGATGGAAGAGGAGGATGGCGCTGCGTGCTTTCGGCTCCGCCGCCGGCCAGCGGCGGTAGAACAGCTCGACGCCGTCATGGGTCGTGAAGCTTCGGTCTTCCACCTGCCGCATCGCCCCTCGCTCTTTTCGCCTTGTGCGGCGCTATTGCCGCTCAATCTGGGCGATTCCCCGGCGCACCCGGTTCCAAACGGTGACGGCTAATAAAATCGCGAGAAGCGGCATGAGCCAAGCGAGCCACTCCGGCATCGGCAGATGAAGCCCCGTCCACAGGCCGAGCGCGCCGAAGACCAGGGCACGGTCGCTCTTGCCGAGCGGCCCGTCATAGCGCCGTTCGGCGCCGGCGAGCGGGCCCATCACGCCCGCATATTCGGCCAGCATGGCGAGCAGCACCACTGCGACCACCGAAGCCATCCCGAAGGGCGCCACGAGCGCGAAAGGCAGCGTCAGCGCCGCGTCCGAGACCACGTCGCAAAGCTCGTTGAGATAGGCGCCGAGCCGGCTCTTCTGGCCGAACTCGCGCGCCAGCATGCCGTCGATGGCATTGAGCGCCATGCGGATGAATAGCCAGAGCGGCAACAGCAGGAACAGCGCTCGGCGCTCCGGCCAGAAGCCGAGCACGAGACCGATGACAACCGAACCCGCGGCCGCCGCGAGCGTGACCTGGTTTGCCGTGATGCCGGCCTTGGCGAGCCACGCCGCGATCGGGCGCAGCAGCGCCTGGAAACGCGGCTTCAGGTCATAGAGGGTCATGAACCATGATAGAACCTCCAGCGGCCTCCCGGTCTACCTGCTGGCGAACATACTTGGACAGATAGCCCGTGTCGCCTACCATAAACGATCTCTCTCCCCGGCGGCGCGCAAGATGTCGTAGGCGCCCATAAGCCCGAAACCTTTGCGATCGGTCAAGCGCACGAAGACCTCGACATCGGAACCGAAGCGGGCGGTTCTCCGCATGGGAGCCAAAGACACAGAGCGCAGCGATGCCGTCGCGCGAAATTCGGGCTTGGCGGTCTTAAGCTTGGTGCACACGTTAGAACCAATCCTCGATTCAATTTACGCCACACCCTCCCTGGTTGGGAGATCTCATCATTGCCTTTCTCTTGAAATCGTCGGAAAGTCGCCGCTGCCACGCAGCAACCTGAGGGGGCGGGTGTTATGGCCGATGCAGACCTTTCGCCGGAAATCCGGCTGGAGCAGCAAAAGCTGGAGTTCGAGCGTTACAAGGCCCAACTCGACTTCCGCAAGTTCGTACTAGGCAGCGTGTTTGTGGCGATCGCGATTGCGTTGATCCCGCCGCTATTCCAGCTCGCTACCGCGGCGCTGGAGTATGTCAAGAGTCAGGCACAATCCAAGAATGATCAAGCGAACAAAGAAGCTGAGCAACTTTTGAAAAAAGAACAATTTCGGGATCAATATGTGAAAGATTTTTTGAATAATGCAATCAATCAAGATATCGAATTGCGCATTAGGTTTGCTGAATATTTCGCTTTTGTGGCGGATACAGAGTTCAAACAGGGGTGGATTGACTACCGAGAAGCGTTGAGGGGGCATAGACTCGAAATTCGAAAGCAAATCGATCAGATGGAATCGGATTGGCAACAGGTCGCACAAGGGAAAAATCAAGTAGAAATGGACAGGCTCGCTAGGAATTTGAAGTGGGCGTACAATGAAGTTGGATATGTTGAGGGCAATAGAAGTGTGGCGTCTGATCCTCGGGCGCCAGTTTCACAATCTCAATCCGCCTTGTCAGACGTCAATGCTCCGCGAGCGTCAACACCAAAATTTGTATTCACGGTAAACAAAGATGCTTTCTACGCTTCTATCAAAGAAAAGTTTATTTCAAACCTAACTGTATCGCAAATGCAAGGTATTCATGCCATCCTGGATTATTGGCAAACGAAATACCAGGGCTCCGACTCCCGTATGCTGGCCTACATATTGGCTACGGCGTACCAGGAGACGGCGGGAACTATGCACCCGATCGAGGAATATGGACGCGGAGGCGGCCGGCCGTATGGTTCTCCAGACCCAAGTAACGGTAACGTGTACTACGGGCGTGGCATACTTCAGTTAACTTGGGCACAGAACTACAGATTAATGGGGCAAATTATCGGTGTTGACCTCTATGGGAACCCGCAGTTAGCCCTGGAGTTGAACAACAGCGTTGCGATCTTGATAGAAGGGTTAATGCGTGGGGTGTTCGCGGGAAGGAAGCTGGCGGATTTCGTAGGCGATGATCGAGCGGATTGGATAAACGCGAGGAGGATTGTAACCGGGCAATTGGACCATGCTGCCGTGGTAGCGGCGTTCGCGTCGTCTTTTTTTGATGCCCTTCAAGCCGGATCTTGAGGATTAAAAGACCCTTCTATCCCGGACGCCTTACGGGAGGCGCGATCATTGGTGTCGGTGCCGGTTTGCGAATGTGGTCGAGTATTTGGCGGCCGCCGCACGGGATTCATGCCGCGCTCCTCGGGTCAAGCACGGGGTTTCAGATACATCACCTGATCCCGGCTCGCATGAAGCTCTGCACGAATTGCCGCTGGAACAATAGGAAGCCGATCAGCAGCGGGCCCGAGGTCATGATGGTCGCGGCCGTGATCACCGACCAGTCGATGCCCTGGTCGGACGTGGAGAACACCGAGAGGCCGACGGTGAGGGGGCGCGTCTCGACCGAGTTGGTGATGATGAGCGGCCACAGGAAATTATTCCAATGGAAGCTCACCTGCACCAGGCCATAGGCGAGATAGATGGGGCGGGCGAGCGGCACATAGACGCGCCACAGCACGCCGAGCGTGCCGCAACCCTCGATGCGGGCGGCTTCCTCCAGATCCTTCGGCACGCCGAGGAAGGCTTGGCGCAGCAGGAAGATGCCGAACGCCGAGGTGAGGTAGGGCAGGGCGACGCCGACCAGCGAATCGACGAAGCCCAGCATCCGCACCGTCTGGTAGTTCGCGACCGCGAGGATCTCGGGCGCGATCATCAGCTGGATCAGCACCAGCGCGAAGAGGAAGTCGCGCCCACGGAAGGTGAAGCGCGCGAAGGCGAAGGCCGCGAGCGTGCACAGCACGCATTGCGACCCGACGATCATGGTGACCAGGATGATGGTGTTGAGGAAATAGCGCGCGAAGGGCGCGGCATGCCAGGCGCGGTCGAGATTTTCGAGGGTGAGCGGGGCGAAAATGTCGAAATGGGTCGCGTAGAGGGCCGGGTGGAATGCTGTCCAGATCGCATAGGCGAGCGGCGCCAGCCAGAACAGGCCGAGCGCCCAGGCGGCACTGGTTTCGAGCGTGCGCGCGATCGGGGTCGAGCGGTCGAGCGGGCTCACTGGTAATGCACCTTCCGCCCCGCCGTCAGGAACTGCACCAAAGCGAGCGTCCCGAGGATGGCGAGCAGCACCATCGTCATGGACGTCGCATAGCCCTGGTCCCAGAACTTGAATCCGACCTCGTAGATGTGGAACAGCAGCACATTGGTCGCATTGTCCGGCCCGCCGCCGGTCATGATGAAGATATGGTCGACGGTACGAAAAGCGTTGATCACGGCATTGACCAGGACGAACAGGGTCACCGGCATCAGGAGCGGCCAGGTGACGCGCCGGAAGAAGGTGAAGCGCGAGGCGCCCTCGATGGCGGCGGCCTCCTTCAGGTCCGGCGGTATCTGCTGCAGCGCCGCGAGATAGAAGATCATGAAGAAGCCCGCCTCCTTCCACACGGTCACCACCATGATGGCGCCGAGCGCCGTCGCCTGGGAACCCAGCCAATTGGTGGCGTGGCCGCCGAAGGCCTTGGCGATCTGGTCG
>JBIOEJ010000193.1:0-8043 GCA_044445965.1 Hyphomicrobiales bacterium
AGGAAACGGTCGGTGTTGATCTTGCGGCCCTTATATTCCATCTCGCTCGGCAGGTGACGATCGATATAGATCGTCTTGCCGTCCTTGGAATAGCCGGCCACATACGGGATGTCGTGCTTGCGATCGAGGCTCTTCACCCGGCGCGCCACGGCGTCGAGGGCGCGGTCCATCATCAGGCCCGACACATACCAGTTCGGCATGCGGAGCTTCTTATGCGGCGCGGTCGGATGGCAATAGTCGAGCGGCATGGGCTTCCTCCCTCGCGAATCGGCTGGACACCAGCTTGCCATGATCCAGGATGATCATCCCCTTGCCAAGAGTCGGGGAGAAAGTTTGTCGGGAGAAAGTTTGTCGGGGGAGAGTTTTGTCGAGGGCGGGCCTTTCCGGAGCGGGATTTGGCGAAAATTCAGGCGCGAATCCGAGGGCATGCCCCAATCATGAGCGGTTCATGGACGATGCGATAGGCAATGGACGGGGCCAGGCAGCCTCGGAGCGGGCGCGCCCAGCGGGCCCGAGGAGCTTGCCCCCCGGCGAGCGGGTCTACGCGGTCGGCGACATCCATGGCCGCGCCGACCTCCTCGAGGAGATGCAGGACATCATTGCGGTGCATGCGGCGCATTTTCCGCCGCAGTCCGTCACCGTGGTCTGGCTCGGCGACTATGTCGACCGCGGTCCTTCCTCCCGCGAGGTCATCGACCTGCTCATCCGCTTCGCCGAGCAAAGACACCGTTCGATCTTCCTCATGGGCAACCATGAGGAGGCGCTGCTGCGCTTCCTCATCGATCCGCGGGACGGCCATCAATGGCGCCTGTTCGGCGGCATCGAGACGCTTGCCTCCTATGGAGTGGACACCGGCGAGTTCCGCTTCGGCCGCGGCTTCGGCGAAGCGCGCACGGCCTTCCTGGCGGCGCTGCCGCCGCCGCATCAGGAATTCCTCCTGTCGCTCAAATTCTCGGGTTCGATCGGCGATTTCTTCTTCTGCCATGCGGGCGTGCGGCCGGGCGTCGAGCTCGAGGCGCAGGACCCGCAGGACCTGATCTGGATCCGCGACGAGTTCCTCTATTGGGCCCATGATTTCGGCATGACGATCGTGCATGGGCACACCCCGGTCCCGGAGCCCGAGCTCTGGCCGAACCGGGTGAACGTCGATACCGGAGCCTATGCCACCGGCCGTCTCACCTGCGCCGTCATCGAAGGCAGCGACATCGCCTTCCTGTCGACCGAGCCCAGATGAACGAGCCCAGATGAACGAGCCTCACGCCATGGCGTGCTTGCCGCGTCCGAACACCTTGTCGATGAGCTCCGGCGCCGCCTTGTCGAAGGGGGTGAGCGTGGCGCGCATCTTCTCGAGCGCGGCGAGCGCCCGCGTCACGGCCGGGCGCTTCTCGATCATATCGACCCAGGCCATGATCTTGGGATAGGCGGCGGCGCCGTCTCCGATGAGCAGCTTCAGATTGCGCGCCCAGGGGAAGGTCGCGATATCGGCGATCGTATATTCGCCGCCGCCCAGATAGGCGGCCTCTGCGAGCCGCGCATCGAGGACTTCGCAGAGCCGTTTGACCTGGGTGCGGTAACGGCTCAGCGAATAATCGTTTCCATGCGCGGCGAAGCGGAGGAAATGCACGAACTGGCCGAACATCGGCCCGACGCCCGTCAGCTGCACCATCAGCCATTGGATGGCGTCGTAGCGCGCCCGGCGTTCGGCCGGAAGCAACTTGCCGGTCTTCTCGGCGAGGTAGAGCAGGATGGCGCCCGATTCGAACAGCGTATAGGGCTTACCGCCGGGGCCGTCGGAATCGGTGATCACCGGAACCTTGGCGTTCGGGTTGAGCTTGACGAACGCGGCGTCGAATTGCTCTCCGCCGAAGACGTCGACCGTCTGCAAGTGATAGGGGAGCTCGAGCTCCTCGAGCGCGATGATGATCTTCACCACATTGGGGCTCGTCATTCCGTAGAGCGTGATCATGATGGTCCTCGCTTGCGATTGCCTTGGCCAGGCCGCCAGCGGACGACCACGCTCAAGTAGCGAGCGCATACGCGATCTTCCGAGGCTGCGCCACGACCGACACGGCAATTTGAACGGCTTCGGCGTCATCAGTCGGCGTCCGCGGGCAGATCGCCTGCCTCGGAGAGCCAAACGGCGCGCGAGTCAGTGGCACTTGACGAATTTGTGGAACGGCAGCTCGACTTGGTAGCCGACCGTTCGGCATAGGCACGTGCCGCGCACGACCATCACAGTCCCTCCCGACTCCCGAGCAGCGCATTCACGGCTGCGGATGGAAGAAGCCGTAAACGGCCTTCGCGGTCGCTTCGTTCACGCCCGGCGTGTGCGCCAGATCCTCGAGCGAGGCGCGCTCGATCGCCTTGACGGTGCCGAAATGCAAGAGCAGCGCCCGCTTGCGGCGCGGGCCGACGCCGCCGATCTCGTCGAGCGGGCTGCGGATCAGCTCGCGCGAGCGCTTGGCGCGATGCGTGCCGATGGCGAAACGATGCGCCTCGTCGCGCAGGCGCTGCATGAAATAGAGCGCCGGATCGCGCGGCTCGAGCCGGAAAGGCTGACGGCCTGGCAGGTAGAATTGCTCGCGTCCCGCATCGCGGTCGGGCCCCTTGGCGATCGACACCACCGGCACGTCGGCGACGCCGATCTCCGTCAGCGTGTCGAGCGCCGCCTGCAGCTGCCCTCGACCGCCGTCGATGATGACGAGGTCCGGCCAGGCCGGGAAGGCGTCGGGGTCGTGATCGATGGGAGCTGTCGACGGCGTCGCCACCTGCGTCGAATAGATCGCCGACTCGTCAGCTCCACCCCGCTTGCGGGGCGAAGGAGGGGTGAGAGACTGGGATGGATCGCGACCGCCGGCCTCGCCGCTTACCGGCCCCTCGGTGCTTTCCGCGAAGCCCGGAGACCTTGCGTCACCCGTCAAACCGCCGGACGGGCGCGCTTCGGGCGTCCCTGGCGATCTCTCCCCACTCTCGACAAAAGCCGAAGAGGCGTCGCCTTCGACAAGGGAAGGGGCCTCGCCCCTCGGATTCTCCTTCACCAGCCGGGTGAAGCGCCGTTTCAGCACCTCGCGCATCATCCCGTAATCATCACCGGGCGTCAGCTCTTCAGACCTGATGTTGAAGGTGCGGTAATGCGTCTTCAGGAAGCCTTGCGGGCCGGCGACGATCATCGCCCCGATGGCGTTCGTGCCCATGATGTGGGAATTGTCGTAGACCTCGACCCGGCGCGGCGCATTCTCGAGACCGAAGGCGGCGCCCGCGGCCGCCAGGAGCTTCTCTTGCGACGCGGTATCGGCGAGACGTCGCGCCAAGGCTTCCGCGGCGTTCTTCGTGGCATGCGCCACGAGGTCGCGCTTCTCGCCGCGCTTGGGCACGATGATATCGAGCCGCGAGCCGGCGCGCGCGGCGAGCGCTTCGCGCAGCAGCTCCTGCTCGTCGATCTCATGCGACAGCAAGATGAGCTTCGGCGTCGGCTTGTCGTCGTAGAACTGGGCCAGGAAAGCCCCTAGCACCTCGGCATCCGGCAAGGATGGATCGGCCTTCGGAAAATAGGCGCGATTGCCCCAGTTCTGGAAGTTGCGGAAGAAGAAGGCTTCGACGCAGACATGGCCGGCCTGGCGGGCGAGCGCGAAGACATCGGCCTCCTCGGTCGATTGCGGGTTGATGTCCTGGCTCGCCTGGATGGCGGACAGGGCGGCGATGCGGTCGCGCAACCGGGCCGCGCGCTCGAATTCGAGCGCGTCCGACGCCCCCTGCATCTCGGCCCCGAGGCGCGCGCGCACGGCGCGGCTCTTGCCCGAGAGGAAATCGCGCGCCTCGCCGACGAGCTCCGCATAGGCCTGGTGCGACACCTCGCCGGTACAGGGCGCGGCGCAGCGCTTGATCTGGAACAGCAGGCAGGGCCGTGATCGGTTCTCGTAGAACGAGTCCGAGCAGGAGCGCAAAAGGAAGGCGCGTTGCAGCGCGTTCAAGGTGCGGTTGACCGCCCAGACGCTGGCGAAGGGTCCGTAGTAATCGCCCGGCCTGTTGCGCGCCCCGCGATGCTTGGTGATCTGCGGCGACACATGGTCCTTGGTGACCAGGATGTAGGGGAAGGACTTGTCGTCGCGCAACAGCACATTGTAGCGCGGCTTGAGCTGCTTGATCAGATTGGCCTCGAGCAGCAGCGCCTCGGTCTCGGTGCCGGTGGTGACGAATTCCATCGCCGCCGTCTCGGAAATCATGCGGGTGATGCGGTTGGTGTGTGCCTGGCCGCGCGCATAGGCGGCGATGCGGGCGCGGATATTGCGCGCCTTGCCGACATAGAGGACATCGCCATTCGCCGCGACCATGCGGTAGACGCCCGGTGCATTGGGCGCGCTCTTCAACTGGCGGCGGATGACCGCGGCGCCTGCGCCGAGCACGCCGGCAAGCGAAGCCTCGCCTTCGGCATTGTCTTCGGCAGGATCGACGAGGGCAGGCGCCTCTTCGACGTCCTCGCTCTCATTTTCGATCGGGGGCAGGTCTTCGCCGGCGCTCATGGGCGGGATGTAGGCGAGGTGACGTGCCGCCGGCAAGGGTTCGGAAATTGGCGTGTTCGGGGTTTGGCGCCTCTTCGCTCAATCATAAGCGAGCGCGATGGTCTCCGCGATCAGCGCAGGGCGGTCCTCGCCCTCGATCTCGACCTTGGCCTCGAAGATCAGCCGCTGGCCGCCCTCGATCGGCTCGACGGCCTTGAGGCCTTGCACCAGCCGCACCCGGCTGCCTGCGGCCACCGGATTGAGGAATCGAACCTTGTTCGAGCCGTAATTGATGCCGCGCGAGCGCTTCTTGATCTTGAAAATGGTGTACGACAGGCGCGGCACGAGCGACAAAGTGAGATAGCCATGCGCGATGGTCTTGCCGCCCGGCATCTCGCGCTTGGCGCGCTCGACATCGACATGGATCCATTGATGATCCCCGGTCGCCTCGGCGAAACGGTCGATCATGGCCTGATCGACCGTCAGCCATTCGCTCCTGCCGAGCTCCTTGCCCACATGGGCCGCCATATCGGCCGGCCTCTCGACCTCCAGCATGCCTCGCCTGCCTTCCCTCGTTCTCGCGCTGTTGCCTATACGGCCGCCGCCTTCTCGCCCGCCGCCCTGATCTCGGAGAGGGTACGCGCCGGTGTCAAAGCCTCGGGATCGGCGATGCAGTGCAGGATCGAGGGTTTGCCGCTAGCCAGCGCCCGCTCGAAGGCCGGCGCGAATTCGTCCGTGCGCTCCACCCGTTCCCCATGGCCGCCGAAGGCCCTGGCATAGGCGGCGAAATCGGGGTTCTTGAGCGCGGTGCCCGAGACGCGGCGCGGGTAGTGCAGCTCCTGATGCATGCGGATCGTGCCGTACATGCCGTTGTCGATGACGATCACGATGACGGCCAAGTCGTATTGCACGGCGGTCGCGAATTCCTGGCCGTTCATCAGGAAGCAGCCATCGCCGGCGAGCGCGACCACGATCTTGTCCGGGCATTGCCGCTTCGCCATCACGGCGGCGGGGGTGCCGTAGCCCATCGAGCCCGAGGTCGGAGCGAGCTGCGTGCGCGGGCGGCGGAAGCGGTAATAGCGATGCACCCAGGTCGCATAGTTGCCGGCGCCGTTCGCCACGATGGCGTCCGGCGGCAGCCGGTCGCGCAGGAAGACCATCGCCTCGCCGAGCTGGAAGGCGCCCGGCAAGGCGCGTGGCTTGCCGGTCCAGTCGAGGTATTCGGTGCGCAAGGCTTGCGTGCGTTCGCGCCAGCTGAGCCGGTTCGGTCTCGCCAGTTTGTCGAGCTCCGCAGCGAATGCGGTCGGCGTCGCATTGATGGCCAGGGCCGGCTGGTAGACGCGCCCGAGCTCGCCGAGATCCGGATGGACGTGCACCAGCTTCTGCTTCGGCACCGGCACGTCGAGCAGCGTATAGGACGCCGATTGCTGCTCGGAGAAACGCCCGCCCACGAGCAGGACGAGATCGGCTTCCTTGACGTGTCTGGCGAGCTTCGGGCTCGGTCCGACGCCGAGATCGCCCGCGTAATTTGCGTGATCCGCCGGAAACAGGGCGGCGCGCCGGAATGTCGTGGTCACCGGCACATCGAAGCGCTCGGCGAAGCGGACCATGGCCGCCCATGCTTCCTGCGACCAGCCCGAGCCGCCGAGGATCACGAGCGGGCGCTCGGCCCCAGCCAGCAGCGCCTTGAGCTTCGCCATCTCGGCTTCGCCGGGCGAGGCTTGCGCCGGCTCGATGCGCGGCGCGTCGGCGACCGTCGCCATATCGGTGAGCACATCCTCTGGGAGCGCGATGACGACCGGGCCCGGGCGCCCCTGCGTCGCGACGCGGAAGGCGCGCGCCACGATCTCGGGGATGCGGGCGGCATCCTGGATCTCCACGGCCCATTTGGCCATCGTGCCGAACACCGCCTTGTAGTCGAGCTCCTGAAAGGCCTCGCGCTCGCGCATGCCGCGCTCGACCTGGCCGACGAAGACGATCATCGGCGTCGAATCCTGCATCGCGATATGGATGCCGGGCGAGGCGTTCGAGGCGCCTGGTCCGCGCGTCACGAAGCAGATGCCGGGGCGCCCGGTGAGCTTGCCGTAAGCGTCCGCCATCATCGCCGCGCCGCCTTCCTGGCGGCAGACGAGGACGTCGATTGCCGCGTCATGCAGCGCGTCGAGCACGGCGAGATAGCTCTCGCCCGGCACGCAGGTCGCCCGCTCGACGCCCTGGACGAGGAGCTGGTCGACGAGGATTTGGCCGCCGCTACGGACGCGTGGTTCAGACATCGGAATAAGCCCAGCATGTGTTGAAAGGAGTGTCCCCGAACTTCAGATTGTTATCAGGGCAGCAAGCTTGGCGCGAACGAGCTACGCGGTCTCGGGAGGAAGCTCGGCACCTGCGTAGCGGATCGCACGTGCTCGTGTGTCGATGCTGCGGAGCTTGCTCAGGAGAATCTCGCCTACGAAAACGCCTGGATCCCGGTGATGGCGCGTCCGAGGATCAGCGCATGCACGTCATGGGTGCCCTCATAGGTGTTCACGGTCTCGAGATTGGTGAGATGGCGCATCACGTGGAACTCGGCCGAAATGCCGTTGCCGCCGTGCATGTCGCGGGCCGTGCGGGCGATGTCGAGCGCCTTGCCGCAATTATTGCGCTTGATCAGCGAGATCGTCTCCGGCGACAGCTTGCCCTCGTCGAACATCCGGCCCGCCCGCAGCGCCGCCTGCAGGCCTAGCGAAATCTCGGTTTGCATGTCGGCGAGCTTCTTCTGGACAAGCTGGTTGGCGGCGAGCGGACGGCCGAATTGCTTGCGGGCGAGCGTATAGTCGCGCGCCGCATGGAAGCAGGCTTCCGCTGCGCCCATCGAGCCCCAGGCGATGCCATAGCGCGCCCGGTTGAGGCAGCCGAACGGCCCTTTCAGGCCCGATATATTCGGCAGGAGGTTCTCCTCCGGCACTTCGACGCCCTCCATCACCACCTCGCCGGTCACCGAGGCGCGCAGCGACAGCTTCTTCTCGATCTTGGGCGTCGAGAAACCCTTCATGCCGCGCTGCAGGATGAAGCCGCGGATATTGCCTTCATGCGCGGCCGACTTCGCCCAGACGACCGCGATATCGGCGATCGGCGCGTTGGTGATCCACATTTTCGAGCCGGTGAGGCGATAGCCGCCCGAGATCCTCTCGGCCCGCGTGCGCATCGAGCCGGGGTCGGAGCCCGCCTCCGGCTCCGTCAGGCCGAAGCAACCGATCCATTCGCCGGTCGCGAGCTTCGGCAGATAGGCCTTGCGCTGGCTATCATCGCCATACGCATGGATGGGATGCATCACGAGCGAGGATTGCACGCTCATGGCCGAGCGATAGCCGGAATCGACGCGCTCCACCTCGCGCGCCGCAAGGCCGTAGCAGACATAGCCGAGCCCCGCTCCGCCATGGGTCTCCGGGATGGTCGAGCCGAGCAGGCCGAGCGCCCCCATCTCGTTCATGATCTCGCGGTCGAAGCGCTCCTCGAGATAGGCCGAGGTGACGCGCGGCAGGAGCTTGCCCTGCGCGTAGTCGCG
>JBIOEJ010000194.1:0-7959 GCA_044445965.1 Hyphomicrobiales bacterium
ATATGATAGAAGCTCGCCTGGCCTTCGAGCTTGAGCGCGGCGGTTATCGCGACCGCAAAGGTTGCGAGCATGACGACCCAATAGAGGATCGTCATGAAGACGGGCTCGCTATAGGAGGGACCGGTCAGGAAGGCGAAAATGTCCACGGGCGGATTGACGCGCATCTCGCTTCTCCTCCGATCTAAGCAAGTGCCTCCCCCGGAGCTTAGCAGGATTCGAATGCACGCCATCACAATTCCGGGCGGGAGGCGGCCTCGCATTGTCGTGATGAGATTCCGCTTGATCCCGTAGCGACTACGGGATGCAAACTACCCGAAATCGGAATGAGGTAAGGAGCCGTGGCTCTGCGTGAAGCGCTTCCGATCGAACTATCGGCCTGGCCAAGGGACCGTCGGGGCCGTTCGCTGCCGTGGGCGCGGCGCTGGGCTTGGGGCGGTGCTCGCCTCCTCCTGCTGCGTGGTGCGATGGCCGCTCGGAGGGCTAGGGGCGGGGGCAGGAGTGTTCTCCGTGCTTGAGGTTGTGAGCTTCCTTGGGATGCCACTCATTGCCCTCGGGGGGCTCGCGCTCGCCGGAGGGTGGTTGCTGTGGTGGCGTAAATGTTCGACGAGCCATGAGACAGGCTCGGCATGCACTCCGGCGCGCCGCTCAAGCATGCCGGCCGTCCTTCTTGGCATCGCGACGCCGATGGTGGCGATCGCGATCGCATGGGACATAAAGCCCGTCCTGCTGCGATTGATGAGGGTAACCTGATGACACTCACCTCGACGATCACCTGCCCGGTCTGCGGCCATCGAGAGACGGAGGCCATGCCGACAGATGCCTGCCAGTTCTTCTATGACTGCAAAGGGTGTGGGGTGCTGCTGAAGCCGAAGGCAGGCGATTGCTGCGTATTCTGTTCTTATGGGGACGTGCCTTGTCCTCCGATTCAGGAGGCCCGCGCGAGTGGAAGCGCCGGGAGCTGCTGCGCTCCAGCGAACCATGCCGGGTAACGCGCGTCCCGGTGCCGATTGCGTGGGAAGACGCCCGAAAGCCCGCTTGGGTGACCAGCGTCAATTCCTACCCGTTATGCAGCATCACCCCGGTGAGGGGTGGCCGTCGACTCGAAGCTGGAAAAGGAAGTACGGCGGTATGCAGGCTCCCTGTCCCTGCGGCGTCCGCGCACAGATGAAATCGTCGCGGCACGGCACGGCCTCGCTGCAGGCTTTGAGGGCCGCTGGCCGCACATTGTCGCGCAGGCAAGCAACGAACGGCTTACCCGCCGCAAGGCAGTCATTGAAGCCCTGCAGGATCGCGATGGTCCCGCAGGTCTCGCCCGGCTTCAGGTCCGAGCAACCGCCTGAGCACATCCCTGAAGGAAAGCCGACGGCCGCGCTTTCGCAGACCGCCGACGGCCCGCAACCCATCTCCCTTGGCTCGATCAATCGATCCCGATGCGGATCGCGGTCCGAGACGAGGCGCGCCGCTTGGCAGGCCGATCCCGCTATCGGCGTCTGCGGCAGGCACACGCCGGTGCGGCGGACTTTGTCGTCGAGCGTGACCGGCTCGCAGCGAAGCCCGGGGCGGCAGGTCCATGAAGCAAATGAGGGATCGCCGAGCCCGCAATGGGACCCGAAGCCGCCCTCGCCCTGATCGGCGCGAACCGATAGCGGGCGGGCGGCGAGCGGGCGCGCGCCTGCCGCGAGCGCGTCGACATAGGCGGTCCGCCGCGGCTGGTCGAGCAGGAAATGCGGAGATGCCCCTACCGCGACGGCATTGACGGCGTCGGTCTCGGCGCGGTCGCTGCCCAGGAAGTGAAACCCCGCCACCGTCCGCCCGGAGTGACAGCCGGTGCACGACATGTCGTTCAACCTCGTCAACAAGCCATGGGGCGAACGCACCGTGCGGCCGCCCGCATAGGGCAGATCGGCGAGCTCGGCTTCGGAGAAGATCTGGGTAAACGGCATATTGGCCAGGCGATGCGTGCCGTCGAGCGCGACCGAGGTCGCCTTACGGGCGAGAAACGCCTCAGGCAACTGCGCGATGCCGTCATCGATCGCCTGGAAATGCGCCGGTTCCTTTAGCCAATCGATCAGCTCGAGCTTCAGCGATGGGCTTGCCGAGAGCCTCTGCACGTCGGGCGTGTTCTCGAGCCCGGCCAGCACGAAGCGATCGCCCTCGAGGTGAAACACGCGCAGAAGATATTCGGCATAGCCTGCCCAATCGGGCCTGACGGTCGATGGCCAGCGCACGGCCTGCAGATTGAACTCGACCGACTTCAGGTGCTGGCGGCTCAAGATCCCCTCGCCGAACGCCGGAAGATCGACATCGGCGCTCCATTGGCGCGCCAGCGCGCCGCAGCGATCGGCCTCGCCGGGCAGCAGGAACACCACATTCGCAGTCATCGGCAGGCGCGAATAGATGCTGCCGGCGGCTTCCGCCTTTCGATAGGCCAGGCGATAGATGAAGCGGATCTCGCCGCAGCTGCCCGGCGCGAATACGTCCCGGTCCATGCGATTGATGACGCCGACAAGCTCGAACCGGGCGGCAGGCGAGCGCAGCCAGGCCGCGTCGAACATCCGGTGCGGCGTCTTCATGGTGAGGCCTAGCTGCGGATCGCTTCTCCTCAGCTGAAGGAGATCCGCGGCGAGGTTGTCGACGATCGACCGATAGGCCGGCTCTCGGTAGAGCGCCGCATTGTCGGCTCCGGCGCTCGGCTTGCCGAGGACGACCTCGCCGAACGTGAAGCCACCCCGCTCGACCTCCTCGAAGCGTTGGGGCTCCTCGATGTTGAGGCTCGATGCCGCCGCGCCCCAGGACGCCGATAGCCAGATCAAGAACAGCGCACGCGCCAGGGTCGCCACAGGGCTCCTCCATCGTCGAGCCTTCACCGCCTGGGCCCCTATTCCATGAGGCCGAGCGGACGAGTTTTCAGCCGCGCTACCGCGCAACGGTCTCGTTCGACGAGAGCTACGACTTGTCCGCCTCGATCGAAAGCATGTCGAGCATCCTCCGCCCCGAAGTCCAACCGGGCCGAAGCTAACGAAAACAACATGTCGGCGCCATGAGAGTTTAAGGGAGAGCCGACTAAATATTCGACTGTCGGTTGATTTTGAACCGATAGTCGAGCCGGAGGTTCGGATGCGAAGGATCTGGTCTTGCGCAGGCATTGCCGCGGCAATTTTCTCGCTCGGCACGTTCGGAGCCCAGGCGCAAACCTCGGTCTACAACGACGTCTCGAAGAGGCCACGAGGCGATGCGGCCTTGCAGGAGGCCACGCGCTATTGCGATCGCAGCGTCGGGGGTGGTCCAGAACGGCGAAGAAACGCCCGACGCATATAAGCAGTGCATGCTCCGTTTCGGCTGGCAATACGCCTACACCAAGCGCGAGGCGTCGGACAGATATCCGGATCCGAGGCATCCCGGCCTCGCATGTCGCGACTTCACCATCTTCGGGATCGTCGGCTCGAGCTGCTCGAATTTTTGACCGGGCCTCGCAGGGCTTGATGGCGGCGTCGAGGATCGAAATCAGGCTCGCGCCGAGACCAACCGGACTCTGCGTTGCCCGCCCCCAGCCGTGTCCGAGCTCCAGTGTGGTGAATTTGAAGTTCCTATCACATGGATGGCATGCGCGCGGTAGGAACTTCAAATTCGAAAACCACACTAGAAACAATAACTTGCTAGTGCAGCTTTCGAATCCGAAATTCGCCCCGCGCGTTGCTCCAAGGTGATGCGAATTTCGGATTCGCTGCACTAGGCAACCCCAGCGCCTGCGCCAGATCCGCGATGAGGTCCGGCGTATCCTCGATCCCGATCGACAGCCGTAGCGTCGCATCGGTGATGCCGAAGGAGGCCCGCACGCGCGCGTTGAGCGAGCGATGCGTCCGATCCCGTCGCGACGATGTTGACGGCGCGCGCCCGGCTGATCGGCAGGGGGCGTGTTGTTTCGATACCGGGCTTCTTATCCGGGCGCGTTTCGGTGTAGCGTCGCATCGATCGACCCAAAACGCTCAACGGAAAACGTATAAACAGGAGGCTCGCCGTGGAAATACAGGCATTCGGCTATCTGGGAGTCGGGTCGGACAAGGTCGAGGACTGGAGCGCCTTCGCGCCCGCCTGGCTCGGGATGCAGGAGGTGGACCGCGGCGGCGGCACGCGCGCCTTCCGCATGGATGACCGCAAGCAGCGTCTGTTCGTCGATCGCGCCATCGCGCCGGGCACCCAGCTGTTCGGCTGGGAGGTGGCGAATGCCGCGGCGCTGGATGCGCTGGCGGCCCGCCTCGAGACGGCAGGGGTCGCGCTGAAGCGCGAGCCGGCCGCCTTGGCCGACCAGCGCTGCGTGGCCGGGCTGATCTCCTTCGCCGACCCGGCCGGCAATCGGCTGGAGGCGTTCTACGGCGCCATGATCGCCGACACGCCGTTCAAACCCTCCCGCGACATCGCGGGCTTCCGCACCGGCGCGCAGGGCATGGGGCACGCGCTGGTGGCGGTGCAGGACATCGAGGCGGCGCGCGCCTTCTATTGCGAGCTGCTGGGCTTCAAGGTGAGCGACTATATGCGCACGCCGATCCCCGCTTACTTCCTGCATGCCAACCGACGCCACCACAGCATCGCCATCGTCGGCGCGCCGGGGAACGGCATGCATCATCTGATGGTGGAGTTCTTCTCGCTCGACGATGTCGGCCAGGGCTACGACATGGTGCGCGCCGAGCCGGAGCGGATCGCGGCGAAGCTCGGGCGGCATCCGAACGACCTGATGCTCTCCTATTACATGCACACGCCCGGCGAATTCCTGGTGGAGTGCGGCTGGGGCGGACGCGAGGTGGACGACGCGACCTGGCAGCCGGTGGAGATGCCGACCGTTGGCAGCATGTGGGGTCATCAGGGGCTGTTCGAGGCCCTGGGCGGCCCGGAGATGCCGGCGCAGAAGCTGCGGCACGCGCCGGTGCAGGTGATCGACGGCAATTACGAGAAGATGACCGGCGTCTGCCCCTGGTGGGACGCCATGCGCCGGAACTGACCGGTCAGGCCCGGTCTGCGATCTCCTCGAGAGGCTTCCGGGAGCGGCCCTCGGCGGAATGACGCAACTTTCGGCCGGTCAGGGGTGGCCAAGCTCCAATGTCGCCAAAGGGAGTTGGCCGTTATTTCCTGGCGCGCCTTGATCGAGCCTTGAGGCCGGCCACAGCAGGCCCCTTCATTTGCTGCGCCCCGGATCGCGCGATGCCAACGTGACAGGCGGAAGTGACTATTCGGCGGCCGCGAGTTTTGCCGGCTTCTCCCACGCTTCCACCTCGAGAAGCGTGGTCTGGTAGGTCGCGCCGGCTCCGATGTCCGTCAGGCGATCGGAGCACAGGTTGTTGATGGTGCCGAAGACCGCCTCCGCCTCGGGCCGCTGGCCGGGGACCAGCACGACGCCTTCCCGTATCTCGTCGCTCACCTTGAGGATGAGGCCCGCTTCGCCGCGGTCATTGAAGAGCCGCACGCTCTCGCCGCCCTTCAAGCCCCGGCGGGCCGCGTCGCTCGGGTGGAGCACGCAGCAGGGCTCGCCCTCGCGCTTGCGCAGAAACGCGTTCGCCGAAAACGCCGTATGCGACTGGAAGTAGCCAGGCGTGGTCAGCAGCTTGAGGGGCCATTTGGCCGCGTCCTGCTCCTCCTGCGGATCGGGCTCCCAGATCGGCATGGGCGGCACGCCTTTCGCCGCGAGCTCCGCGGAGTAGATCTCGAGCTTGCCCGATTTGGTACGGAACTCCTGCCCGACGCCTTCGGGCGCCGCCTTGATGGCGCGGTGATCGAGCAGCCGCTTGGGATCGATCTTGGCGACCGCACCTTTCGCCCCCTCGAAGAATTTCGGCAGGATCTCGTCCGGAGTGAGGCGGAAGATCTCGTCCTCGAGCCCCATGCGACGCGCGAGCTCCTGTGCGAGGCGCATATTGGACCACGCCTCGCCCTGAGGGGGCACCGCGGCCGGCGCGAACTGGATGTAGTAACTGCCGTAGCTGCGGTAGAAGTCGGAGGTCTCCAGATATGTCGTCGCCGGCAGCACGATGTCGGCATATCTGGCGGTGTCGGTCAGCATGGGATCGTGCACGACGGTGAAAAGATCGTCGCGCGACAGGCCCTGCTTGACCTTGCGCGTGTCGGGGCAGGTCACGGCCGGATTGTTCGAGCTGATGAACAGTCCCTTGAGCGGCGGATCCCTGAGCGTCAGCAGCGCTTCGCCGAGGAGGCTATGGTTGACCTCGCGCGTCTGCGCGGGGCCGGAGGGCTTGCGGACCGGCGCGAAATTGAAGTCGAGGGAAGCGGCGGTGACCGACATGGCGCCGCCGCCGCGTACGCCATAGGCGCCGGTCACCGCCGGCAGCGTTGCCACGGCGCGCATCGCCTGGCCGCCGCGCGCGAGGCGCGTCATGCCCCAGCCGATCCGCAGGAACGACTTCTTCGTCGCACCGTACATCGCCGCGAGCCGCTCGACATCGCCGACCGAAAGGCCCGTTATCCTGGCGACGCGCTCCGGTGGAAACTGGGTGACGACCTCGCGCTTCCACTGCTCGAAGCCGAGCGTGTTGGCGGCGAGATAGGCTTCGTCGTGCTTGCCGTCCCGCACGAGGATGTTGACGATGCCGATCGCAAGCGCCGCGTCGGTGCCGACCTTGATCGGGATGTGCCAGTCGGCGCCCTCGGCGGTGCGGTTCCTGCGCGGATCGATGACGATGATCTTGACGCCCTGGCGCTGGCGCTGCTTGGCCTTCTGCCAGAGATGCACGTTCACGGCCTTGAGATCGCAGCCCCAGACCAGGATGAGCTCGGATTCGGCGATCATGTCGGGATCGACGCAGCCGACGGGGCCGAGCGTCAGCTCCCACGCGGCATCGGCGCAGGTGTCGCAGACCGTGCCGGCCAGAAGCCGGCTCGTTCCGAGCGCATGGAAGAGCCCGTTGGGCAGGTGACGGTTGATCTGGCCCTGATGCGAGCTGTAGGCATAGCCGAGAAGCGCGAGCGGCCCGTCCGAGGCGATGATCGCCTTCCAGCGGGTCTCGATCTCGCCGAGCGCTTCATTCCACCCGATCGGCTCGAACTCGCCCGAGCCCTTGGGCCCGGTCCGGCGCAGCGGCGTCCTGATGCGCTCGGGCGAGTGCACGACCTCCGCGTCGCGGTTGACCTTGGCGCAGGCAAAGCCTGCGGTGAAGAGTTGCTCCGGATCGCCGGAGACCTTGACCAGCCTGCCGTTGTCGACCTGTGCCAAGAGCGAGCACATGCACGGGCAGTCATGGGCGCAGGTCACGCGGATCGTCTGCATCTGGCGTTCTCGGCTCTTCGGGCTGGCGCCTCGCAGGAGACGCCCGGTTCCCAGGTTTGACAGCCTACCATGCCATGAACAGAGTGGTCGGTGCGAGGTCCACTTCGAGGTCATTTATGCCAACCACTTCGGCGCGGCGGCGCTCGGTCCTGGAGCTGCCCATTCGTTTGGATCCGCTGATCCGCAATCAGGCGCCGCGCTTCGCTCGGCGATCATCGAGGGCCTGTTCGAGCCTGGAACCAAGCTGCCCTCCAGCCGGAACCTGGCGGAGCAGATCGGCGTCCGCCGCAACATGATCGTCGCCGCCTACGAGCATCTCATGAGCGACGGGCTCGTCGAGGCAAGGCATGGCTCCGGCACCATCGTGGCGGCCAAGCTCCCTGTCCCTTCCGTCATTGCGCCGCCGGCGAAGTTCAGGATCGATGGCTTGCAGCGCCGGGCCTTCGCGCTCGGACATTCTCTCGCCGGTCCCGCGCTCCTGCGCCGCCTCGCGAGCTCTGCCATTTCGTCTCAAATCCCGGCTCACGCGATGTATGTCAACACGCCCTAGGGCCTGTGGACATTCGTGTCATGTGAGGAGGGCTGGGGGATTCCCAAGCCGATAAGACTCTGATTCAAGGCTGAAAAAGGAGTTCAGCTTTGATTCGCACGGTTCTAACGCAAGAGCAATGGGAACGTGTTGCTCC
>JBIOEJ010000195.1:0-7939 GCA_044445965.1 Hyphomicrobiales bacterium
CGGCCGGCCCGAAGCTGTTGTCGCTGTTCGGCTGCGAATTCGCCGACGCCTATCCGGCGCTGGCGATGCTGTGCGTCGGGGTGGTGGCGAGGGCGCTGGCGGGGCAGAGGGAAGCGATCCTTACCGTGCTCGGCTTCCAGAGAGGCCTGTTCTGGATATCGCTCGCGACGCTCTGCATGGCGGTCACCGCCAATCTTATCCTCACCCGCTCCTTCGGGGTGATGGGAGCCGCCTCCGCCGCGGCGCTTGCCGCCATCTTCCGCTCGGCGGCCCTGATCTCGCTCGCGCGGGTGGCGCTGGAGCCGACACCCGCGCGATCGAGAGGGATCGGGGCTCCGGCATCGGCGCGACGCGCTTCGTGATGGCCGCCGCGCTCGAGCAAGGGCTCGAAGCTCGCATCATCGGAACGCAGGCGGCGAGCGACATGGCGGCCGCCTGGCGCGACCTGTTCAAGGGCTGCGCGGATGCCAATCCGTTCTACGGGCCGCATTTTCTCCTGCCCTTGCTGGCGCTCGGCGGGAAATTGGCGCGGACCCGCTTCGTCGTCGTCTCGAGCGGGCCCGAGCTCGTGGCGCTCTGCCCGATCATGCCGCGCGGCTTCGCCTTTCCAGGCCTTGCAAGCGCGGTCGGCACGCTCAGCCATGCCTTCATCTTCAACGCCCTGCCGCTGCTGCGCGAGGGCTACGAGCGCCGTGGCTGGCGCGCTATCCTCGATGCGCTCGAGGCCCGCCAGGGGCGCGGCGTGCTCGACATCGACACCTCCCCGCTCGATGGGGTCGCGGCGACGAGCCTCATGGAAGCGCTTGCGGAAAGCGGGCGGGCGAGCCTCGTCATCGGGCGCTCCGAGCGCGCCGGCATCGTCGCCACCGGCAGCGCCGATGCGCATCTGGCGCGCATCAAGGCGAGGACCATGACGAAGCTGCGCCGTCAGGAGCGCCTGCTCGCCGAGCTCGGCGAGATCGGCTTCCGGACGGCCATGTCCGGCCAGGCGCTCGCCGAGGCGGTCGACGGCTTCCTCGCGCTCGAGGCGCGCGGCTGGAAGGGCCGGCAAGGCTCGGCCTTCGCCTCCGATCCGAGGACGGCGAGCTTTGCCCGAGAAGCCCTCGCCTCGGGCGGCGACGCGCCGGGCGTGCGCATCGAGCTCCTGACGCTCGACGGCAGGCCCGTCGGCGCCTGCCTGCACCTCGTCGCGCCGGCCTATTCGGCGACGTTCAAGATCGCCCATGACGAGGAGCTGTCGCGCCAGGCGCCAGGCGTGCTCGCCATGCTGGGCAGCCTGAAGGCGCTGCTTGCCGAGCCTTGGACGCAGCGCCTTGATTCGGGCGCAGGCCCCGAGGACGCGGTGGGCGCCGTCTGGCGCGACCGCATCCCGACGGGCCGGATCCTCGCCGCGCTGTCGCCGCGGCAAGGCGAGCGCGAGCTGCGGCTCTATGCAAAGGCCGGGGCGCTGGTCGAGGACGTAAGGACAAGGGCGCGCGAGGCCTATTACGCGCTCACCGGGCGCAAGCGCACGCGGGCGCGCAAGGCGCGGGGGTGAGCCGTGTCTCGTCATGGCCGGGCTCGGCCCGGCCATCCACGACTTCGGCAGGGTCGCGGTGGCACAAAGGAGACGCGCCCGAGTGCCCAAGGGGTCGACCGGTGAGGTCCAGAAAGGGTGGCCGGGCCAAGCCAGGCCACGACGCCTTATGCGTGCTTTCCCAGCACCCGCCCGGCGACCGCGTCGAGCTTGGCGAGCAACGCCGCATCGCGATGCTGGGGCGGGGTTATGATGGCGCCTTCGAGCGCGCGGTGCGAGCCGACGGGGCATGGATCGCGCGCGGCGGGAAAATCCCGGGCCAGGCGGGAAACCACGCGCTTGGCCTTCTCGGTGTTGTCATGCATCACCTTGATGACCGAAGCCACATCGACGACGTCATGGCCCGGATGCCAGCAGTCGAAATCGGTGACCATGGCGATGGTCGCGTAGGTGATCTCAGCCTCACGCGCGAGCTTGGCCTCGGGCATGTTGGTCATGCCGATGACGTCGTAGCCCAGATTCTTGTAGGTGATGGATTCGGCATAGCTCGAGAATTGCGGGCCTTCCATGCAGACATAGGTACCGCCACGCCTGATCGCGACGCCCTCGGCATTCGCGGCGGCATGGATGCGGTCCTGCAGCATCGGCCCGACCGGATGGGCCATCGACACATGCGCGACGCAGCCCCTGCCGAAGAACGAGGTCTCGCGCTTCACGGTGCGATCCACGAACTGATCGACGAGCACGAACAGGCCCGGCGGCAGCTCTTCCTTGAACGAGCCGCAAGCCGAGAGCGAGACGAGATCGGTGACGCCCGCCCGCTTCAGCGCGTCGATATTGGCGCGGTAATCGATCTCGGAAGGCGACAGGCGATGGCCGCGCCCGTGACGCGGCAGGAAAACGAGCTCCGTCGTGCCCAGCCGCCCGAAGGTCAGGCTGTCGGAAGGCTCGCCCCAGGGGCTCGCCACACGCTCCTCGCGCCTGTCGGCGAGGTCCGGCAGATCATAGACGCCGGAACCTCCGATGACCCCGAGAACGGCCTTGGCCATGACTTCCCTATCAGGCGTGTGCGCTCGCCCATACCTTCTTCTTGACGAAATACGCAAGGCTCGCGAAGACGAGGAGGTAGAGCAGCACCACGAAGCCGGTGCGCTTGCGCTGGTCGAGCTTGGGCTCCGCGACCCACATCAGGAAGGCCGCGACGTCCTTGGAGTATTGCGCGACCGTCTCCGGCACCACGGCCTTGCCGTCCGGCCCCTTCGGATATTCGACCTGGCCGTCCTGGATCGGCTTCGCCATGGCGATGCGGTTGCCGGGCATGATCTCGTTGTAGTTCTGGCCGGGCTGGATGTCGAAGCCCTTGGGCGGGTCGGTATAGCCTTGCAGCAGCGCCGAGATGTAGTCCGGCCCCTGCGTCTGATACTGGGTCAGGACGTTCCAGATGCCGTAGGCGACATCGGCCGGGAACCAGTCGAAGCGCTCGAAGCTGCGCGCCTTGGCGAGCACCGACATATCGGGCGGCAAGGCGCCGCCATTGGCGAGGCGCGCCATCTGCTCATTGGGAAAGGTCTTCGGAAAGGGGTCCCCCGGGCGGCCGGGACGCTCGAACATGTCGCCCTGCTCGTTCGGTCCGTCCTGAACCTTGTATTCGGCCGCCAGCGCCTCGACCTGGCCTTCCGTGAATTCGGGGCCGCCCGGATCGGAGAGGTTGCGGAACTTCAAGCTGATCATGGAATGGCAGGCCGAACAGACCTCGCGGTAGATCTTGTAGCCGCGCTGCAGCTGCGCCGTGTCGTAGATGCCGAACGGCCCGGAGAAGCTCCAGGACTGGCGCTCCGGGATTTTCTGCTCGCCCGCGATGCTCACCTCCTGCGCCTCGGCGGGGACGAGCGTGACGCAGCTCAAGGCCGCGAGTACCACAAGCGCTGATCGAGCCCTCTTCATCGTTCTCATTCCCGTTCGAGCGTGGCTGCCGAGGCGCGGTCGGCGAAGTGCGGCGTTCTGGTCATCCCTGGCGCTCGGGCGCGGCCGTGGCGCCTGCCGGCATCGCCGTTCCGCCGCCGCCGAGCACCGAGTCGCTGATCGAGTTCGGCAGCGGCTTCGGCGTCTCGATGAGGCCGAGCAGCGGCAGGATGACGAGGAAGTGGATGTAGTAATAGGCCGTAAGGATGCGCCCGACCATGGTGTAGCCCGGCGTCACTTCCTTCGAGCCGATATAGCCGAGGCCGATGCAGGCGATCAGCAGCACCCAGAAGAACTGGCGGTAGAGCGGCCTGAAGGTGGCGGAGCGCACCTTCGAGGTGTCGAGCCAAGGCACCAGCGCCAGCAGCAGGATGGCGCCGAACATGGCGATCACGCCGGCGAGCTTCGCCGGGATGAAGAAGATGTCCGGCATGGCCCGCAAAATCGCGTAGTAGGGCAGGAAATACCATTCGGGCACGATATGGGCCGGCGTCACGCCCGGATTGGCCGGGATGTAGTTGTCCGCATCGCCGAGGATGTTCGGCACGTAGAAGACGAACCAGCAATAGACGATGAGGAACACCATCAGGCCGAACGCATCCTTGACCGTCGCGTAAGGCGTGAAGGGCAGCGTGTCCTTGGAGGACTTCACGTCGATGCCGGCCGGGTTGTTCTGGCCGACCACATGCAGCGCCCAGACATGCAGCACGACCACGCCCGCGATCAGGAAGGGCAGAAGGTAGTGCAGCGAATAGAAGCGGTTGAGCGTCGGGTTGCCGACCGCATAGCCGCCCCAGAGATAAGTGACGATGGTGTCGCCGACGATCGGGATGGCCGAGAACAGGTTGGTGATCACGGTCGCGCCCCAGAAGCTCATCTGGCCCCAAGGCAGCACATAGCCCATGAAGGCCGTGGCCATCATCAACAGAAGGAGCAGCACGCCGAGCAGCCACAGGATCTCGCGCGGCGCCTTGTAGGAACCGTAATAGAGGCCGCGGAAGGTGTGGACATAGGCGGCCACGAAGAACATCGAGCCGCCGTTGGAGTGCAGATAGCGCAACAGCCAGCCCGAGGGGACGTCCCGCATGATGTGCTCGACGGAGCTGAAGGCCATCGTCGATTCCGGCGTGTAGTGCATGGCGAGCACGATGCCGGTGAGGATCTGCGCCACCAGCATGACGGACAGGATACCGCCGAAGGTCCACATATAGTTGAGGTTGCGCGGCACCGGATAGGCGACGAAGGAGGAGTGGATCAGGCCGCCGATCGGCAGCCTCGCCTCGAACCATTTGGCGAAGGCGCTCTTCGGAACATAGGTCGTCTGGCCGCTCATGGTTCTCACCTTTGTCCAGATGCGGGGTCGGCGGCGAGCCGTGGCGCGGCGTGTGGGGCCGGGCTCGCTCGCAACGCCTCAGCCGATACGGATCTTCGTGTCGTTGAGGAAGGCATAGGGGGGTACCGCAAGATTGGCGGGAGCGGGGCCGCGGCGAACGCGCCCCAAGGGATCGTAGAGCGAGCCGTGGCAGGGACAGGCCCAGCCCTGGAAAGGCCCTTGCTTGTCGAGCGGGATGCAGCCGAGATGCGTGCAGATGCCGACGACCACGAGCCATTGCTCGTGGCCGGCCTTGACGCGCGTCGTCTCGGAGGCCGGATCGATCATCGCCTGCCAATCGCCGGCCTTGGCATCCTCGATCTCCTTGGCCGTGAGGTGACGCACGAAGACCGGCTTCGAGCGCCAGACGACATGCATGATCTGTCCTTCGACGACCGGCGCGAGATCGACCTCGATCGGCGCGCCGGCGGCGATGGTCTGCGCGTCCGGGGCCAACTCATTGACGAGGGGGGCGATCACGCCGACCACGCCGACCGCGCCCATGGCGGCGGTCGCGATATAGAGGAAATCCCGCTTGCTCTGGTCGACGCTCTCCTGCGTCTGAGCGCCGCCAACCGTCGCAGCCCCTGTCGCCACCTGCAGCTCCTTCTCGTCGCGGCGGGAAGCCTCTCCCAGCCGTTTGGTCGCCCGAACCGTCCGGAATGGAAGGATGGACAGTTTCAGACATCGACGGATCGCGATTTTCGACCCGCCGCACAATGCGACCAGAAGTCGCCTTTGGCGTCCTTTGGCATAGGCGCCGGGGCCTGTCCATAGGCGCAAGACGGCCGCCCGCGCGTCTTATCGGCACGGTCTTGCGTTGATGCTTGGTTTATGCCCGCAGGTGCGAAATCCAATCGATCCTTTACGCGGGGCAGGCCTAAGGCAACGCCCATTCGTCAATCACGATGGGAACGCTCATGCGTGGCTCGATCGGCAATATGGCACGAGCGGCACGAAATGCCGACGCATTTCGCCGCTGGTTCGAATCTCGAATTTCGCGCTTTCGACATGTGCGCGAAATTCGAGAGGGGCACCAAGGATCGATTGCATCGACCCTTGGCCGGCAAATTCCGTCGCCGGGCTTCATGGTCGGCAGGGATTTGCGCCGCCGCTGGACTGCGCTCGGCGCGAACGGCCTCGCAGGCGGCGTCTTCAGCAGCGAGGATGCGGCGATTCGCTATGCGCAGGCCGAGGCCGGGCGCTTGCCGGGCGCCGTGCGGCTGACCTCGGCCCCGCTCGAGCTCGCCTTCAACCAGGACCGCCTCGGCCGGGGCGAAGGGCTGCCCGCCTGGTGGCGCCTCGGGCCGAGCACGCGCGGCACGAAATCCTTCGCCGATCGCATGCCGATCGCCGGCGGCATCGACCGGCGCTGGCTGATGATCGATCTCGGCATCGTCTCGGCATTGGCGGCCTTGTGCCTCGCCCTTGGGGCGGCGCTGTCATGAACGGAAGCGGGTCTTTCGTCCGGTCCATGCATCGGCATTCGCGCATGTCGCGAGGATCCCATGGGGCGACGGCCTTGGAAGCTGCGCCCGTAACAGGCCGGATCCGCGAGGCCGGCTCGCGCCCGCCCGTCAAACCGGGTTTCTGGGCAAGATTGGCGCGCGCATTCACGACGGCGCGGATGCGCCAGGCGCAGCTCGAGGTCGCATCCTTCCTGGCCCGGCATGACGACATTCTCAGGGCGGAGCGCCTCATCCTCGATATCGATACCCAGCCCCGCCGTTGACAGGATCGCGGCAGGCTCCTACCGCCTTGCGCCAAGAGCAGGCCCTGAATGGGCGCCTGCCGGAGGCGAGTATCATGACGAAATTTCCCCACTTCGTCGGCGGCAAGCGGGTCGAGGGCCGATCCGGCCGCTATAGCGACGTGTTCGAGCCCATGACGGGCGAGGTGCTGGGCCAGGTGGCGCTCGCCTCGAAGGCCGAGATGCGCGCTGCCGTCCTGAACGCCAAGGCGGCGCAGCCCGCCTGGGCGGCGACCAACCCGCAAAGGCGCGCCCGCGTGCTGATGAAGTTCCTCGACCTCGTGCACAAGGAATATGACGCGCTCGCCGAGCTGCTCGCCCGCGAGCACGGCAAGACCATCCCCGACGCCAAGGGCGACATCCAGCGCGGCCTCGAGGTCGTCGAATATGCGATCGGCGCGCCGCAGATGATGAAGGGCGAATACACCGAAGGCGCAGGGCCCGGCATCGACATCTATTCGATGCGCCAGCCGCTCGGCGTCGTCGCCGGCATCACCCCCTTCAACTTCCCGGCCATGATCCCGCTGTGGAAGGCGGCGCCTGCGCTCAGCTGCGGCAACGCCTTCATCCTGAAGCCCTCCGAGCGCGACCCGGGCGTGCCCTTGCGCATCGCCGAGCTGTTCCTGGAAGCGGGCCTGCCGGCGGGCGTGCTCAATGTCGTCAACGGCGACAAGGCGGCGGTCGACGCCATCCTGACCGATCCCGATATCAAGGCAGTCGGCTTCGTCGGCTCGACGCCGATCGCCGAATACGTGTTCAAGACGGCGACCGCCCATGGCAAGCGGGCGCAGTGCTTCGGCGGCGCCAAGAACCATATGATCGTCATGCCCGACGCCGATATGGACCAGGCGGTCGACGCGCTGATCGGGGCGGGCTACGGCTCGGCCGGCGAACGCTGCATGGCGATCTCGGTCGCGGTGCCGGTCGGTGAGAAGACGGCCGACGCCTTGATGAAGAAGCTCACCCCGCGCGTGGAATCCCTGAAGATCGGTCCCTCCACCGATCCTTCGGCCGATTTCGGCCCCCTGGTCACCAAGGAGGCGCTGCAGCGCGTCAAGAACTATGTCGAGATCGGCATCAAGGAAGGCGCCGAGCTCGTGGTCGACGGACGCGGCTTCAAGATGCAGGGCTATGAGAACGGCTTCTACATGGGCGGCTGCCTGTTCGACCATGTGACGAAGGATATGCGCATCTACAAGGAGGAGATCTTCGGGCCGGTCGTCTCGATTGTGCGCGCGCACGATTACGAGGAGGGCTTGGCGCTCGCGAGCGATCACGAATATGGCAACGGCGTCGCGATCTACACGCGCGACGGCGACGCGGCGCGCGATTTCGCCTC
>JBIOEJ010000196.1:0-7930 GCA_044445965.1 Hyphomicrobiales bacterium
GACCTCGGACTACGACAAGGAGAAGCTGCAGGAGCGCTTGGCCAAGCTCGCCGGCGGCGTCGCGGTGATCCGCGTCGGCGGGGCGACCGAGGTCGAGGTGAAGGAGAAGAAGGACCGCGTCGACGACGCGCTCAACGCCACCCGCGCCGCGGTGGAAGAGGGCGTGGTGCCGGGCGGCGGTGTCGCCCTGCTGCGCGCCAAGCGCGCCGTCTCGACCCTCAAGAGCGAGAACGAGGACGTGCAGGCCGGCATCAACATCGTGCTCAAGGCGCTCGAGTCTCCGGTCCGTCAGATCGCCGAGAACGCCGGCGTCGAGGGCTCGATCGTGGTCGGCAAGATCAGCGAGTCGAAGTCCGCGACCTTCGGCTTCGACGCCCAGACGGAGCAGTATGTCGACATGATCGAAGCCGGCATCATCGATCCGGCGAAGGTCGTGCGTCACGCCTTGCAGGACGCTGCCTCCGTCGCCTCGCTGCTGATCACGACCGAGGCCATGGTCGCCGATCGTCCGAAGAAAGAGGCTGCTGCTCCGGCGATGCCGGGCGGTGGCGGCATGGGGGGCATGGATTTCTGATCCAGGCCAACCCTCCAAGCGTAACGAGAAGGCCCCGGAGCGATCCGGGGCCTTTTTGCATGGGCGTCGTCATTCCTGCGATTCGGACACCGCTTCGCGGACGGTTTCGATGGTCCGATCGATGTCACGGTCGGTCGTCGCCCAGTTGCAGACGGAAACCCGCATCACCCGCATGCCCCGCCAGGTCGCGCCGCCGAACCAGGCGACGCCTTTTCGTTGGATGCGCGCGATGACGTCATCCGTTCGGCGGTCGTGATCGCCGTCGCTTCCCAGAAACCTGACCAATCCCTGGTTGATCACCGGCGCAGCCACGATTTCGACGCCGGGAAGCTCGCCCATGCTCTCGACCAGCCGGCCGGCATGTGCGCAGCAACGGTCCACGAGCTCGCCGATCCCTGAGCGGCCAAGGGCCCGGATCGCCGCGTAGGCCGCAAATCCGCGCCCCCGCCTCGACCACTCGGGATTCCAGTCCTTTTGGTTGCGCAGCTCGCCCATCGGAACCGAGTAGCTCGTGCTCTGCGAAAAGGCCGCGCTGTGAGCCGCCGGGTCGGCCACGAACACCAGCCCCGAATCGAAGGGCAAGTTGAGCCATTTATGCCCGTCGGTCACCCAGGAATCCGCCTGCTCGGCACCGCCGAGGAGATAGCGGTAGCGCTGGCTGGTCGCTGCCCAGAGTCCGAAGGCACCATCCACATGAACCCAGGCCTTGGCGGCGCGGGCGATCGGGCAGATCGTGTCGAAGGGATCGAATACGCCCGTGTTCAAGTCTCCGGCCTGGAGACAAACGACAGTCGGGCTTTCGGTCGACCGCCGAAGGGCTTCCTCGAGCTTGCCGGTCAGCATGCATCCGCTGTTGTCGCTCGGCACGTATTCGACGGCGCGCGTGCCGATGCCGATGAGCCGGACCGCGCGCAGAATGGATTCATGCCGGCTCTCGGTCGTCAGGATCCTCAAGGGCGGTGCGCCGGCAAGGCCAAGCTCCTCTACGTCCCAACCCCGATCCCGCAGCAGCCTGTGCCGCGCGGCCGCGAGCGCCGTGGCATGGGCCATCTGCGAACCCGTGACGAAGGCGAAGGACGCCGAAGATGGGATGCCGAGCAGCTTCTTCGCCCACTCGCCGCAGACATCCTCGACGACGGCCTCCGCCGGAGAGGTCAGGTTGGAGGCTCCGTTCTGATCCCATGTCGAGGTGAGCCAGTCGGCGGCGAGCGCCACCGGAAGCGTGCCGCCTATGACCCAACCGAAGAAGCGGCCATTCGCCGAACCGAGAATCCCTCCTTCGGCATCGCCGATCAGCTCGTTGATGACCTCTTCCTGATCCAGCCCGGTCTCCGGAAGAGGCTTCTCCAGGCGCGCCCGCAACTCGCCGAGGGTGGCGGTGGCCGCGATCGGGCGCTGGTCGAGGGTCTCGAGATACTTCACCGCATAGGCGGCGGTCGCATTGAGCATATGGGTCGCGGTCATATTTTCCATTCCGGTAAAATCGCGCCACAGATAGCGCATCCCCGGGCCCCAGGCTCGCGCTTTCCGGACATCATATGCTACGGCGAGCATCGAAGCGTCAGCGAGGCGGAGGCACATGGCCGTGGCCTGCGGGCAGGCGCGCCTCCTTCTCCCCTAAAAAGAGCGAGGCCTTTTGCGGAATACCCTCCGTGTCATTCCCGGCGAGCCGGAGCCCTCGGGTCGCGCCTTTGGCGCGCCCAAGGGTAAATCACCTGGTGGCCGGCCTTGCGCCAGCCGGTTCCGAGGGGCGAGCCGACATTGCCGGCTCCGACGATCGCGATTTGCATATGGCGGCTCCTTGCGTTCGTGGATGCGGCAGGTAGGGAAAGGCTCCGGTCGGCGCAAGGCGCCTGGGGAGACGGCCTCGATGACACCTGATCACATGCGCGTCATCGCGCTCGCTTTGCCGGAAGCGGTCGAGAGCGCCCATATGGGTCATCCGGATTTCAGGGTGCGCGGCAAGATCTTCGCGACCTTGTCGGCGGAGCGCGCCCTGGCGATGGCGAAGCTGACACGTGAGCAGCAGGAGATGCTGTGCGCCGCTGAGCCCGCCATCTTCGCGCCGGTGCCGGGCGGTTGGGGGCAGCGAGGCTCGACCCATATCCGCCTCGCCGCGGTCGACGAGACGACGCTCGCGAGCGCGCTGCTCATGGCCTGGCGCAATGTGGCGCCGAAACGCCTCGTCGCGGAGCAGGGTGAACGGGCGAAGATGAATGCGGCGGGTCCGACCGCTTCGCGGAAAGGAAAGCGTGCGCCGGCCCCGGAGCGATCTCGGCTCGTCATTCGCCCGGCGCGGCAAGACGAGGCTGAAGCCATCAGCCGCATGATCGTGCGCACGCTGCGGCAGAGCAATTCGCGCGACTACGAGCCCGCCGCCATCGAGACGATGGCGCTAGATTTTTCTCCATCCGAGGTGGCGCCGCTGATGCGGGAGCGCCTCGTCTTCGTGGCGTTCATCGGTGCTGAGCTCGTTGGAACCGTCAGCCTCTCGACCGGGCGTGTGAACTCGGTCTTCGTCGACCCTTCGCATCAAGGCCGAGGGATCGGGGCACGGATGATGGCCTTCATCGAGAAATTGGCGCTCCAACAAGGGCGCGAGAGCGTTAGCCTCACCTCCTCGCTGACCGCCGTGAGCTTCTATCGCAAGCTCGGTTATGAGGGCGAGGAGCGGCAGCTCAGGCATGGGGTCTCGACCGTCCTGGTCACCAAGCCGCTGAAGCCTTAGCCGGGCAAGATCGACGCCGAATTCGCCGCATCCGCGCCGGGTTGCGCGGCCTGAGACCGTGTGTTACGCGACCTGCGCTCCAGGGCCGCCGCCGCATGCGCGGATCGGCGGTCTTTGGCGTGATTTCAACGAGGCGCATGAGCTGGGCCGATGGGCCTTGGCGGCGCTATCAAGCGACGGGATCGAGCGTGGCCCAAGTCGAAACGAGCATGTCGGGCGTGGCCGGCCGCTATGCCGCCGCGCTGTTCGAGCTTGCGGGAGAAAGCCGCAAGACCGATGAGGTGTCCGCGGACCTTGCGCGCTTCGCCGAGCTGATCGAGGGCAGCGACGATCTCAAGCGGCTGGTCAGGAGCCCCGTGTTCACTGCGCAGCAGCAGCAGGCTGCGGTCGGCGCCATCCTCGACAAGGCGGGAATAGGCGGCATAACCGGCAACTTCATCCGCCTCGTGGCGCAAAAGCGCCGGCTGTTCGTGATCTTGTCGATGATCCGCGCCTATGAAGCCTTGCTCGCCGAGAAGAAGGGCATCGTGCCTGCCGAGGTCACGGTCGCCGAAGCGATGCCCGATCCGGTGCTCGCCGATCTGAAGTCGGCGCTTGCCAAGACGGCCGGCAAGGATGTGTCCCTCGCCGTCAAGATCAACCCCGACATCATCGGCGGCATGGTCGTCAAGCTCGGCCACCGGATGATCGATGCTTCCTTGAAAACCAAGCTCAACGCGCTGCGCGTTGCGATGCGAGAGGTCGACTGATGGATATCCGCGCCGCAGAAATTTCCGCGATCCTGAAGGAGCAGATCAAGAATTTCGGCCAAGAGGCCGAGGTTTCCGAGGTCGGCCAGGTTCTTTCCGTCGGCGACGGGATCGCGCGCTGCTACGGCCTCGACAAGGTCCAGGCCGGCGAGATGGTCGAGTTCGAGAACGGCACGCGCGGCATGGCGCTCAACCTCGAAACCGACAATGTCGGCATCGTCATTTTCGGCTCCGACCAGGAGATCAAGGAAGGCCAAACGGTCAAGCGCACCGGCGCCATCGTCGATGTGCCGGTCGGAAAGGGTCTGCTCGGCCGTGTGGTCGACGCGCTCGGCAACCCGATCGACGGCAAGGGTCCGATCGTGGCCAAGGAGCGCCGTCGCGTCGACGTGAAGGCGCCGGGCATCATCCCGCGCAAATCCGTGCATGAGCCTATGGCGACGGGCCTCAAGGCCATCGATGCCTTGATCCCGATCGGACGCGGCCAGCGCGAGCTCATCATCGGCGACCGGCAGACCGGCAAGACCGCCGTGGCCCTCGACACCATCCTCAACCAGAAATCGCTCAATCAGGGCACCGACGAGGGCCAGAAGCTCTATTGCGTCTATGTCGCCGTCGGCCAGAAGCGCTCGACCGTGGCGCAATTCGTCAAGGTGCTCGAGGAGCAGGGCGCGCTCGACTATTCGATCATCGTCGCGGCGACCGCCTCCGAACCCGCGCCGATGCAGTTCCTTGCGCCCTTCTCCGGCTGCACCATGGGCGAGTTCTTCCGCGACAACGGCATGCATGCCGTGATGATCTATGACGACCTCTCGAAGCAGGCCGTCGCCTATCGCCAGATGTCGCTCCTGCTGCGCCGCCCTCCGGGCCGCGAAGCCTATCCGGGCGACGTCTTCTACCTGCATTCGCGCCTGCTCGAGCGGGCAGCGAAGCTGAACGACGCCAACAAGAACGGCTCGCTCACCGCGCTGCCGATCATCGAGACGCAGGCGAATGACGTGTCCGCCTATATCCCGACCAACGTCATCTCGATCACCGACGGCCAGATCTTCCTCGAGACCGATCTGTTCTTCCAGGGCATCAGGCCGGCGGTGAATGTCGGCCTCTCGGTGTCGCGCGTCGGCTCCTCGGCCCAGACCAAGGCGATGAAGAAGGTTGCCGGCAAGATCAAGGGCGAGCTGGCGCAGTATCGCGAGATGGCGGCCTTCGCCCAGTTCGGCTCCGACCTCGATGCCACGACGCAGCGCATGTTGAACCGCGGCGCGCGGCTGACCGAGCTCCTCAAGCAGGCGCAGTTCTCGCCGCTGAAGATGGAGGAGCAGGTCTGCGCCATCTATGCCGGCGTCAACGGCTATCTCGATCCGCTCGCCTTGAATCGGATCAAGGCGTTCGAGGATGGGCTGTTGGGCAAGTTGCGCACGAGCCACGCCGATATTCTCGAAGACATCCGCTCGACGAAGGACTTGTCGGACGCGACCGGCGCCAAGCTCAAGGACGTGGTCGAGAGCTTCGCGAAGTCCTTCGCTTAGGAGCCAGAGGGCGCGGGTGCGGATCTCATGGGCTATGTCGATCAGACGCTCGGCCAAGGCGAGGTCGTCAAATTCGTCGCCCGCAAGCACTGGGTCGTCTTCGTGACGCCGATCTTCCAGCTCGTCATCGCGCTCATGCTGTGGTGGTTCGGATACAAGATTGGCGATCTATGGATCTGGTTCGGTTGGTTGTTCAGGACGGTGGGTCTGATCCTTCTCGCCATCGGCGCCTTGCAATTGCTGGGCGCCTGGCTGACGCGTCTGACCACCGAGCTTGCGGTGACGAATCGCAAGGTGGTCGGCAAATGGGGGCTGGTGGCGCGGCGCACCATCGAGCAGCGCCTGGAGAAGATCGACGCGATCGAGGTCGAGCAGACGATCCTCGGTCGCATCCTCGGCTACGGCACCGTCGAGGTGCGTGGTTCCGGTGTCACCATGACGCCGCTGCGTTTGATCAGCGATCCCCTGACCTTCCGCCGCCGCGTCGAGGACGCGATCAATGCGGCCAAGCCCTAGGCGAGTGGAGACCTCATGGCGAGCTTGAAATCGCTGCGCACCCGCATCGCCTCTGTCAAGGCGACGCAGAAGATCACCAAGGCGATGCAGATGGTCGCGGCCGCGAAGCTCAGGCGCGCCCAGATGGCGGCCGAGGCGGCCCGTCCCTATGCGTCGCGCATGCAGCGCGTGCTGGCAAATCTAGGGGCCAGCGTCTCCGACAGCGCGGCGCCGCCGCTGCTCGCCGGCACGGGTTCCGACAAGACGCATCTTCTCCTCGTGTGCACGGCCGAGCGCGGCTTGTGCGGGGCCTTCAATTCCTCGATCGCGCGGCTCGCCCGCGATCGCGCCAATGCGCTGATCGCCGAAGGCAAGACGGTGAAGTTCATCTGCGTCGGCAAGAAGGGTTTCGATATCCTCAGACGGCTCTTCGAGAAGGATATCCTCGAGGTGGTCGATCTGCGCGCCGTGAAGCAGATCGGTTTCGGCAATGCGCAGGCCATCGCGCAGAAGGTGATCTCGCGCTTCGAGAAAGGCGAATTCGACGGCGTCACCCTGTTCTATTCGCGCTTCAGATCCGTGATCCAGCAGATCCCGACCGCGCAGCGGATCATCCCGGCCGAGATCGGGGCGCAAGAAGGCGTCGCGGCCGCGGCGTCCTTGAGCTACGAGTTCGAGCCCGACGAGGGTGAAATCCTGACCTCGCTCCTGCCGCGCAATGTCACCGTGCAAATCTACCGCGCCCTCCTCGAGAACGTGGCTTCCGAGATGGGCGCCAAGATGAGCGCCATGGATTCGGCGACCCGCAATGCCGGCGAGATGATCAAGAGGCAGACGACTTTGATGAATCGCACCCGCCAGGCGATGATCACCAAGGAGCTGATCGAGATCATCTCGGGCGCCGAGGCCCTGTGACGGCGCCCGGTGGAGGTTCAGTGATGCAGGAGCTTTGCCATACGAGCGCCACCTCCGAGGGCGGCCGCAACGGGCGCGCCACGCTCGCGAAGGCCAAGGAGATCGTCGACGGCGCGCCTAGGATTTGTCCCTATTCGAAGGCGACGCGGGGCAACATCCCCGTGACGCTCGAAGTGATCTGAACGAGGCTTTCGCCTCAAACGCAATTCGCCCGGAGCTCGAGGCTCGGGGCGTGAACGGGAGCAAGACATGGCTGAGAATACCATCGGACGGGTGTCGCAGGTGATCGGCGCGGTCGTCGACGTGCATTTCGAGGGTAGCCTTCCCGCGATCCTGAACTCGCTCGAGACCGAGAACCGCGGCTCGCGGCTCGTGCTCGAAGTGGCCCAGCATCTCGGCGAATCCTCGGTACGCTGCATCGCCATGGACTCGACCGAGGGTCTGGTGCGCGGCCAATCCGTAAGGGATACGGGCTTGCCGATCGCCGTCCCGATCGGCCCCGGCACGCTGGGGCGCATCATGAACGTCATCGGCGAGCCGGTCGACGAGGCGGGGCCGATCCCGCACGAGGCGACGCGCGCCATCCATCAGCCGGCGCCCGCCTATGTCGACCAGGCGACCGAAGCCCAGATCCTCGAGACCGGCATCAAGGTCGTCGACCTCCTGGCGCCTTACGCCAAGGGCGGCAAGGTCGGCCTGTTCGGTGGCGCCGGCGTCGGCAAGACCGTGCTGATCCAGGAGCTGATCAACAACATCGCCAAGGCCCATGGCGGCTATTCGGTGTTCGCGGGCGTCGGTGAACGCACCCGCGAGGGCAACGATCTCTACCATGAATTCATCGAATCGGGCGTCAACAAGAAAGGCGGCGGCGAGGGCTCGAAATGCGCGCTCATCTACGGCCAGATGAACGAGCCGCCGGGCGCCCGCGCCCGCGTCGGCC
>JBIOEJ010000197.1:0-7783 GCA_044445965.1 Hyphomicrobiales bacterium
CACCAGCGCACGGCCGCGCCTTGAGCAAGCACCGGACTGGCGAGCGGGGCGGCGATGGTCGCGGCGCCCGCGCTTTTGAGGAAATCTCTGCGTCTCATGGTCTCGTCCTCCCTTTTGCTGTTTTGCCCTTTGCGTATTCTTTCCGGCGCCGGTCAGAAATGTTCCGCCAGGAACCGGCCCGCGGCCTCGATGCTGCGGCGCGCGGCGGAGAGTTCCCCCGCCATCCGCAAATAGCCGTGCACGACGCCCGGCACGTGGTCGAAGCGAAAATCGATGCCTGCCCGCGCCAGCTTCTCGGCCAGCATGACGGTGTCGTCGAGCAACGGATCGAGGCCGGCGGCGAGTAGATAGAGCGGCGGCAGCCCTGCGAGATCGGCGCGATAGGGCGCGGCCAGGCTCTTCGTGTCGAAACCCTCCGCGCCGAGGAACTGGCGCCAATACCAGCGCATCATTTCGGTCGTCAGGAGATAGTCGCCGTTCCCGAGGCTCGCATGGCTCGGCGTCGTGAACAGGGGCAGGTAGCAGCCATAGAACAAGGCGGCGCCGCGCAGCGGAGCCTTGCCCTCATCGCGCCGCCGCAGCAACGCCGCGAGCAGGAGATTGGCGCCGGCCGAGTCGCCCGCGAGCGCCAGGCGGGCGGCGTCGACCTCCTGGCCGAGCGCTCCGCTCTCGGCGTATGCGAGCGCGGCCAGGACATCCTCGAGCGGCGTCGGGAAAGGATGCTCGGGCGCGAGGCGATAATCGATGCCGAGCACGGCGCCGCTGCTCGCCGAGGCCAGGCGGCGCATATTGCCGTCATGGGTATCGATCGAGCCGAAGACCCAGCCGCCGCCATGCACGAAGACGGTGAGCGGCAAGCGCTCGGATTCGCGTGGCCGATAGAGCCGCGCGCGCATGGCGTAGCCTGAGGACGGGATGCGAAGCTCGCGGGAGGGGACGATCGGGCCGCCTTGGTTCCAAGGGCGCGAGGTCTCCTCGAAGAGCTTGCGCGCCGCCTCCATTGGCATGGTGCGGTAATCGACGGCCGGCGCCGCGCGCAAGCGCGCGAGGATCGGCTGCATCTCTGGATCGGCTGGCGGCATGGCGTTAGACCTTCACAATTCTTGGCTCACGGCGAGGCTTGTCACCTCTCCCCTCGGCCCGGATCATACTCCGGGCCAAGGGGAGAGGTGGGCGAAGCGCATGCAATCCGCGCAGCATCACGAAACCCGCTCGCCGGCGCCGGTGACGATGGTGTCGATATGGTGACCGATGACCTCGGCGAGGCCCGCGCCGTCCTTGGCGGCGAGCTTCTCGATGATGGGCAAATGGCGCCGCGCCGTCTCCATCAGCGGCCGGCGATGGCTCGGCGCCCATAATCGCCAGCGATGCGCGTGCAGCATGCAGCGGGTGAGAATCTGCTCCAGCGCCTCGAGCCCTGACAATGCGAACAGCGATTGATGGAAGGAAATGTCGAGTTCGGTGAGGCGGTGCTCGTCATCGGCATCCGCCGCCCGCTCCATGTCGCGCTCGGCCTCTTCGAGCCTGGCGAGTGCCTCGTCGTCGACGGCGAGGACGGCCTTCAGCGCGCCGCGCATCTCGATGCGGCGCCGCAGCGCCAAAATCTCCTGCGCCTCGTCGGGGTCGAGCCTCGTCACGCTGGTGCCGCGCCTGCCGGCGCGCGTCACGAGGCCGTCCTCCTGCAAGCGGAACAGCGCCTCGCGGACCGTGCCCTGGCTGCAGCCGAGCGCGCGGGCGAGGCCTAGCTCCGTCAGCACCTCGCCGGGCTGCAGCTCGTTCAGCATGATGCGGCGCTTCACGTCGTCATAGGCGAAATCGAGCGGCCGTAATAAGCGCACAGCCTCCAAGCGAGTACCTCCCGTTATCATTATCGATATTGATAATCGGAGGAACCGAGCGAGTCAATGGCCGATTTTGCCGGCATCCAAAAGAGGGCGCCATTCACCTCTCCCACAAGGGGAGAGGTAGGGCGCCGGCGCTCAAAAATGCGTGCACCCCGTAGTGCCGGACGAGGGCAGGGATTAGGGTGTCCCCACAACCATCGTCATGGACCACGACCGTCATGCCCCACCATATCGGCATCGTTGCCTGCTCCGCCGAAGGCGCGGCGCTTTGCTATCGCACCATCTGCGCGGAAGGCGCGGAGCTGCTCGGCCGGCACGCCCATCCCGAGGTCTCGATGCATACGCCCTCGCTCGCCGACTACGTGACATGCCTCGACCGCGACGACTGGCAGGGCGTGGCCGAGTTGATGCTGGCCTCGGCCGACAAGCTCGCGAGGATCGGCGCCGATTTCCTGATCTGCCCCGACAACACCATCCACCGGGCGCTTGCCTACATCGAACCGCGCTCGCCGCTGCCTTGGCTGCACATCGCCGAGGTCGTCGCCGCCGAGGCCGTCGAGCGCGGCTTCCGGCGCCTCGGCGTGACCGGAACGCGCTGGCTCGTCGACAGCGAGGTCTATCCGGAAAAGCTTGGCGCGCGCGGGCTGGAGCATATGCGCCCGAACGCCGCCGAGCGCGAGGAGATCAACCGCATCATCATGGACGAGTTGACCTACGGCGTCTGCACGCCGGCGGCGGTCACCTGCTTCCAGCGGGTCTTCGCACGCATGAAGCATGACGGCTGCGACGCCGTCGTGCTCGGCTGCACCGAGATCCCGCTGATCATGAATGACGAGAATTCGCCGCTGCCGACGCTCGATTCCACGAGGCTGCTGGCGCGGGCGGCGCTGCGCCGGGCGGTGCAGGGCGCGGCCGTGCCGGCATGAGGGCTCCAGGTCAAGCCGCAAGACATCGACGCACATTGGCGTTACCCCCGCCATGCAGTTCCCGGAGCACATTCTCGTCGAGCAAATAGACGGTCACGGGATTTTGCGGGGCGCCACTTCCGTCCGATCGGCCTCGTCATCGAACACCCCGAGCTCCGCTGAATCAGCAAGCGCGCGCTTCAAGCTCCGGCCGGGGTAGGGCCGTCCGCGCTTGGGATACGCCTTCCCATATTCGATCGCGGTCTCTACCTGCGCTTGGTTCAACGACGGAAAGTCTTCAAGAATTTCCGCCACCGTTTGTCCTCGCGCGAGTGACGCGACGAGATGGGCGGAAACATCCGTCCCTTTGATGACGGCCTCTCCTTGCCCTTGGCGAGATTCGACGCGCTTGTGGATCGCGTCGAGGCGACGCAGCCGAACCTGGAGATCATCGTCGATGCGAGCCAGGTCGAGCACGAGCCGGCCAAGGGAGATCCGGTGCGTGTCGGAGGAGAGCTTTTTGATGGCCTCGTAGAGACGCCGCCGACCGCTCGGGGTGAGATCCTTGTCGAGTTCCTCGGCAAGACGCAGGAAACGCAGTTCAGCCGGGCCGAGGAGGCGCTGAACGGCCTTGCCGACGCGCCGCTGCTTGGCGCGGATAACCCCGGTGTCGACGGCCTTGTTGAGGGTCGTAGGGGAACGATCGAGCACATAGCCCGCTTCGCTCAGCGTCAATGTCTGTGCTGTTGACACGGCGGCCTCCGTTTATAATCCTTCCCAAGATAGGGATGATTTAGACATCAGGCAAGTGCGATGACGGCAAACGCGACGTTTTCCGCCGTTCGCAGGGCGTCCGAACGCGCCGGCCTGCGCCAACGACACGCGGCGACGGATATGGTTTTCGACAAGGCTTGCCAGGAACACCCGGCCGGGGCAGCATGACGCTGAACTTCGCGGGCAACCGGGGGATGCCGGCTGTGATGGGTTTTCGGGCCCCGCTCTCGTCGCCTAGCGGCGGGAGCGTGCCGGGGAGGCTTCGATGAAGATCGCCCTCGTCAATGTGGGCCAGGAGACCAACGACTTCAATCCGTTGCCGACGACGCTGCGCGACTTCGAGGCCTGCGGGCTTTTCGAAGGCCGCGAGGTTGTGGACCGGCTCGCGACCTTGGGCGAGGTCGGCGGCTATCTCGAGGCCGTGCGGCAATCGGGCCTCGGCGTCGAGACCGTTCCGATCATCCGCGGCTGGTCGACGCCAGGCGGCAGGATCACCTCGGAGGCCTTCCGCTTCTTCCAGGACAGGATCGGGACCGGCCTGGAGCGGGCGGGCCGGATCGACGCCCTGATGATCCAGCTTCACGGCGCCTGCGCCGCCGACGGGATCGACGACGTCGAAGGCGCGCAGCTCGCTCTTTGCCGTTCGATCCTCGGACCCGACATTCCGATCGTGCTGGCGCTCGACCACCACGCCAATGTCACGCGCCTGATGGTCGACAACGCCACTGCCATCGTCGGGCACCGCACCCAGCCCCACGACACCTTCGATACCGGCAAGGTCGCTGGGGAGCTGCTGATCCGGATTCTCAGCCAGGGCCTCAAGCCCGTCATGGCCTTTCGCAAGCTCAGGCTGCTCTCCCATCAGGAGCAGTTCCTGACATCGAAACCGCCGATGAAGACATGGTTCGATCGCGCCCGGGCCATGGAAGCCGATCCGCGCGTGTTGCAAGCCGCGAACTTTCCCATGCAGCCTTGGCTCGACGTTGCCGAGGCCGGGTGGTCGACGGTGGTGGTCACCGACGGCGACCGGCAGCTCGCCGGACGGCTCGCCGACGATCTCGCCGATCTCGCCTGGTCGATGCGCGACGCCTTCCAGGTGAAGGAGGCTCTGCCGCTGGATGTCGCGGTGCGCCGGGCGGACGAGGCCAAGACCGGCCTCGTCGTGCTCAGCGATACCGGCGACACGGTGTTCGGGGGCGCCGCCGGCGACAGCAACCTCATCCTCGAAGCCATGCTTCGCCTCGGCATCGAGGGCAGGGCGCTGGTGCCGATGATCGATCCCGGCGCGGCCGTCAGGCTCTCCGATGCCGGTGTCGGCGCCGAGGTGACGATCGCGCTCGGCGGCCAGACGACCGGCTTTTTCGAGCCATTGACCGTCACCGGCAAGGTCCTTGCCGTGGGGGGCGGCATGGTGAAGCTCTCGGATGGCCGCACGCCGGAGATCGACATGGGTCGCTCGGTGATTTTCGAGATCGGTCCGGTGACCATGCTGATCACCGAGCTGCGCGGGGTCGCCGGCAACATGCCGGAAGTCTACCGCGCGCTCGGCGTCGAGCCGGCGGATTACAAGATGGCCGTGCTCAAGACGGCATCGAACTTCCAGTATTTCGCTTCGCTCTCCTCGCAAGTGATCCGCGTCGATACGCGGGGGCCCGGCCAGTCGGACATTGCGGGGCTGCCGTGGAGGCGCATTCCGCGGCCCATTTTTCCTCTCGAAAGGCTCCGCTCGTGGCGCGCGGACGAGACGATGGAGAATCAAGGTTCCGCTTGCGGCGGAGCCGGCCGAGAAGTCACGACATCGAGCATGGGAGATCGAAACCGATGAAATGCGAGTTCACGCGCCGGGCAGGATTGTGGAGCTTGCTGGCGGTCGCCGCGACGGCCCCATGGGCCGTTCCGGCTTCGGCCGCCGCCGATCTGAAGGGCGGCAAGCTTCGCGTCGCCATCATCGGCGACATGAACAATTTCGATCCGCAATCCTTCATCACGGCCAATTTTCCGATCATCAAGAATTTCTACGACAGCCTGATCGAATACACGCCGGACGGCAAAGCCGTCCCGAGCCTGGCGACGGCCTGGACGATCGCCGCGGACAGCGCGTCGGTGACGGTCACGCTCCGCAAGGGCGTCAAGTTCCAGAGCGGCGCGCCCTTCAACGCCCAGGCGGTGGCAGCCACGCTCGCCAAGGCGGCCGATCCGAAGCGGGGCAAGAACCTGCTCCCCACCATGGCGATCGTGCGCGACTGGACGGTCGTCGACGACGGCACCATCAGGTTGAACTTCAAATCCCCGCCGCCCGAGCGCCAGATCACCGATCTGTTGCAGTTCCTCTCGATCATCGACCCGGCCGGCATCGACACCGTCGAGACGAAGCCCGCCGGAACCGGCGCCTATACGCTCGCCGAGCGCGCCGTCGGGCAGCGCATTCGCCTTGCGGCCAATCCCGCCTATTGGCGCGCGGGCGAACCGCTCTCCAAGGAAGTCGAGATCACCGTGTTCAGCGATGACGCGGCGGCGAGCGCGGCGCTCGAATCCGGCGCGGCCGACATCGTCTACGGAGGCACCTCGCGCAGCGCGGTGCGCTTGCGTGACGCGGGCTATCAGCTGCTCCAGGGTCCGGGACCGCTGGTGCAGGTCTTCCGCATCAATTCGACCCGCGGCCCGTTCCGCAACGAAAAGTTCCGCCAGGCCTTCAATTTTCTCATGGACCGCGCGGCGATCCTGCGCGCCGGCTATGCCAATCTCGGCGTGGTCACGGCGCTGCCATGGGCGCCGGCGAGCCCGGCGGCCGATCCGTCCTACAATGAGACCTATGCCTACAACCTCGACAAGGCGAAGGCGCTCATCAAGGAATCGGGCCTCTCCGACGCCGAGACGAGCGGCTGGAAGCTGCTCGTGAACGGCGGCGACGAGTCGTCCGTGCTCATCAGCCAGCTGGCGCAGAGCTCGCTCGCGCGCGCCGGTGTCAAGATCGAGCTCGATCTCAAGCAAGGCGCCGAATTCTTCGACGCCCTGCTCAAGGGAAATTTCGACGCGGTCTTCGGCGCCATCGGCAACGTGCAGAAGTTTCCGACACGCGTGACGACGAACAGCATCTACCGCACGACCAACAACCCGGTCCTCGGCGAACCCAATCCGCACCCGGCCTATGTGGCGGCGATCGAAAGGGTGGACAAGACTTTCGGATCGGGCGCCGACGTCAAGGCCGCCTATGACAACCTCAACAAGGCGCTGGTCGCCTCGGCCTTCGCGGTCCCGACCAACACCTACGACACCGGCCTGATCGTCGCCGGCAAGAAGCTCGGCGGCTTCACCCTCGATATCGACGACATGCTGGTGCTGCGGACGCTCGGCTTCGCGCCTTGATGGGGGGCGACCAGGGGAGGGCGCCGGCCACGCGGTGGACGCATCTTCCGGACTCGCCGCCTAAGCCGCCGCGGCCGTGGAGTGACGGATGGCCGAAGCGGTCCTGACCATTCGCGGGCTCGAGGTCACGTTCGTCGGCTCCGGGCGCGCCGTGCCCGCCGTGCGCGGCATCGATCTCGATGTCCATCCCAACGAGGTCTTGGGCATCGTCGGCGAATCGGGCTCCGGCAAGAGCGTCACTTCGCTGGCGATCACCGGCTTGCTGCCGGATACGGCGAGGATCGCCGGCTCGGTGCGCCTCGGCGAGCTCGAGGTCACCTCGGCTGGGCCCGAAGAGCTGCGGCAGGCGAGGGGGCGCGACGTTGGAATGATCTTCCAGGATCCGACCACCACGCTCAATCCGGTCCTGCCGATCGGCAGGCAGATCACCGAGGGCCAGGTCGCGCATGGAGAGTTCGCGCGGGCGCAAGCGAACGGGCATGCCGTGCGGCTGCTCCGCGACGTCGACATCGCGGATCCTGCCGCGCGCGTCGCCCAATATCCGCACCAGTTCTCGGGCGGTATGCGCCAGCGGGCGGTGATCGCCATGGCCATGGCCGGCCGCCCCAGGCTGATCATCGCCGATGAGCCGACGACGGCGCTCGACGTCACCGTCCAGGCGCAGGTGCTGGCGCTGCTCGCCAGGAAGCAGGCCGAAACCGGCGCTGCCGTCATCCTGATCACCCATGATCTCGGCGTCATCGCCGAGGTGGCCCACCGTGTCGCCGTGATGTATGCGGGGCGGATCGTCGAATCCGGCCCGGTCGCCGATATCTTCAAGCGGCCGCGGCACCCCTATACGCAATCCCTGCTGCGCAGCCTGCCGCGCATCGACGCGCGCGACGAACGCCTCAC
>JBIOEJ010000198.1:0-7737 GCA_044445965.1 Hyphomicrobiales bacterium
GAACTTCTTCTGCAGACTGAAACACTTTAGACGCATCGCCACCCGCTACGAAAAAACCGACGAAAGCTTCGCCGCCATGATCTATCTCGCTAGCTCCGTCATCGCATTGAGGTGAATGTCCACAGGCCCTAGTGCAGCTTTGGAATCCGAAATTCGCCCCGCGCGTTGCTCCGATGTGATGCGAATTTCGGATTCGCTGCACGAGCCCTCGATCGTGGCGCGGGCCGACGAGGTGACTACGCGAAAAACCCGGCGAGCCAAGGCGGCCGGCGGCGCTGCGCCCTCTGTTGCATGAAGGCCTCATGCCGCCAAAGATTGATATGACGGCTAGGCGAAAGGCGCGACTCATGACAAAAGGGGAGTTCGGCTGGGAATATTTCGGGGACGTTGCGGCTCAGGCGGCGTCCTCGCGATCGGGACCCCAGGCCGGTTACCTCTGATCAACCTGGCGGAAGCGGAGAAGATCCATGGCCAAGGCACCCGCGAAAGCGGCAACGAAGGCGGCACCCAAGAGCGGCGCGGTAAAGAAGCCGAACGCGCTTCAGATTCCCTTGAAGCCTTCCCCCGAGCTGGCGGCGGTGGTCGGCGTGGGGCCCCTCCCCCGCGGACAGGTCGTCAGCAAGATGTGGGACTACATCAAGAAGCACAAGCTGCAGAATCCGGCCAATAAGCGCGAGATTCTGGCTGACGACAAGCTGTCGAAGATTTTCGGCAAGAAGAAGGTGACGATGTTCGAGATGAACAAGCACATCGCCCATCACCTGAAGTAATACCGGCGTCACAATCGGGCTCGCCTGCTCTCCAGGCGAGGAGAAGACGAAGGTATTCGGGGGATTGGCGGGCGCCAACTTGGTCTTTCGCCCGCATGGGTCGCGCAGCTCGGTCGGCGACGATCCTCGTTGCCGACGCGACCCCTATAGCTCCCGGAGGCGTCGAGCCGGCTTCTCGCCGAGGACGCGTCCATTGGCAAGGAGGCCGAGGACCACCGTCGTCGCGACGCCCGTGACGGCGATCGCGGCGAGCGAGAGCGGATCGAAGCTCGGATCGATCTTCATGGCGATCATCACGATCGCAGCGCCGATGCCGCAACCGGCGATCAAGCCGAATATCGCCGCTATCGCGCCGAGCAGCGCATATTCCATCAGGAATATGCGCAGGATGGCGCTGCGCCTGGCGCCCAGCGTCTTGAGCACGACGGCGTCGTAGAGGCGAAGCCTGCGTCCGGCGGCAAGGGCGCCGGCGAGCACCAGGATGGCCGAGGCGAGCGACACCGCGCTCGCGCCGCGAATGGCGAAGAGGAGCTTGCGCACCAGGCCGTCGATCGCCTCGAGCGCGTCCTTGACGCGCAGCGAAGTGACGGTCGGAAAGGCGGAAGCCACCGCCTTCACGACGGCATTTTCCTCTTGCGATGTGCCGCCATCCTTCAAGCTCAGGGTCGCGAGATCGTTGAAGGGGGCTCCCGCAAAGGCGTTCGGCGAAAACACCATGACGAAATTGATGGCGAGCGACGACCATTCGAGGCTGCGCAGATTGGCGATGCGCGCTTCGACGTCCCGGCCGAGCACGTTCACGACGATGCTGTCGCCGAGCTTCAGGCCAAGTCCCCTGGCGATGTCGCGCTCCATCGAGACGAGCGGCGGGCCCGAATAGTCTTTGGGCCACCATTCGCCTTGCGGAAGCTTCGCGCCCTCGGGCAGGACCGCCGAAAAGGTGATGCCGCGATCCCCCTCTAGCACCCAGGCCACATCCTCAGGTGCCCTGACCTTGTCGGCAGGTACACCGGCGAGCGAGACGATCCGCCCGCGCATCATCGGTACGCGCTGCTGCGTCGCGCCCGGCACTGTCCGATCGAGGAGCTCGGAAAAGCGTTCCGCATCTCGTCCCGGAACGTCGAGAAAATAGAATGTCGGCGCCCGCTTCGGCAGGCTGCGCGTCAGCTCGCGCGAAAGGGTCGTGTCGATCACGGCTAGCGCCACGATCAGCGTGACACCGAGCCCGAGCGAAACGATGACGGCCGCGGTCGCGGCGCCGGGACGGTGCAGATTGGCCAGCGCCAACCGCGCCAGCGGGCTTTTCGGCGTCGGCAACCTCCGCAACAGGGCGGTGACGCCGGCCCCGACACCGCGCAGCAGGACGAAGGCGGTGGCGCAAGCCGCGACCGCGATGATGGCGATGAGGCGGTCCCAGGCGAGCCCGATCGCCGCGGCGACGAGCGCCGACGCCAAAAACACCGCGCCGAGGACATAGCGCGCCCTTGGCGGGCGCGGATCGAAGTCGACGAGCTCGCGCAGCAGATTCGAGGCCGGCACGTCATGGGCGCGGCCCAAGGGCCAGAGCGAGAAGGCGCCGGCGACCAGCGTGCCGAACAGCGCGGCGAGCGCGAGCGGGCCTGGAAAGGGGCCGGGCAAGACGGGCGCCGGCAACACGTCGCCGAACAGCCCGACCACGATGAAAGGCAATAGCGCGCCCCCGATGACCCCGATGCATATGCCCGCCGCCGTGAGCATCGCGACCTCGCACAGCATGATGGCGACGCTGCGCGAGCCGGTCGCGCCGATGCTTTTCAGGATGGCGATGGTTATGCGCCGGCGCTCCACGAAGGCCGAGACCGAATTCGCGACGCCGACGCCCCCCACGAGCAGGGCCACGATCCCCGCGAGCGCCAGGAACTGCGTGAACCTCGAGATGTTCTTCTCGAATTGGGGCGAGACATTGAGGCGCGAGCGTATGTCGAATCCCGATTGGGGAAGCTCGCCTTTCAGTCCGGCGATCGCCGCTTCGAGCGCTGCATCGTCGTTGCGCCCATCGGGCAAGAGCACGCGGTAGCTCCAGCGCACCAGGCTGCCGGGCTGCAGCAATCCGCTCGCCCGCAGCGCCTCTTGCGACAGAATGACCCGCGGGCCGAGCGCGATGCCGCCGGCGAGCGTATCGGGCTCGGAGACGAGCCTTGCCCTGAGCGCGACGCGCGCGGCGCCGATCGTCACCTCGGCGCCGGGCTCGAGATCGAGCCGCGCGAACAGCGCCGGGTCGACGATCGCGCCATAGACGCCGCCCTGCGCCGCAAGCAGATCGGACAAGGGAGCATCGGCATCGGCCGCCAGATGCCCGAGCGTCGGATAATCCGGTGCGACGGCCTTGATCTCGACGAGGGCAGCCTCGCCGCCGGCGGCGCGGGCCATGGCCCTGAGCGTCGCGACCTGGGCGGTCTTTCCGAGCCTCTCGATGGCCGCGCGCTCGGCCGGGCTCGCCTCGCGCTGCAGCAGCGCGAAGGACAGATCGCCGCCGATGATGACGCGGCCCTGCCCCGCCAGGCCTTCGGCCAAGCCGCGCGCCAGCGACCCCACGCCGGCGATGGCCCCGGTGCCGATGGCGAGGCAAGCGAGAAAGACGCCGAAGCCGCGCGCTCCCGCGCTGAGATCGCGCCAGGCGAGGCGCAGCGTCAGCAGGAAGCCCGCCAGGCCGCGCGGCGCATGGCTCCCCGAGAAGCTCGGTCGCGGGTTGATCGCATCCATTGCTATGAGGCGGTTGCCGCTTCGATATCGACCAGGCCTGAGTGCATGCGGATGATGCGATCGCAGCGCTCGGCAAGCGGCAGGTCGTGAGTTACGAGCACGAGCGTCGCACCGCGCTCGCGCCGCAACGCGAAGATCAGCTCGGCGATCTGAGCGCCCGTCGCTTCGTCGAGATTGCCGGTCGGCTCGTCGGCGCAGATGATGGCGGGGTCCGGCGCCATGGCGCGGGCGACGGCCACGCGCTGTTGCTCGCCGCCTGAGAGCTCGGCCGGATAATGGCCGAGCCGGTCGGCGAGGCCGACGCCGTGCAATTCCTCCTTGGCCCGCTCGAAGGCATCGGCTCGCCCGGCGAGCTCGAGCGGAACGGCCACGTTCTCGAGCGCCGTCATCGTCGGAATGAGATGGAAGGACTGGAAGACGATCCCAATGCGCCGGCCCCTGAATTCGGCAAGGTCGTCCTCATCGAGCCCCGCAAGATCCTGACCGTCGATCTCGACCATGCCCGCGTCGATGCGCTCGAGCCCGGCGATCGCCATCAGTAACGAGGATTTGCCCGATCCCGAAGGCCCGACGAGGCCAACCGCTTCGCCCCGCCCTACTTCGAGCGAAATGCCGCGCAGGATATGGACGCGCGCCGCGCCGCGCCCCAAGCTGAGGTCGACGCCGCGGAGCTTGATGATGGGTGAGAGCATGAGGCGATCCGAGGCGTGTGGGCAACAGGCTAGGCTCGAGACGAATTCGCACGCGGCCTGGAGCGCCGTGGTCTCATATGCGACAGGGAGCGATGGAGTGGAACTCCGGCGGAACAAAGGCGGGCGGCCGTCGCGCCGCGTCGTGCTCGCCGCGGCGGCGACGCTCCTCGCCATGAGCGGGCGGGGCCGCGCGGCGGGGCCGCTGCGCCTCGTGGCATTGGGCGACAGCCTGACGGCGGGCTTTGGCCTGCCGGCAGAGGCGAGCTTTCCGGTGCTGCTGCAACGCCAGCTCGTCGAGAAGGGCGTCGCAATCACGATCGCCAATGCCGGCGTCTCGGGCGACACGGCCGAGGATGGACTGGATCGGCTCGATTGGTCGGTGCCGCAAGGTGCGCAAGGCGTGATCCTCGAGCTCGGCGCCAACGACGCCTTGCGCGGCATGGATCCGAAACGCTGCGAGGCGGCGCTCGATCAGATCATCGGCAAGCTCAAGGGGCGCGGTATCGCCGTGCTGCTATGCGGCATGTATGCGCCGCGAAACCTTGGAGCCGAATATGTCGAAGCCTTCGACGCGATGTATCCGCGGCTTGCCGCTAAATACGGCCTGATCCTCTATCCCTTCTTTCTCGAAGGAGTGGAGGGCGACAGCAGCTTGACGCAGCCCGACGGTCTGCATCCCAATGCAGAGGGCGTGCGCGCGATCGTCGAAAGAATATTGCCGACGGTCGAGCGATTTACGGCGCAACTCGCCTGACGATGAAGGATGGCGCGATGTTGAACCGCGGCGGTCCGGACGTGACGCGCTACATCGAGCGGTTCGCCTATCATGCCTTGCTCGCGCCGCTCGCGGCGCTCCCCTGGCGCCTGACCGGCGCGGCAGCGACGATCATATCCGGGTTCCTGCCGATGCTCGGGCACGACTATGAGCGAAACGGCGATATCGCAGTTCATAAGACGGCCCGCATCGAGGCTGGAGCGACCATCAAGGGCCCTGCCATCATCGGGAAGAGCTGCTTCATCGCAGGCAGCGCCTATCTGCGCGGCGGCGTTTTCCTCGACGAGGATTGCGTGATCGGACCCGGTGCCGAGCTCAAATCGACCTTCATGTTCAAGGGTAGCAAGCTCGCCCATCTGAACTTCGTGGGAGATTCGATCCTCGGCGAGAATGTGAATTGCGAAGCAGGCAGCATCATCGCCAATTATCGCAACGAGCTCGACGACAAGCGCATAAAGATCGCTTATCGGGGGCGGGTCATCGACACCGGCGTCGAGAAGTTCGGCGCGCTCCTCGGCGATGGCGTGCGGCTCGGCGCCAACGCCGTCGTCGCTCCGGGAGCCTTGATCTTGCCAGGCACGATCGTCCCGCGCCTCGGCCTCGTGGACCAGCAGCCGCCTCGGGCGGTTTGAGCGGCGCTGGAGCCTTTCCCGGTCCGATTGAATCGAACCGGGGTTCCAGCACTGTCTTCTTGACGCATTTTCTGCGGCGAACCGGAGGCCACTTCGCTAAGAAAATGCTCTGGCGCCGCGCATTTTCTTCACCCGAACCGGTATCCAATCCGGCCGAAAATGCTCTAATAATTCGCAGATCGCCTCACGCTTCCCGCCTCACGCCAACTCCTCCCTCAACATGCAAGGTATCCGCCGTGCCGTCAGACATCGAGATCGCCCGCGCCGCCACGCTCGAACCCGTCGGTGCGATCGCCGCGCGAGCGGGCATAGGCGATGACGCGCTTCAGCCCTATGGACGCCATATCGGCAAGGTCAGCCTTGATTTCCTCGCGGCGCGGCGTGCCGACGCCGCGAAAAGCCGCACCGGCAAGCTGATCCTGGTCACGGCGATCACCCCGACGCCGGCCGGCGAAGGCAAGACGACGACGACGGTCGGGCTCGGCGATGGGCTGCGCAAGATCGGCAAGCGCGCCATGATCGCGCTGCGCGAGCCTTCGCTCGGGCCTTGCTTCGGCATGAAAGGGGGCGCGGCGGGCGGCGGCTATGCCCAGGTCGTGCCGATGGAACAGATCAACCTCCATTTCACTGGGGATTTCCATGCCGTGACGGCGGCGCATAACCTCCTTGCCGCGCTTCTCGACAACCATGTCTATTGGGGGAACGAGCTCGGCATCGATCCGCGCCGGGTCTCGTGGCGGCGCGTCATGGACATGAACGACCGCTCGCTGCGCCAGATCGTCTCCGGCCTCGGCGGCGTGGCCAACGGGGTGCCGCGCGAAGCGGGCTTCGACATCACCGTCGCCTCCGAGGTCATGGCGATCTTCTGCCTGTCGCAGAGCCTCGACGAGCTGCAAGAACGGCTGTCGCGCATGGTCGTGGCGCAAACCCATGGCAAGAAGTCGGTGACGGCGGCGGAGCTGCAAGCGGCAGGCGCGATGACCGTATTGCTGAAGGACGCGCTCGCGCCCAATCTCGTGCAGACGCTCGAGGGCACGCCGGCCTTCGTGCATGGCGGTCCCTTCGCCAACATCGCCCATGGCTGCAACTCCGTGGTGGCGACGCGCGCGGCGCTCGATCTCGCCGATTACGTGGTGACGGAAGCAGGCTTCGGGGCGGATCTCGGGGCGGAGAAATTCTTCGACATCAAATGCCGCAAGGCCGGGCTTTCGCCGGCCGCGGTGGTGATCGTGGCGACGGCCCGCGCGCTGAAGATGCATGGCGGCGCCAAGAAGACCGATCTTGGCCGCGAGGACCTCGACGCGCTGCGCCGCGGCCTCGCCAATCTCGGCCGCCATGTCGCGAATATCAGGAAATTCGGCGTGCCGCCCATCGTCGCCATCAATCATTTCACCAGCGACACCGAGGCGGAACATCGGCTCATCGCCGAGCTGTGCAAACAGGAATTCGGCGTCGAGGCGGTCCAATGCCGCCACTGGGCGGATGGTGGCAAGGGCGCGGCGGCGCTCGCCGAGCGTGTCGTGGCGCTCGCCGATGGCGGCACGGCGGACTTCAAGCCGCTCTATCCCGACTCTTTGCCCCTCGCCGAGAAGATGCGCCTCATCGCCCGCGAGATCTATGGCGCGGCCGACATCGCCATCGACCCCAAGGCCGCCGCTCGGCTCGCCGAGATCGAGGCCATGGGCTTTTCCGAGCTTCCGGTCTGCGTCGGCAAGACGCAATATTCCTTCACGGCCGATCCTTCGCTCCTCGGCGCGCCGAGCGGCCATGTGGTGCCGATACGCGAGGTGCGGCTATCGGCCGGCGCGGGCTTCGTGGTGATGATCTGCGGAGACATCATGACCATGCCGGGCCTGCCGCGCCGCCCGGCCGCCGAACGCATCGGCCTCGACGCGAATGGCGCGATCGAGGGGCTGTTCTGAGCGGCGCCTTCCTGTCGAAGGCTATTCGGCGGCGATGGCCATGCCGCCCATCGGGTGCCCCAAGCGGCGATGCTCCGCGACCGGCATGCGGGCCCGCACGGCCTTGGGAAGCGAAAGATCGAGCCTCGAGGAGACGATGCCGACGCCGTCGGAGGCGCGCGCCACCACATGGCCCCAAGGATCGACGGCCATCGAGTGGCCGTA
>JBIOEJ010000199.1:0-7713 GCA_044445965.1 Hyphomicrobiales bacterium
GCGCCCGGTCCCCCAGCACGATATTGCGCTCGCGCCCCTGCAGCCAGGAAGAGGCCTCCTCGACGCTCTCGGCATCGATGAGCTTGGCCTCGGCGACGGCGCGATGGGGATCGATGTGCCCGCGCAGGCGTCGCGGCGCCTCGGGCAGGAGCTGGATGTGCCGCCGACGCACCGCGATATCCCCATAGATCGCTCTGAGCCCATCGGTGTCGTCGATACCGAGCTTCGACAATTCGCTCGTCAGGGCGTTGGCGCGCGCCACGATCGCAGGGGGGCGGCGCTCCTCCGGCGTCGCGAGCAGGCCGAGATGCTTCAGCGCCAGCCCGAGGCTCAAGAGCCCGCTCGCCGCCGATAGAGGGATGGCGAGCACCAAGCCGAGGATGGTCGGCGACATCCAGGCGAACAGGTAGGGCGACAGCCCGAAGGCCGTTGCACCTGCAAGCACGCCGAACGCCGTGTGCCAGAAGTGACGGCGGATGATGTCGCCGAAAGGGATCGAGCCGTCGTCGCGGCGCTGCGGGTTCCAGCCGGTGTCCCGGCCGAAAAGGATCTGGAACACCGATCCCGATTGGATCAGCATCAGCACCGGCGCGAAGAGCGCCGAGGCGATGACCTCGAGAGCCGCCGATATCGTAAGCCGCAGCGCTCCGCCGGCACCGCGCCGCGCGGGCCCGTCGATCAGCGCGAACAGCAGTCCGAGCGCCTTGGGGATGAGCAGCACCGCCATGGTGAGGATGAACAGCGAGAGCGCACGCTCGGCGTCGAAGCGCGGCCAGGCGGGATAGAGCGAGAATTCGCGCGTGAAATATTCCGGCCGCACGAAGCGTGTCTGCAACACCAGCAAGAGGCCGACTGCGAGCTGCATCAGCCAGAGGGGAGAGGCGACATAGGCGGCGATGCCGGTCGCCAAATGCTGGCGCGAGGACCATTTCAGCCCGCGCGCGAGAATGATCCGGGCATGCTGCAGATTGCCTTGGCACCAGCGTCTGTCGCGCACGGCGAGGTCGATGAGCGAGGGCGGCCCCTCCTCATAGCTCCCCTCGAGGTCGGGCAGCATGAACACCGACCAGCCGCCGCGGCGAATGAGCGCCGCCTCGACGAAATCATGGCTGAGGATGTGGCCGCCGAAGGGCGGTTTCCCGGGGAGGTTGGGCAACCCCGCATGCCCGGCGAAGGCGCGCATGCGGATGATGGCGTTGTGTCCCCAGTAATTGCCGTCCTTGCCGCTCCAGGCCGACAGGCCCGCCGCGACGATCGGACCGTAGAAACGGGCGGCGAATTGCTGCAGCCGCGCGAACAAGGTGTTGCGGTTCAAGATCAACGGCAGCGATTGGATGATGCCCGCTTGCGGATCGGCCTCCATGGCGCGCGCGAGCGCCAGCACGCAGGCCCCGGTCATCAGGCTGTCCGCGTCGAGCACGATCATGTGCTCATAGGCCGCGCCCCAACGGGTCACGAAGTCGGCGATGTTGCCGGCCTTGCGCCCGGCATTCTGCGGACGATGCCGATAGAATACCCGCGCAACCGGGCCGAGCCGGTCGCGCAAGGCGAAGAAGGCGATCTCCTCGGCGATCCAGATGTCGGGGTTGGTGGTGTCCGACAGGATGAAGAAATCGAAATGCTCGATTTCGCCGGTCGCCGCGACCGATTCGTAGATCGCCTGGACGGCGGCGAAGCAACGGTCGGTGCGTTCATTATAGACCGGCATGACGATCGCGGTCTTCGTCCTGATCGCTGCGGACGCCGTGGGGTGAGGCGCGAAGCGATGCGCCGTCAGCCAGCCAAATCCCAAGAACGCGCTCGCCGCGGCAAGCGCGATCCAGGAAAAATTGGCGACGAAGAGCACGAGCAGCACATATTGCAGGAAGGTCGTGCCGCTGATCGACACGACCTTGTACATCTCGAGCGCCCCATAGAGGGTGAGCGCGAGCGTTCCGCCAAAGACGAAGAGGCGCGCCAGGACCAGACGCAAATGGGGCGGGGTGGTCGGGAACGCCGCCTCCTTGGGGCCGAAGCGCTGAAGCGACTGAACCGGCATCGCCAGCGGAGCTTCCGGGGGCACATACGGCAACGGCTGGGCTGCGCTCGCCGGCGCGCTCTCGACCGGTTGCTCGGTCAAGCTCAGCTCGTCCAGCGATACAGCCATGTTTCCGAAGCGGTCTTGCCGCTCTCCGTCAGCGCGAGCCGCAATTCGCACAAGGCCTCACCGGTGGGATCGAGCTCGAAGGAAACGCGCAGAACCTTGCGCTCGAGATGCGGGATGAGCCGGACATCCGAAACCACGCCCTTGGCGGCGCTGGCCGCGGCGCGCAGACCGGCGATCGCGGCTTGCCCGGTGAATTTCGGCGATGCGAAGTCCACGAGGAAACGGCGGCGATTTTGGGCCGAGCCGCGCCCGGTGCGCGTTGCCAGCACCACCGCGGCGTCGGGGCGGTCCGGCGCCTGCCAGGTCCAATATTGACGGTAGGCGAAGCTCGCCTGTCCGCCTGCCGGGACCGGCGTCTTCGGGCGCCAATAGGATAGGATATTGGCGTTGGTCTCGTTGGCCGAGGGGATTTCCAGGAGCTGCACCGCGCCTTGGCCCCAATCGCCGATCGGTTCGATCCACAGGGATGGACGGCGTTCGAATGCCTTGTCGTCGTCCTGATAGGCCGCGTAGTCGCGGTCGCGCTGCAAGAGCCCGAAGCCTTTGGGGTTCTGGTCGACGAAGACCGAGATTTGCAGCGTTTCAGGGTTGGTCAGCGGGCGCCAGATCCATTCGCCGGGGCCGGTGTGCAATTGCAGCCCATCGGCATCGTGGACGGCGGGGCGCGCATCATCCTCCATCCGGTGGCTCGCGGGACCGAGGAGGAACATGCCGGCGATACCGGCATAGCCCACATGATCGAGCGTGCTGCGTGCGAAAATCGTGCCTTCCACGTCGATGATGGTTTCCTCGCGGGGGCGAATGATCAAGCGATAGGCGCCGCAGACGCTGTCGGAATCGAGAAGGGCATGCGCCACGATCTCGTCGGTCATCGCGCCCGGGCGCTCGATCCAAAAGGCGCGGAAGAGGGGAAACTCTTCGCCCCTTGCCTCGGCCGGGCGTAGCGTCAGGCCGCGCGCCGACAGCCCCGGAATCTGGCCTTTCGCCAAGCCGCGAAAGAAGGACGCGCCTTGGAAGCTCGCGATCTCGCGCATCTCGTCCGCGTCGCGGTCGCGGAACATGAGGCGAAAGCCCGAGAAATCGAGATCGGCCTGCGTCGGGGCGGGTATCCCTCCGAAATCGAAGCGGGCCGCATCATAGGCCAGTCGACGGATGGCGCCGTCCTCGACGACGTAGATCGTCATCGGGTTCTGATACACGGAGCCGCGATGCAAAGGCTCGATCACGAATCCCCGGCCCTCGCCTTCCCAGACGCGATCCTTCCGGTGAAGATGGATCGCCTGATACTGCTCGATGGAGAGGTTGCGCAGGTTGTCGGGCAGATCGGTCGCCGGCGGCATGAACGGGCGTCGCGCCAATTGGCGCGCCAATTCGGCGACCATGTTCGGGTCGAAGGACTTTCCCTCGCCCAGCACGGAGCGCAGCATCGAGGGAAAATCGACCTGTTGGGCTTGCGCCGCCGCGACGAGCCGCGGACCGATCAGGGCCGCCATGGAGGCATTCAGCGCCGCACGCCGGGTCAAGCCCCGCCCGGCGTCAGGCGGCGCTGCGAATGTCTCGGCTTCAGGCTCGGTCACGGGATGATGCAAGATTGCCTCGGAACCTCTCAGCAATTAGCACGGATTGAGCGCCTGGCCAGCAGGATCGGCTCCAATCGTTCCCTCGATTGCGATAAGGCTCTATCTAGCTGAGATTTGGAGAAATTTCATGTCGGTCGGATCGCCGGGCCAGAAAAAGGAGTCACGCAGCGAGATGCCTTCGGACAAGCCGCGTCGTTGTCTCGTCATCATTCTGGCGGCAGGCGAAGGAAAGCGCATGCGCTCCAACCTGCCCAAGGCGCTGGCTCAAGTCGCCGGGCTGCCGATGATCGGCCATGTGGTCAAGGCGGCGCAGACCGCTGGCGCCGATCGCATCGGCGTGGTCGTCGCGCCGGGGAGGGAGGAGGTTGCCGCCGCGGCGCGCTCGGTCTTCGCGGAGGTGGGCGTTTTCGAGCAGGCGGAGCGCAAAGGCACGGCGCATGCCGTGCTTGCCGCGCGCGCGGCTCTGGCCGAAGCCGAGGACGACGTGCTCGTCGTCTTCGGGGATACGCCTCTCATCGAAGCAGCGACCCTGTCGCGCCTGCGAGGCGAGATCGCCAAGGGCGCTGCCTGCGTCGTGCTCGGCTTCGAGGCCGCCGATCCGACGGGATATGGCCGGCTGGTGGCGCGCGGCGGCGAGTTGCTGGCCATCCGCGAGGAGAAGGACGCGAGCCCGCAGGAGCGGGCGATCAGGCTCTGCAATGGCGGCCTCATGGGTTTTGCCGCGGGCACCGCGCTCAAGATCCTCGATCGCATCCGCGACCACAATGCCCAGCGGGAATTCTATCTCACGGATGCCGTCGAGATCGCGCGCGACATGGGGCTCTCGGCCGCCGTCATCACGGCTGGCGAGACGGAAGTGATGGGCGTGAATGATCGTGCCCAGCTCGCGGCGGCGGAAGCCGCGATGCAGCACCGGTTGCGCGAAGCCGCGATGCGAGGCGGCGCCACGCTGATCGCTCCCGAAACCGTGTTCCTCGGCCACGATACGAGGCTCGGGCGGGATGTCGTCGTCGAGCCGCATGTGGTGTTCGGCCGCAATGTCAGGGTCGAGGACGGCGCCGTGATCCGCTCATTCTCGCATCTCGACGGCGCCCAAGTGCGGGCGGGCGCCATCGTCGGCCCCTTCGCGCGGTTGCGGCCCGGCGCCGATATCGGGGAAGAGGCCCATATCGGCAATTTCGTCGAGGTGAAGAACGCCCGCATCGGCCGCGGCGTCAAGGCCAATCACCATGCCTATCTCGGTGACGCTTCGGTCGGGGCCGGGACCAATATCGGGGCCGGCACCATCACCTGCAACTTCGATGGATTCGACAAGCACCTGACCGAGATCGGGGCCAACGCCTTCATCGGCACGAACAGCGCGCTGGTCGCTCCGGTGAGGATAGGCGAGGGGGCCTATATCGCTTCGGGGTCGGTGATCACCACGGATGTGCCGCAGGATGCGCTCGCTCTGGGGCGCGCCCGCCAGGTGGTGAAAGCCGGCTGGGCCAAGAGCTTCCGCGCCAAGAGGCGCGGCAAGCGGCCGAGATGAACCGATGCGGACTGGTGGAAGGAGAGATGTCGGATGGCCGAATGCGTAAACTCTATTCATGAAACGTGATTTGAAGCTTGACCGAACTTTTGTAGAGATTGGCCGAGCTTCGCGATATTCAGACCGATCGGATGGAATCTTATGTGTGGAATCGTCGGTATTCTCGGCAAGACAGCGGTCGCGACCCAACTCGTCGATGCGCTGAAGCGGCTCGAATATCGCGGCTATGATTCTTCCGGCATCGCCACGCTGGAGCATGGCCAGCTCAAGCGCCGTCGGGCCGAAGGCAAGCTGCGCAACCTCGAGATCAGGCTGTCGCAGGAACCGCTGTCGGGCTTGATCGGCATCGGCCATACGCGCTGGGCGACCCATGGCCGCCCCACCGAGCGCAATGCGCATCCGCATGCGACACGGCGTCTCGCCGTCGTCCATAACGGCATCATCGAGAATTTTCGGGAGTTGCGCTCGGAGCTCGAGGCCGACGGCTATGCCTTCGAGACCGAGACCGATACCGAGGCGGTGGCGCAGCTCGTGACGCGCGAGCTCGACCGCGGCCGGACGCCGGTCGAGGCCGTGGCCGCGACGCTGGGGCGCCTCAGCGGCGCCTTCGCGCTCGCCTTCATGTTCAGCGGCGAGGAGGATCTGCTCATCGGGGCGCGCGCCGGCGCCCCGCTCGCCGTCGGCTTCGGCGATGGGGAGATGTATCTTGGCTCGGACGCGCTGGCGCTCGCACCCCTCACCGATCGGATCGCCTTCCTCGAAGAGGGCGATTGGGTCGTGCTCAACCATCAGGGCGCCGAGTTCCGCGACGCCGGCGGGCATCCGGTCAAACGCGCGATGCAGCGCGTGGCCACCGGAGCGCTGCTCGCCGATCGCGGCAATCATCGTCACTTCATGGCGAAGGAGATCCATGAGCAGCCCGAGGTCGTCGGCCACACCTTGGCCCGCTATCTCGACCTCTCGGCCGCGCGCGTGCGGTTGCCGGAGAAGCTGCCCTTCGACTTCAAGACCGTGACGCGCCTGTCGATCTCGGCCTGCGGCACCTCCTTCTATGCGGGGCTCGTCGCGAAATATTGGTTCGAACGGATCGCGAGACTGCCCGTCGACATCGATATCGCCTCGGAGTTCCGCTATCGCGAGCCGCCGCTCGAGGCGGGCGGGCTGGCGCTCTTCGTGTCGCAGTCGGGCGAGACCGCCGATACGCTCGCCTCGCTGCGCTATGCCAAGGCGCAAGGGCAGCGCAGCTTGTCGATCGTGAATGTCGCGAGCTCTTCCCTGGCGCGCGAGAGCGAAGCCGTGGCCTTGACGATCGCCGGTCTCGAGATCGGCGTCGCCTCGACCAAGGCCTTCACTTGCCAGCTGGCGGTGTTCGCCTGTCTGGCGCTGGCGGCCGGGATGGCGCGCGGCACGATCGATGCCGCGACCGAGCTGAAGCTCGTCGAGACGCTCACGCATCTGCCGGGCCTGATGGCCGAAGCGCTGAAGGACGAGCACCATATCGAGCGCCTGGCGCGCGACCTGGCGAAGGCGAAGGACGTGCTCTATCTCGGGCGCGGCACGAGCTTTCCGATCGCGCTCGAAGGTGCGCTGAAGCTCAAGGAGATCTCCTATATCCATGCGGAGGGCTACGCGGCCGGCGAATTGAAGCACGGGCCGATCGCGCTCATCGACGAGGACATGCCGGTGATCGTCATTGCCCCGCATGACGATCTCTTCGACAAGACGGCCTCGAACGTGCAGGAGGTCGCGGCGCGCGGTGGCCGGATCATCCTGATCACCGATGCCGAGGGCGCGCGCAATATCGGCGTCGAGGCCGAGGCGACGATCATCGTGCCGACATCCGACCCGCTCTTCGCGCCGATCCTCTACGCGCTGCCGGTGCAACTCCTCGCCTATCACACGGCCGTCTTCATGGGGAAGGATGTCGACCAACCGCGCAATCTGGCGAAGTCGGTCACGGTGGAGTAGATTCGTCCGGCGGCTCTGCCCGCCGGAGGATGGCGATGGCGTTCGACGCTCGGGAACCACCTTTATTGCCGAAGCTCACGGCAATGTCCGAAATGGCGCCGACGCCCGGCGCGCGCTTGCGCAACTACTTTCTCACCGGGATCATCGTGGCGGGCCCGCTCGCGGTGACGGCTTACATCGTCTCGTGGATCGTGACGACGGTCGATGGCTGGGTGAAGCCGCTCGTGCCCTCGGCCTACCTGCCCGACACCTACCTGCCCTTCCGCGTGCCGGGCTACGGTCTCGTCGTGGCGATCGTCGGCTTGACGCTCTTGGGGTTCCTCACGGCGAACCTGGTCGGGCGCTCCCTTCTCAGGCTCGGCGAGGTGGTGCTCGGACGCATGCCGCTGGTGCGCGGCGTCTACAAGACCTTCAAGCAGATTTTCGAGACCATCTTTTCCCAGTCCGGCACGAGCTTCCGCAAGGTGGGGCTCGTCGAGTTTCCCGCC
>JBIOEJ010000200.1:0-7642 GCA_044445965.1 Hyphomicrobiales bacterium
ATCGCAGCCAATATGTCGATATTGGCGAGATCGACGATGAACTTGCAGGCCAAAACGGCCGCGCCCCTTCGGGGTTTGGACGAAATGGCCATCTGGTGCGTCGAAAACCTCGCCGATACCGAAGTATCGGCATCGATTTTCTCCTGCCAGCTAGCCATTTCGTCTCAAATCCCGGCTCACGCGATGTATGTCAACACGCCCTACTGCGCGGCCGCGCCGGGGGGCCGGCCGCGCTTCAACTCTTGTCCAATCATCCGATCCTCCCAGCTTCGTTGTCGTGTCGGGCGGGCGCTCGAAGGGCCCGCGACCTTCATGCCGCCGAGGCGCGCCTGCCGCGCCGATCGACGAAGGCGATCCTGCTTTCGCCGGCGTCCTCCGCGACGATCGCTCCCACGTCCGAAGCCATCGCCGCGACCGGGCTGGTCGAGAGGGCGCGCTCGAATATCTGCGTCAGCGCCGCGGTGAGCTGGCGCGGCTTCCAGGCGCCCCCCGGCTTGAACCATTTCGGCACCCAGTTCAGCGCGCCGAGGATGGCGAAGATGGCGAGCTTGGGATCGCAGGGCACGATGCTCTTGTCGGCGATGCCTTCGCGCACCAGCGCCCGCAGCGCCTGCTCGAAACGATCGCGCTTGCGGACCGTCTTGGCGCGATCCTGCACATCGAGCGCCTGCTCCTCCATGAGCACGACGCAGCAGTTCAGCTCGTCGATCATCTGCGACAGATAGCGCGACAGGGTCAGCAGCAGCTTCTCGCGTCCGTTGCGGCCTTCCTTCTTGCCGGCCTCCAGGCTGGCGAAGGCGAATTCCATGGCGAGGTCGAAGCAGGCGAGCAGCAAATTGCTCTTGTTCGGAAAGTAATGATAGAGCGCCGCCTTGGTGACGCCGAGGCTCTTCGCGATCTCGTGGAGCGAGGTCCCGTGATAGCCCTTCTGATTGAAGGACGCGGCCGCCTCGCGGAGCACCGCGTGGCGCTTGATCGCATGTACGGATTCCTGGGTCGGAAACACCGGTCCGCTCCTGCGTCGACGACTGGGCGACTTGCGGGCACGCAGGCTAGCCAATACTTTACCGTCTGGCAAGTCGGTTCTCTGACCGACTGGTTAGGCGCGAGCCCGCGCCGAGGCGGCGAGGCCGTTAACGGGAGGCGAGGTTGGGACTATACCTGGAGGAGTTCGAGATCGGCCGCACGTGGAAGACGCGCGGCCGCACGATCGGGGAGGGCGACATCTCGCTGTTCGCCGGGCTGGTCGGCGATTACAACCCGCTGCATGTCGACGAGGAGTTCTGCCGCGAGACCGCCTTCGGCGGTCGGATCGCCCACGGGCCGCTCACCATGTCGGTCGCCATCGGCTTGATGTCGCAGCTCAACCTGATCGACGGGACGGCGCTCGGCCTCCTGGCCATCGCCTGGGATTTCAAGCGGGCGGTGCATATAGGCGATACGGTGCATGCCCGCGTGACGCCGCTCGAAAAGCGCTCGAGCAGCACGCCCAGGCGCGGCGTGGTGAAGCTCGGATTCGAGGTCGTGAACCAGCGCTCGGATGTGGTCCAGGCCGGCTCGATCACCCTCCTCATCCGCATGGGCGAGGCCGATGGGCACGAGCCGTCACGCGACCACGGAGGCTAATGGCGGATCGACGAGGCGGATCTGGCCGCCGGGAAGGAGTTGCAGCTCGGCGGCCGGCGTTCGATGCTTGAAAGCACCGGGCATCGGTGATCCAGTGAGCGAGGCGTCAGGGGGATTTATTGACGGCCTTTGCAGGCCGTAAACTGCGAGCTTCAAGAACATAGGAGAGACAAACGATGGCGTGGTACAAATACAAGGAGTTTCTGCATTATGCCGATAAGCCGGAATACGACATGCTGCACAAGCCCGGCCGTAGCACCCCGCATTCCGGCATCTACCGATGCGATGGCTGCGGGCACGAAATCGTCTCGGAAACCGGCAGGGTTTTCCCCCCGCAGAACCACCATCAGCACGCCGAAAGCCAAGGTGAGATTCTATGGAGGCTGGTCGCCTATGCGGACCACGAGCCGAAATGATCGATGAGCCGTGCCGGCCTCACAAGCCGAACGGATAGGTATCGGGAAGCCCCTCGAGCTCCCTGGTCACGAACGGCGTCACCGCGCCTGTTTCGTCGAACCAGATATATTCGTCGAACTGGGCCGGAAGGACCGCCTGGAAGTAATGGCTCGCGAGCTCCGTCTCCGGCCGGTAGATCACCCCGATTGCCCGCTCGAGCCGCGGCTTCGCCAGTCTGTCGCGAAGCTCCGCGGCCCCCCGGCCGCGCAGCGGCAGCATGAAGCGCGGGCGGCCGGTTTCGTGGCATAGCCGTTCATAGCTTTGCTCGAGCGAGGGCAGCACCGCCTTGACCTCCATCGGTCCGTCCCAATCGGAAGCCGCCGCGACCGTGCCGGCATGGGTTCCAAACCCGATGGAATAGGCGCCGTCGCCGAACTCCTTCCGGCACAGATGCCCGATATTGTACTCGCCGCGCGCGGACATCTCGGTCGCGGCGGCGTCGCCGATATGGGAATTATGCGCCCACACGATGGCCTTGGCTTCGGAGCCGTGGAAGTCGAGCAAAGTCTTGAGCGTTTCGAACATGTGGCTGTCGCGCAGATTCCAGGAGGCGCGGCTTCCGTAATACATGATCCGGTAGTAGCGCTCGGCATCCGTGACCAGGCGGGCGTTCTGCACCGCATCCATGAAGCGCTCGCCGTCATGGACGGTGTAGTCGCGTTGCTTGTGGAGAATATCCTCCAGCATGCGCACGACCTCCCTCTCGCAGGTGCGGTAGGCGCCGGTCAGCGCCGCATGGCCGTAGGTTGCGGGATCGGCTTGCCAGGGGGTCAGGCAGCCGTAGCGCTGGCGTGCGATCCGCGCCGAGCCGGGATCGACCTCGTCTAGATATCTCAGCACCGAGCCGATCGAGGTGTAGAGGCTGTATAGGTCGAGGCCGTAGATCGCGACCCGCTCCCGCGGCGCCCGCTTCCCATTATGGGCGTGCAGCCAATCTATGAACGAGCGCACCTCGTTGTTGCGCCACATCCAGGTCGGAAAGCGGGCGAACGCCGTCCACTCGCTCGGCGGATATTCGAAATGGCGCACATAGTGGTCGAGACGCGCCACATCGGGCCAATCGCCTTCGATGGCCACGAACCGAAACCCCTTGCGCGTGATCAGTTCCTGCGAGATGCGCTCGCGCATGCGGTAGAACTCGGAGGTGCCGTGGGTCGCTTCCCCGAGCAGCACGATTTTCGCGTCGCCGATCCGCTCCAGCAGGGTGTCGAGCTTCGCCCGGCCGATCGAATCGAAGGGCTCGCAGGACGCGACCATCGCACGCACGATATCGCCCTCGGGCGGGCGCAACCGGGCGAAGCGCGGACCCGGCGGAAACGGCAGCTCCTGCGGCGCCCATCCTTCCTTGCCGATGAGCGGCACGAAGCGGACATCGGCGATGTCCTCGCTCTTGAACTTGTCCTTCGAAGTCCGGGTGACGCGCACGAGCTCCTGCGCCCGCGGATCGGTGCCGATCGGGATCACGAGCCGGCCGCCGACCTTCAGCTGCTTCTTGAGGGACTCCGGAACCTCGGGCCCGCCTGCCGCGACGATGATCGCGTCATAGGGCGCCGCCGCGGCAAAGCCGAGCGTCCCATCGGCGTGCACGACATGGACGCTGCGATAGCCGAGAGCCTTCAGCGTCGAAGCCGCCTGCTCGGCAAGCTCGCCGATCGTTTCGACTGTGTAGACTTCCGCCGCGATCTCGGCCAGTACGGCCGCCGCATAGCCGGAGCCCGTCCCGATCTCGAGCACTTTATCGCTGCCCTTCAGATCCAGCGCCTCCGTCATCAGCGCCACGATATAAGGCTGGGAGATGGTCTGCCCGGCGGCTATCGGAAGGGGGGAGTCCTCATAGGCGAATTCCCGCAGACGCTCGGGAAGGAACGCCTCGCGCGGGACCTTGCGCAGCGCAGCGAGGACCGCCGCGGACGAGATGCCGCGCGCCGCGACCTGATCCTCGACCATGTCCGCACGGAGCTTCGAAAGATCGGTCATCGGTTCCTCCGTTCGTGCCGCATATCGGCATGTCTACGAGGGTGGGGGCGAACTTCCCGCGCTCGGGTCCCGACCCTTCATTCACTCTTGCGCGCAAGCGGCTGCGCCCAACGCCGCGATGCATCGACGCAACGCGGCGATCAGCGCCGCGCTGTTTGGAAGATGCTTCTCCTCCACATCGAGAATCTGCGTGAAGCCGCGTTTCTTCAACGCCAGGACCGCATTGCGATCGAAATTCATATCGAGCCGCGCGGAATTGCAAACGATGTCGATCAACCGATCCAATGCGTGAATACGGCCGAGAAGATAGTCGTTCTCGCGATAGGCGCGCGAGAAGAAGGCCGCGAAATGCACAATTCCGGCACCTTTGAGACTGCCGCTCCCGCTGAATTCCGGAAGCGTTTTGGCATCCTGGGGACTGATGCGATCGACCAGGATCTTATTGAACTCGCCGACTTCGCGCCAAGTCATGAAGGGGAAGGTCAGAACGTCCCAAAATGGAAATCCGAGGTAGTTGACCAGAACGTCGCGACGCGTGTCCTTGTGCCATTCCTCGGGATCGGTGGAGGCCAGCAAGGTATCGACGTCGCTGGTGCTGGAAGCGAGATCGATCTGCGCCGCCAACCGATCGACCAGTAGGTCGATGCCTTCACGGTGACGGTCCACGAATCGGCGGGCATAGCTCTTCAGGTCCTCGGCCTCCGCGGGCGTGGGCGCGGCCGGGAACAGGCTGCGGACCAGATCGCCGGTCGAAGCTTGGAAAGCCGCGACGTCCTCGCAGCGGTTGAGGACATCCAGGCAGTCGTAGAAGCTGCGCTTCAGGCGGTCGACGACCGTCCGGTCGAAGCCCTGGAAATGCGGCTGGTCGAAGACCTGATAGAGCCGATTCTGTCCTTCGATCATGAAGTGCAGGCGCCGTTTGCGGTAGTCGACGTCGAAAGCGAGCAGGAACTTCACCCAAGCTGGAACCTGCTGCGCCCCCGCCGTCTCGAGATGCACGGCCTCGAGTCTCTCCTTGCCATAGACCGTGCCGGTCGCAATCGCCCAGGCGTCGATGACTTCCACGATGGCATGGGCGAACGGCGATCGCGCCGGAACGCCGCGCAGCGCCGCGATCAGGCCGCTGACGAATGAGCGCACGGAGGCGAGCTTGAGACGGACATAGCCTTCATAGGCAAAGCCGGCATCGGCGGCGACTTGGACATTGACCCTTTCACGCCACGAACGGACCTGCTCGGACGTGATCGGCTGATCGAACGTCGTGGTGACGATGTCGGTGACCAATCGACTCACCTGCGGCCGCGCATCCTCGATGATCTCGCCGAGGCGCCTGATCCGATCGTTGAAATCGTTCACCCAATTGAGCTCGTCCGTCACCGGCTCGGTGCTCGGCAGGTCCGACAGCGCGCCCTTCAGCGTCGAGAAGAAGCCCGGAATCTCGTGATGGACCGGCCCATCGGGCGTGGCCGGGTCGGGGTCGACATAGACCAGCCGCCGGTCGACCTGTCGATACGCCGGACGGCCGCGAATGGCGGAGATCGCCTCCCGAAACGGCCGATTGGCGAGCACGCTGCCATCGAGAAAGCAGGCCTGGACCGGATCGACGTTCATGCGGGCATAGGCCTCGAAATTCCGCGCGATGAACTCCGCGCGATGCCGCCACTCGATGGATCTTTGCGCCACGAGCTCGTCCATCTCGCTGATCTGCGCCGGCGGGAAGGCACCGGGAAACGACGCGGTCGCGCGCGCCGCGAAGGCCAGTGCCGGCGCGTTGTCGAAGACGAAGTCGCTCATGACCTCGCCGTTCGGCCGCCGCTGATAGCGAAACCGCAGAACGTGGCGGTGCTCGCGCTCGGAAATGATGGAGGGGTCGTGGATCTGGACGAGCTGCTGATAGCCGTAATGGTCGGTGACGGTGATGAACAGATCGAGCCGTTGGCCCGACGGCAGCAAGGACGCCAGCTCGTTTTTCGGCTCGCCCATCGCGGTGACGGCCTCGTACATCAGCTCGGCCATGCGCGGGCCGCTGAGCGGTGGCTTGAACCATCGCGAGCGCACGAAGAGCGAGAGCTTGCCGCGGACTTCCCGATCCTTGATCGGCTCCCAGAAGCCCATCGTCCCCAACAGCCAGACGATGGGTTTGAGGATGAGCTTGCTGCCAGCGCGGGCTCGCGCCTCCGGGGCGAGAAGGCCGCTGACATCGGCATGATCGAGCCAGAGATCGCGCAGCGCTCCCATCGGCAAATCATGGCTCAAGGCGCGCGCCAGCATGGTGCCGTTGATGCCGCCGGCCGAAGCGCCCGCGATGATGTCGACGACGACCCGCAGCTCGAGGCTGCGCCCGATATCGCGCAGCAGCTCGAAGTAGATGTCCTCGGTATCGTATTCGGGATCCCGGCGATCGACCTTGTCGAGGAAAGATGCCTTCGACCGCTCGGCCCGATCCACGATCGCATGCAGCACCTTCGAGGCGCGGACCAGTTTGAGGATCTCCTTGCTGATCCCGTGCATGTAGACGGCGAGCGATACGCCGCCGAAGCAGACGAGAGCGATGCGGAGCTCCTTCTCCTTCAACTTCAATCCCTCCCATGCCCCGCGAGCGTTCCGATCGTCCGGTCAGGACCCGGATTTCGATTCTCTGCCGATCATGATGCATAGAGACGCATGAAAGGATAGGGTCGTGTGGTGGCCTTCGGATCGAGGCGAGGAGGCGAATGTGTTCGTTTTCTTTTCGAACCGGATCGGCTGTCTCGGATCGATCCTGATCTCGATCGCATTGACGGCCATCCTGTTGCTGGTCGTCGGCGCGATCTAAAGGCCGCGGAGTTGTGCTGGGCGCCCAAGCCGGTCGAGGTTACGACGATTGCGCACGCACCTCCTCCCGCTTGCGGGAGAAGGTGCCCTTCGCGTTAGCGAAGGGCGGACGAGGGTGAAATCGGTGGGCGCCTAGCGCTGGAAGTTCGGGATGCGGGCTGGATTCCCGCGAACGCGGCAAATATATGCCTGCCGTTCCCCTCTCGCGGAGAGGGCCGCGCGAGAGAATGCCGGGAAGCTCGCGGGCGATTGTTACGCGTGAACGGGGCGTCTCGTCGGCTTCGCCGCGCGCCCGGCAGCGGGCTCCTCCGGGCCGGCGACGGTGTCGGTGAAAGCGACCCCGAGCCCCTCAGCGGACCGCCAGAGGACGCGGCATTTGCGCATTCCCTTGAGGCCGCGATCGACGCGCAGCACGAACTGATCCGGGACGGCGCTCACGGTCACGCCGGTGATTTTCGCTCCCCCGCCCGAAAGGTCGCTGAGGACGCAACGACAGATCATATGACCGTCCAAGCGGCGAATCGTTGCGGGTGATTGCCATTCGACTCGAAAGTTTTTTCGACGTTCGCGTGCCATCGGTCTCGTCCGCGGGTTGATCGTTTGCCCATACGATCGGCCCCCTTAAGGAATGCGTAAGGAAATATCGAAGAAGCCGCTCGCCCTCGGGCGTGTTGACATACAGCCCGTGGCCGGGACGCTGGTCGTTTTGGTCCGGCAAGCAGGAGGCGATCGCAGCCAATATGTCGATATTGGCGAGATCGACGACGAA
>JBIOEJ010000201.1:0-7437 GCA_044445965.1 Hyphomicrobiales bacterium
ACGACTTCGGCGCTACGGTGCTGTGCGCGACGCCGTCCTACGCGCTCAACATCGCCGAGGTCGCGGACGGCATGGGCGTCAACTTGCGTGACGGAAAGCTGCGCGTGGGGCTGTTCGGCGCCGAGCCATGGAGCGACGCTTTGCGCCGCGCGCTGGAGCAACGGCTGGGCCTGACGGCGATCGACCTCTACGGCCTGTCCGAGATCATGGGCCCAGGCGTCGCCGTCGAATGCTGCGAGGCTCGGGCCGGATTGCATGGCTGGGAGGACCACTTCCTTTTCGAGGTCGTTGATCCCGAGACGGGCCAATCGCTCGACATGGGCGAGACGGGGGAGCTGGTCATCACGACGCTGACCAAAGAAGCGCTGCCGATGATCCGGTATCGTACGCGCGATATCACGCGGCTCAGCGACGAGCCGTGCCGGTGCGGCCGCACGCATTTGCGCATCCGACGCATCACCGGCCGCAGCGACGACATGTTGATCGTGCGCGGCGTCAACGTCTACCCATCGCAACTCGAAGCGGTGCTCGTCGGCTTGCCGCGCATTTCACCGCACTATCAGCTTGTCGTGGAACGCAAGGGGCCGCTCGACCACGTGACGCTCGAAGTCGAGGCGCATCCGGCGGTGACGACCGACGAGGCAACCTGCCGGTCGATCGCGCAGACCGTCACCCACCACTTGAAGTCGCTCCTGGGGATTTCCTGTGACGTGGTGGTAAAGCGCTCCGGCGAAGTGCCACGTTCCCAAGGCAAGGCGGTGCGCGTCCGTGACCTCCGACCGAAGCCGTGATCGCAAGGGGGCCTCTGACAGCCGATCGTGGATGCCATGACTGAGCGAATGAAGGCAATCGCCATGGAACTGCGCCGTCATGTTTCCCGCGCGCTCCACCAGGATCACGTGGCAACGCTCGCGCTCCTCGATCGGCTCGTGGCACTGCTCGGACGCCATGGCAGGAGCCGGTCGCCGCAACACGCGAACGCGGACAACGCGCAATTGCTGAAAGAGCTGATCCGCGCCATCGACAGCGAAATCGGCCCGCATTTCGCCTTCGAGGAAGACAGCGTGTTTCCCTTGCTCGCCGAGGCCGGCGACCGGGAGATGAGCGCACTTCTCATCGACGAGCATCAGGCCATCCTGCCGCTCGCACGGCGCCTGGCGGCGATCGCCAAGAGCGCGCGTGACGCCGGCTTTGCCGCGGAAGCCTGGGGCGAATTCCACGACGCCGGCGGCGAGTTCATCGAGCGTCTCGCCTCGCATATCCAGAAGGAGGAGATGGCATTGTTGCCGGCACTCGACGATCTCTTGGACGAGGAGGCCGATGGGCGCCTCGCGATCGAATTCGCGGCACGTCGTTGAACGGGCCCGCAGAGCTGCAACAGAAGAGGACAGCCATGCCGACAAAGCCCCATGATGACGTGAAGCCGCCGTTGCCCGACGATGGAGTAAGGATTCGACCGCTGGTGCCCGGCGATCTCGATGCCATCGTCGAGATCGACAAGGCGATGGTCGGACGAACGCGCCGCGGATTTTACGAGAAGCGTCTGGGGCATCTGGCGCGCGAGCCAGCGGCCTTCGTCGCACTGGCTGCCGAGCGCAACAGCCGGCTCGTCGGCTTCGTCTTCGCGCGCGTTTATGAGGGCGAGTTCGGCGGCGAGGTTCCCGAGGCGGCACTCGACGCGATCGGCGTCGAGGCCGAGTCTCGCCATCGCCGGGTGGGGCGCCGGTTGATCGACGCCATGTCGGCGGCGATGCGTATCCTCGGCATCAAGGAGATTTCCACGCAGGCCGATTGGACAGACACCGAGCTGACGGGATTCTTTGCCCGCATGAAATTCGCTCTCGCGCCGCGGATCGTGCTCGAGCGCTCTGTCGCCGAAACGAATGCAGATTGATGGATAGGAGGAGACCCGTGTCACCCAGCAGGATCAAGTCGCGGCCCGCAGCCACCACCGCCGGTGCCGCCGAGATCGACCACAGCAGCGCCAGCGGCGATGACTTCGCGGCGCTCTCGCGGGATCGCGTGCCGATCCGCTCGATGACCAAAGGCGACCTCGCGGCCATCCTCCTCATCGACAAGCGTATCACCGGCCGCGACCGCAAAGCCTATTTCAAGCGCAAGCTCGCCGAGGCCATGGATGAATCGGGCGTGCGCGTGTCGCTCGTCGCCGAGAGTGACGGGGAAGTTCGCGGCTTCATCATGGCTCGGGTCGAATTCGGCGAATTCGGCAGCCTCGAGTCGGAAGCGGTCATCGACACGATCGGCGTGGCTGCGAGCCACGGTCACAAGGGCGTGGGGAGTGCGCTTGTGTCGCAACTCATGACGAACCTCATCGGGCTGCGCGTCGAGCGGGTGCGCACCGAGGTGGACTGGAACCATTTCGGTCTGCTGAGCTTCCTTGACCGCATGGGCTTCCGTCCGCATCTCCGCTTGGCGCTGCGCCGCCCGGTGCGGTAGGAGCCCGTCGTCCGATCAGTCGTGGATCTGCTTGTATTTGGCGAGCAGCTCCTCGCGCGACTCGCGGAAGTCCGGGTGCGGCAGGATGCAGTCGGCCGGGCAGACAAGCTTGCATTGCGGGTCGTCCTCGGCGCCGACGCATTCCGAGCAGCGCAGCGGATCGATCACGTAGATTCCGTCGCCGACGGTGATCGCCTCGTTAGGACAGACCGGGCGGCAGGCGTCGCAATTCGTGCACGTGTCGATGATGGTGAGCGCCATACTGACCCTCCTTGCGTCCGTGCCGCTAAGTCACGACGCCTTGGCGAACTCGCCGAGCCGCACCAGCTTCTCGTGACGAAAGGCACCCCACAGCGCGGCACCAATGGCGCCGGCATAGATCGAGTCAGGGTGGCTGCGCACGGGATAAGTCACCTTCTCCTTGACCATCGCTTCCTGCATCGCGGCGACCAGGCCCTGGTCGAGGGCAAGGCCGCCGGTCATGAGCACGACGCCGTCGATAGTGCCGATGGTCTTCAGCAGTTTGGCCAGGCGATCGGCCATCGAGGAATGAATCCCCTTCAGGATGTTGGGAGCCGTGATACCGCGGGAGACCATGTTGATGACATCGGTTTCGGCGAGCACGGCGCAGATGCCGCTCACCTTCTCCGGATTGTCGGCCTGCTTGGAGAGCATGCCGATCTCGTCATGGGCAATGCCGAGATAGCGGGCGATGTTCTCGAGAAACTGGCCGGAGCCCGAGGCGCACTGGCTCGTCATCTTATAGGCCAATACTTTGCCGCGCGCGTCGAGACGGATGGCGCGGCCATGCAGGGCTCCGACATCGAGCGCTGCGCGCGCCTCGGGGTCGAGGTAGATGGCGCCGCGCCCATGGGTCGTCATGGAGTAGAAGTGGCCGGTGTGAAACGACAGCGTCTCGCCGTCGCCCGTGGTGGCGACATAGGCCACATCGCCTCGCTTGAGGCCCGCTTCTTCGAGGATCCCGTCGTAGCACTGCTCGGCCAGCTTGAAGGGATCGCGTTGGCGCACCCGCTCGGTTCGCCGCACCAGCCAGCGCGTCTTGTCGCCCTCGACGTCGAACAAGACGGCTTTGACGGCTCCGGTACCGACATCGACGCCTGCGGTTACCGTCATAGCTTGGCCTCCCTCACGTCTCGATCGCGCGGCGGGCAAAGGCAGCAGCGCCCAGCGCACCGGTGTAGATCGATTCGGGGTTGATGTTGATGACCACGTCGCCGTAGTTCTCGCGGACGAGCTGGCTCAATTCCTTCACCGCGGCCTCATTCTTGGCGACGCCGCCGGTGAAGGTGAACTGGTCGCGTACGCCGCCCGAGCGCGAGATGATGGACATGGCGCGCAGAATGATGGAGCGGTGGAGGCCGGCCATGATGTCCTCGCGCTTTTCGCCGAGCGCCAGCCGCTCGCGTAATTCGGCACCGGCGAATACCGTGCAGGTCGAGTTGATGCGCACCGTCCGGGTGGCCTTCATCGCCATGGGGCCGAGCTCGTGCAGGCCCATATTCATTTCATCGGCGATGTAGCCGAGATAGCGCCCGCACCCGGCGGCGCAGCGGTCGTTCATCTGAAAGTTCTCGACGATGCCTACGGGGTCGACCTGGATGGCCTTGGTATCCTGGCCGCCGATGTCGAGCACGCTGCGCGTCTGCGGATACATGATGTGAGCGCCCAGCCCGTGGCAGAGAATTTCCGAGCGGATATGCTCCTTCGAGAAGGGCAGGGTCACGCGCCCATAGCCGGTGCCGACGAGATAGGTCTCCTCGAGCAGGACCTCGAGGGCCTCGCGCACCGGACCGGCGATCTGGCCGGCCATCCCCGCCAATTCCGGCGCCGTCACCATGACGCGGTCGAGAGCCCTCATGTACTTGTCGGTCATTTCGCCGCTGGGCGGCCGGTTCTCGACGTCGATGATCGCCTTGTCGTAGACGTTGAGCATCAGGTCGTACGACAGGCTGCTGAGCCTGGCGATCTCTTGGGCCACGGCCATGAAGCGCGAGCCGGCGATGTCGCGAAAAAAGTCCGATTTGCGCTTGGCGTCGCGGGCGAAGAGCGCGGGTGCTTCCTCGCGCAGCCGCGCGAACACCGCGGCAAGCGCCTCGACGACGGCACGCTCCTGGCCCTTGAAACGCTCGCCTTTGACGTTCCCCAGGCAGGTCTTCTCGAGGTCGGCGAGCTGGTCGACGAACTGCTCGAGCCGGAAGCTCCGTTCGAGATCGCCGAGAAACCGGTCGAGCTTGCCGCCGATATCGGGCAAGGCCGAGAGTGCGCGATGAAACAGCGTGAAGCGCGTGTTGATGAGCGCCTCGTGCTTGGCGACCCGCGTGGCGGTATCGTAGTTGGAGCGCGAATTGGTGATGCCGCGGCCGAGGACCTCGAAATGCTCGTCCATCAGCACGGCCTTCGTGGTGGTGGAGCCAAGATCGACGCCAATGAAGCAGCGCATGGCGATCTCCTTCCGCTCACTCGGCCGCGGCGGAGGGCGGTGCGGCGCCGTGCCGCTTCTGCTCGATCATCTGGAGATAGCTTTCCAAGCGGTTCTTCACGTTCGCCGGCGAGAAGTAGCGGGGGTCGACCAGGTCGGTCTCGATGAAGGCGCCGGGCTTGCCCGTGCGCCGCTCGATCTCGCGCAGCATCAAGAGCTGACCCGCGGAGAAGCTGTTGCAGCTTTTGATCGAATTGATGAGTAGCCCGTCGGCCTCGTATTCGTTGAGGTATTTCTCGATGAGGTCGATGCGCGAGGGCAGGTTGCGGTTGGTGTAGCAGCCGAGGCAATACTCCGCGAGCGATTCCAGAGGATGCTCGGGGTCGTGCCGGAATCCGAGATCGTAGAGACCGCCCACCTTGGTGTACGTGCTGGCAACGACGACGGCGCCCTCGTCGTAGAACATCTTCCAGAAGTCGCGAAAGCTCGTCCAATTGGGCGGACCTTCGACGACAAGGCGATAGCGCTCCTCGTGCATCTCGCCGTCGGGCGTGACCGGTCCGAGCTTGTCGGCCAGACGTTGCGCGATTTCGCTGCGCAGCAGCCGGTAGTACTCGGTGGCATCCTCGGTGCCGCGGAAGGACGTGAAGATCGGGCCGATATAGTAGACGCCGCCGAAATAGGCGTCGATCGGCGACGGCTTGTGCTTGGCCGACTCGAGCACCCAGACGAAATCCTGCTCGGCCTTGGCCGATTCCTTGAGGTATTGCCGCAGCCGGTCGATGTCGAACTTGACGCCGCTCGCCCGCTCGAGCTTGGGGATGACCTCCTCCTTGAGCTGCTTTACCACATAGTCCCGCATGTTCTTCGAGGCATGCCCGTCGCCTTCATAGGGCACATGCAGCATCGCCGTCTCGCATTTATATTGCTGGCGCAACAGCTCGAACCACTTCATGAAGGTGAAGCAGCCGGTATAGGACAGCAGGAGCAGGTCCGGGTCCGGCAGCTGCCGGCCGTCGGGACCGAGATTGCCTTTGGCGATCATGCCGAGATCCGCCTTGACGTAAGTGCAGACATCCTCGGAATGACCGCGCTTCTCCGCCTCCATGATGTAGGCGCCGCTTTTCTTGCGCATCCCGTTCTGGATGGCGTTGATCTCCGGCAGGTTGTTGGCCATGTCGAAGCACATGATCAGTTCGTTGAGATTGCCCGGGACGAAGGTCGAGACGACCTTGCGTCCGGCTTCGCGAGCGGTCACGAGAAGCTCGTAATTCGCCGCGATCATCTCCTTCTGCTTCAACATCGATTGCTCTTTGACCACCTCGGCGACCGGCATGGCGCTCATCGATCACTCCACAACTTGATGGAATCGGCAAAGGTGCCGGCCTGCTCGCGGATCGGCTGCATCTGCCCGGAATTTTCGGCATATTTGAAGGCGATATAGGGCACACCATGCTCGGCCAGCACGCCCTGCAGCATCGGTCGTTCGAGCAGTGCCGGGTCGCAGAAGCTCGGTGCTGCAAAGATGACGCCCTCGGCGCGGTTGCGCTTTACCGACTCGACGAGATAGAGGCCCTTCTTCTTCTGGTCAGGCTCGTACTTGGCCGAGGTGTCGCCGGAATCGTGCAGATAGGCGAAGGCGAGGCTTTGGATCGGATCGCCGTCGAGCGGCACGTCCGAGCGCTCCCACCGGTTCACCAGCATGAAATCGTCGTCGACGATGTAGCAGCCGGAAAGCTCGATCGACTTGATGAGGTTGAGCGGCGGCTGCTCGCAGAAGGCGCCGGTGACGACGACGCGCGAATTGTCGTGCCGCGGACGATCCTCCAGGGGAGCGGCGGCGAGATATTCCTGCAGCAGGCGGTTGTGCTCCTCGACCGCCAGGATCATCCCGGCACGCATCAGGAGATAAACCTCCGCCGAGGGCGCCTTCCAGGGCTGCTTGGAGCGGAAGGCATAGACCTCGCGCACGAGGCGGCGGCTTTCGTTGTAAAGCGCGATCGAGGCACGTATCGCGTCGTCGCCGATCTCGTGCCCGCTGATCTCGGCGAGCATGTCACGCAGCTCTTTGAGCTCGTTGATGTAAAACTCGCCGCCGATATCGTTGCGAAAATTTTGCGGCACGTCGAAGTAGCGGCTCTTCACCTTCGGGAACATGATCTTCCACATGCCCGACAGGTTGCGGATCACGTCGCAGATGCTGGGGAACAGCATGCCGTCGAGGAAATCGAGCCGTCCGGTGACACCGAGCTCCACGGTCGAGCGCGGGATGCGGCAGATATAGCTTTGATAATAGGCGTCGCCGTGGATCACCTCGAGCTGGTCGCCGCCGCCGAGTACCCCCAAGGGAAGAGCCCCCGCCGCATGGATGAGCTCGCGCGGGACGTAGAAGGGCATGTATCCCACGACCTTGCGGCCGGGAACCGCGGCCTTCCATTCCCGCGCATAGGTGAAATGGAGGTCGTCGAAGAGGCCCTGGCAGCGGGCGACGATGTCGGCAGTTGCGCTCACGGCTAGCGGTGCTCCCAAATGGGCGGCCG
>JBIOEJ010000202.1:0-7422 GCA_044445965.1 Hyphomicrobiales bacterium
CTTCTCGTCCCAGTCATAGGCGACGACATGGCCGTTATCGGTGCGCCAGCCCGCCGAGCGGAACATCGGCGCGATAAAGACCCGCAACCCGCTCTCAGCCGCAAGCTCGATCCAGCCCTCATGCGGCATGGAGAGATCGGCGACGGTGGTCACGCCGGAGAGCAGCATCTCGCTATAGGCGACACGCGTGCAGGCCGGCTTCGATTCGGGGTCGGAGCGGAAGATCGGCATGTATTCGTAGAGCGAGGAATTGTAGAGGCCCGGGCTGCCCAATTCCTCGTTGAGGCCGCGATACATCGGCTCGGTCGAGGGGTGGGAATGAATATCGACGAGGCCCGGCATGACCATGAGCCCGCGCCCGTCGATCACCGTCTCGGCCCTCCCCTCATAGCCTCGCCCCACGAAGCCGAGCTCGCCGTCGGCGAAGGCGACATCGGCGCAGTCGAGATAGATGTGGGACTTCGCCGAAGCATCCCAGGCGACGACCCGGTCGGCGCCGCGGATGAGCGTGGTGCCGGAGCCGGCCGCCGCGGGCCTATCCATCACGCCGCCTTCCCGAGCGCGGCTTCGCATTCTGCGAAATGCGCGGCGATCTCGCGGCCGGTCGCGATCCACACATCGCCATGCGATTGCGCATGCTTGAGGAATTCGCGCAGGAGGCGCAAGCGCATCGGGCGGCCGCTGACTTGCGGATGCAGCACGGTGGTCACCATGGCGCCCCAGTCGCGCACCTCGTCGAGCTCGTCCTTCCACAGCGAGAGCACATGCTCGCGCGGAAAGATCGAGCGGGGCGAGAAGCGGGCGCTCAATCCGTGCATCCAGTCGTCATAGCTCGACGTCACCGGGATCTCGATGACGCCCGGCCCGCCATCGGCCAATACCTGCCGATAGGGCCTGACGTCGTCGCGCCAGGAGGAGGAATAGAGGATGCCGCGCCTCTTGAGGCTCGCCCGCAGCTCCTCACAGCTTTCGCCGAAGGGCGCGCGATAGCCGACCGGCACGACGCCCAGCCGGCGCTTCAAGGTCGCGAAGCCGCGCTCCAGCTCCTCCTGGATGAAGGGGTCGCCCGGATCGGGCAAGAGGTGATGGAAGCCGTGATGGCCGATCTCATGGCCATCCTTCAGGATCGCCTCGGCCATGGCCGGATGCGCCTCGACCGACCAGCCGGTGATGAAGAAGGTCGCCTTCAGCCCGAGCTGGCGCAACAGCTCGAGCAGCTTCGGCGTGCCGACGCGCGCCTCGTAGCCACCGAAGGACATGGTGACGAGGCGCTCGGCATGCGAAGGGTCCTTGCTGGTCCAGGCGCTCTCGGCATCGACATCGATGGAGAGCAACATCGCCGCCCGATATCCATGGGGCCAGGGGAAGAGCGGCGCGGGCGGCGCCTTGTTGGCCGGCGCCAGGGGAATGCTGTCCCAGTCCTTATTGTCCGGCATTGATCGTCGCCTCCTCGACTGCGTCCTCCGACAGCTTCCACTTTTCGAGGACCTTTCCATAGGTGCCGTCCGCGATGAGCTGCCCCAGAGCCTCCGCGATCGCCCGCTGCAACTCGGTCGCACCCTTGGCGATGCCGATGCCGGTGAGCTGCGTCGCGATGGGACCGCCGACGACCGCGTAGGTATCGGGCTCGAGCGACATGACGTAGGGCAAGGTCTCGTTGCCCTGCAGGGCCGCATCGACACGGCCTTGCTTCAATTGGGTCCGCGCATCGCCCGAGCCTTCCGTGCCGACCACATTGACCGCGGGCTTGCCGGCCGGCTTGCAATGCGCCTCGCTCCATCGGGCGATCTCGTTCGGGAAGGAGGTGCGGCGGCTGGTGCCGACCGACTTGCCGCACAGCGCCGCCATGTCGGGAAACTCCTTGGCCCGGGCGGCCTGGACGAAGAATTGCGGTCCGGATTTGAGATAGTCGACGAAGCTCACCTTGTCGTGACGGCTGGCGAGATCGCTCATGCCCGACATGATGATATCGACCCGCCCGGTATCCACGGCCGAGACCATTTGCTCGAAGCTCGTCTCCTGCCATTGCATCTTGACGCCGAGCTTCGCCGCGATGGCGTTGCCGAGATCGACATCGAGGCCCGACAATTCATTGGTCGCCGGATCGCGCAGATCGAGAGGCGGATAGTTCGGCACGATGGCTGCGACGATGGCGCCCCGCGCCTTGACGGCGGCAGGCAGCTCGGCGGCCCAGCATGGCGTCGTCGCCATGAGCAGGCAGGCGGTGATGGCCAATTTTCTCATGCGCATGCTGCCGATCTCCATATGGGCGTCTCCTTTCTTGCACCCCAGCGTCAAGCCGCCGACGGCTCGACCGGGAATCTCTTGACCTTGATTGCGCCAGCATGCTGCTTGGCGTGCCACAGGTCATGCGAGAGCTGTATCCGCAGCCAAGTCTCGGCAGTGCCGCCGAAAGCCTTTTCCAACCGGATTGCCATATCTGCCGAAACCCCGTTGCGGCCGTTCACCAGCTCCGACAGGGACCGGCGCGATACGCAGAGCCACCTGGCCGCTGCCGTGACCGTCAGGCCAAGCGGCTCGAGACACGCTTGCTTGATGACTTCACCAGGGTGCGGCGGATTGTGCATTTGCATGGCAGCTCCTTTCCGGCGGTCAGTGGTAGTCGACCAGATCGATATTGGTGGCGTCCTCTCCATCAAACGCGAACCCCCTTGTGGGAGAGGTATGCCCAGCGCCGATCGCCTCTCGCAGATCGAAAGAGGAAGAAGCGCGACGCTCATGCCAGCACCGCGGACAGGAAGGCCCGGGTGCGCGCCTCGCGCGGCGCGCTCAAGACCTCGGATGCGGTGCCGGCCTCGACGATGGCGCCATGATCCATGAAGACCACGCGGTCGGCGACCTCGCGCGCGAAGCCCAATTCATGCGTCACCACCATCATCGTCATGCCGCTGAGGGCGAGCTCCTTCATCACGGCGAGCACCTCGCCGACGAGCTCCGGGTCGAGTGCGCTCGTCGGCTCGTCGAAGAGCATCAATTTCGGCCGCATGGCGAGCGCGCGGGCGATCGCCACGCGCTGCTGCTGGCCGCCGGACAGGTTCGCCGGGAAAGCATCGGCCTTCCCCGCAAGCCCGACGCGGGCGAGAAGCTCGCGCGCCTCGCTCATGGCCTCGGCGCGACCGCGGCCGAGGACCTGGATCGGACCTTCGATCAGGTTTTCCAGCGCTGTCATGTGCGGGAAGAGATTGAAGCGCTGGAAGACCATCGCGGTCTTCAGCCGTTGACGGGCGATCTCGCGCTCGGTGAGCGGGTAGAGACGGTTCCCCACGCGGCGAAAGCCGATCAACTCGCCATCGACCCAAATCGCTCCGGCATCGATCTCGACGAGCTGGTTGATGCAGCGCAGCAGCGTGGTCTTGCCCGAGCCCGACGCACCGATGACGCAGAGCACCTCGCCCGACGCCACGTCGAGCGAGACGCCGGCGAGCGCCTGGAAGGCGCCGAAGCTCTTCTGCACCTGCCTGATGGAAACGAGAGGCGCGCTCATCAGCGGCTTTTCGCGGCGCCACGCGCGAAACGGCGCTCCAGCGGCACTTGCAGAGCCGTCAGGACCGAGACGATGGCGAGATACCAAAGCCCCGCGACGATCAGGAGCTCGATGACGCGCGAATTGGCGTAATAGATGTTCTCGGCGTTGTGCAGCACCTCGGCGTACTGGATCACGCTCGCGAGCGAAGTCAGCTTGATCATGCCGATGAACTCGTTGCCGAGCGGCGGGATCACCACGCGCATGGCTTGCGGCAGGATGATCCGCTTCAGCGAACGAAGGCGCGTCATGCCGATCGACTGCGCCGCCTCATATTGTCCGGCATCGACCGAGATCAGCCCTGCCCGCACGACTTCCGAGGTATAGGCGCCCTGGTTGATGCCGAGCCCGAGGAGGGCTGCGACGAAGGGCGTCATCACATCGACGGTGCGCGCCGACCAGAGGCCGGGCACGCCGAGCACCGGGAAGACCAGCGCCAGATTGAACCAGAGCAAGAGCTGCAGGATCACCGGCGTGCCGCGGAACAACCAGGTGTAGCCGAGCGCCACGCCGCGCAACACCGGGTTCTCCGACATGCGCATGATCGCGACGACGACCCCGAGCACGACGCCGAGCCCCATGGCGAGGACCGACATGATGACCGTATTGGCGACGCCCGACAGAATGGCGGGCACGGTGAGGAAGCGCGACACATAGGCCCATTCGATCTGCCCATAGGCGAAGGCCCGCGCGATCAGCGCCAACAGGCAAAGCATGATCGCGGCGGTGAGCCAGCGGCCCCAATGGAATCGCCCGACGATGCGCAGGCCCGAGATGTCGGGCAGGACGAGGCCCGCCCCGTCATCGAGGCTCTGCGAGGGCGATGTCATCGGCGCGGTTCACCATTGATGATGATTCCAGGAACGGCGTTGCCGGGCAAACGCCATTTGGCGAGAACCGCCTGATAGGTACCGTCCGCGATGAGCGCCTGCAAGGCATCGGCCACTGCGTCGCGGAAGGCGCCATCGCTCTTCTTGAAGGCGATGCCCTGATAGTTGACCGTAAACGACTGGCCGACGGCCTTGAAGGTGCCGGCGTCCTGCGACATCATATAGGGCACGGTCTCCGAGCCTTGCACCGCCGCGTCGATGCGGCCTTGCTTCAGCTGCGCGCGGGCATCCGCGGTGCTCTCGGCGTTCACCACCTCGATCGCCGGCTTGCCGGCGCCCTCGCAATGCGTCGCGCTCCATTTGCGGATCTGGTCGGGGAAGGAGGTCGAGCGGCTCGTGCCGACCTTCTTGCCGCACAGATCCTCCTCCTTGGCGAAGGCGGCGCCGGCGAGCGTATAGAACTCAGCGCCGGATTTCAGGTAGTCGATGAAGTCCATGGTCTCGCGGCGGGCCGGCAGATCGCTGAGCCCCGAGAGGATGAGGTCGGCGCGTCCCGTCTGCAACGAGGGAATGAGCTGCTCGAAGGCGCTCTCCTGCCAATCGAGCTTGACGCCGAGCTTCTTGGCGAGCGCCTCGCCGAGATCGATATCGAGGCCGACGAGCTGATTGCTCTGCGGGTCCTTGTATTCCATCGGCGGATAGATGGCGTTGACGCTGATATGGATGGTGCCGGATGCCTTCACTGCCGCCGGCAGCTCGGCGGCCTCGAGGGATGGCGAGGCACAGAGCAGACCGAGCAGGCCGATAACGGCCGCGGTCGTCATTGGGGAGAGCCGATCGCAATCAACAGCGTCTATCGTCATAACGTTCCTCCAACGTCGTTCATGGGCCACAAGCGAATCGAGCCCCCTACTGCGCCGCTTTGCGGTCGGGCTCGATGATGCCGACCTGCCCGGTGATCGGGCCATACCATTGCGGGCGGCGATGGGCCGCGAAGTCGAACATCTTGGTCTTGCCCTGCAGGCACAGATCGAGATCGCAATCGGCGATGACGAGCTCGTCGCCGAGCGTCTTGGCCTCGGCGACGAGGCGGCCATCGGGACCGGCGATGCAGGAGCCACCGATGAGAGGGGCGCCATCCTCATTGCCGGCCTTGGCGACGGCGACCGCGAAGGTCGCGTTCATATAGGCGTTGCCCTGAACGACGAGCTTCGCATGGAAGGTGCGTAGCTCGGCGCTCTCGGCATCGCCCCCATTCGGGTCGTAGGCCGCCGAATTATAGCCGATCAAGGCAAGCTCGACGCCTTGCAGGCCAAGCACGCGCCAGGCTTCCGGCCAGCGACGGTCGTTGCAGATCAACATGCCGATGATCGCGCCGTGCCATTTGGCGGGCGCCCGGAACGCCGGGAAGCCGAGATCGCCATATTCGAAATACCGCTTCTCGAGCTGCTGAAACTTCGCATGGGCGCGCGGTTCGACCGATCCGGGTAAATGGACCTTGCGGTATTTGCCGAGGACGCTGCCGTCGGCTCCGACCAGGATCGAGGTGTTGAAACGCTTCCCCTCGGAGGTCAGCTCGGCATAGCCGATAGAGAAACCGATACCGAGCTCGCGCGCCCGGTCGAACAGCGGTTGAACATCCGGGTTCGGCATGTCGCGCTCGAAAAACGCAGTCAGCTCGGCGTCGCTCAAGAGCCAGCGCGGAAAAAAAGTCGTGAAGGCAAGCTCGGGAAACACCACGAGCGCCGCGCCCCGGCTGGCGGCCTCTTCCAGGAGCGCCACGAGGCGCTGAAGCGTGTGGGGGCGAGGATCGCGGTTCTGCACCGGCCCCATCTGCGCGCCGGCGATGCGGAGACTGCGCGCCATGCCGTTGCTGCCCTTCCGTCGCTCGATCAGGGCCCTGTCTTGCGCCCTTGCCGCACGCAACTCTGGCACCCGCAGGCCCGTGTCACAATAGGGTCGACTATGATAAATCGCGCGAGACTATTCAGGAGAGTGATATGACGCTGCGCCAGCTCGAAATCCTGCGGGCCATCATCCGCTATCGCACCACGATTGCTGCCGCGCGGCAGCTCGGCCTGTCGCAGCCAGCCGTGAGCAATGCCCTCAAGGCGATGGAGGCGCAGGCCGGTTTTCCTCTGTTCGAGCGGATCAACAACCGCCTCTTTCCGACGCGGGAGGCACAAGCGCTCAACGAGGAGGCCGAGGCCATTTTCACCATGCACGGCATACTGGAGAACAAGCTCGTCGACCTCAAGCAGAGCAAGGCCGGGCATCTGCGCATCGTGGCGACCCCGCCGATCGGCTACGGAATCATCCCGCCCGCGCTCAAGCGATTTCTCAGCGAGAGGCCGCAAGTGCGTGTTTTCTTTGATGTCCGACGTTATGAGGGCGTCATCGAAAGCGCCGAGTCGAATCTCGCCGAGCTCGGCTTTGCGCTCGGTCTCGAAGACCATCCGGGCCTCCATACGGAGACGGTCTTCGCGGGGCAAATGGTGTGTGTCGTCAAGCCGGATCATCCGCTCGCCGAGACGAAATCCGTCACCCCGGCCGATCTCGCCTCACACCCATTCATTGCGCTCGAACGCGGCACGAGGCTCGGCGAGGCGGTGCGCGAGAGCTTCAGGAAGGCGGGCTCGCCCTTCAACTTCGTCGTCGAGGTCCGCTATTGCAACACAGCCTGCGTGCTCGCCGAGAGCGGGGTTGGAGCCGCGATCGTCGACCCCTTCTCGCCCGGCATGGGCGCCGGTCATGATCTCGCGGTCATTCCCTTCAGGCCGGCGACCGAGGCCATCGCCTTCGTCGCCTGGTCCAAGACCCGCCCGCTCTCGCGCCTGGCGCAAGCTTTCGTCGCCGAGGTGCGCCGCAGCGCGAGCGGGCTCGAGCAGAGGTTCCACGAGGGAGGCTCGGCCGCGAGGCTGATCGAGGTCAGGGAGAGCGGCGTTTGAGGAGGCCCGCCGACCGTCGGCCCACCAATTCGGCATGGTCGGCGATGGGGCATGGCCGCCCGATCAGGTAGCCTTGCACCTCGTCGCATGCCTCATGGGC
>JBIOEJ010000203.1:0-7323 GCA_044445965.1 Hyphomicrobiales bacterium
ATCCTCAGAAGCGGGTGCTACTTCACCCACGATTCCGGCTTCTATGAGCGCATGCTGGGGCCGATCCGGGAGCGCAGCGGCGCTGCGTGGCGCGCGCGCCCCGGCCTCAAGCCCGCCCTCGAGGTGTGGAGCCTGGTGCACTCCCGCCCCGAGCCCGGGCTCGCCATCCTCACCATGGGCCGCCGCGACGTGTCCTTCGACATCGAGCTGCCGCGCCCGCTCGTCTGGTTCCGCCCCGGCCTCCACGTCCGTCCCGCGGCCGCGGCAGCGGACTGGAGGATCGCCAAGCTCAACGACCAGCACGCCTACCTCGAGCTTGGCTCAGCGGCCGAGCTCCGCGTCGGCGACCTCGTCGGCTGCGGCATCTCGCATCCCTGCACCACCTTCGACAAGTGGCAGCTCCTCTGGCTCGTCGATGACGGCTACGACGTAGTGTCCGCCGTTCGTACATTCTTCTGAGCCGCATCAGAATCACTTATGGGGTGCGGCGGCCAGGAGGCCGCCGTGCTATGCTTGCCGCTGCGCTCGGATCGCCGGTACGGCGAGGCGGGCCGCCAGGGAGGACGGGCAATGACAAGCGCAGCGCAGACGCGCGGCAAATCCGCCAAGGAAGAGGGCCTGTTAGCACGGCTCGCGAAGGGAGCGGTGATCTGCGCCGAGGGCTATCTCTTCGAGCTTGAGCGGCGCGGCTATCTGCAGGCCGGCGCCTACGTGCCGGAGGTCGTGCTCGAGCACCCGGAGCTGGTCGAGCAGCTCCACCGCGAATTCGTGCACGCGGGCTCCGACGTGGTCGAGGCCTTCACCTATTACGGCCATCGCGCCAAGCTGCGGCTCATCGGCCGCGAGAAGGAGCTCGAGCCGATGAACCGCCTGGCGCTCAAGATCGCGAAGAAGGTAGCACGGTCGACCGGCACGCTCCTCGCCGGCAACATCTGCAACACCACGACCTACCTGCCGGATGACGGCGCCACCCACAAGGCGGCGCGCAAGATGTTCGACGAGCAGATCGGCTGGGCGAAGGATGCCGGCGTCGACTTCGTCGTCGCCGAGACCTATTCCCACGGCGGCGAGGCGCTCATCGGCCTGGCGGCGATCAAGGCCGCCAAGCTCCCCGCGGTGGTAACGCTGGCCGTCCACAACAAGGGCGTGACGCGCGAGGGGTGGGACCCGGTCGATGCCTGCAAGCGCCTTGAGGACGGCGGCGCCGACGTGGTCGGGCTCAACTGCAGCCGCGGCCCGCGCACCATGCTCCCGCTCCTGAAGCGCATCCGCAAGGCGGTGAAGTGCCACGTCGCGGCCCTGCCGGTGGCCTATCGCACGACGCCCAAGGAGCCGACCTTCCAGACGCTGCATGATCGCGCCTGCGACTGCATCCCGAACGATCATCCCTTTCCCGTGGCGCTCGATCCCTTCACCTGCAACCGCTACGAGATCGCGGCGTTCGGCAAGGCGGCCTATGCGCTCGGCGTGCATTATCTCGGCGTCTGCTGCGGGGCCGGACCGCACCACATCCGCGCCCTCGCCGAAGCGCTCGGCCGGCAGCCGGAAGCGAGCCGCTATTCGGCGGACATGTCGAAGCACTACATCTTCGGCAAGACCAAGGGGCTGCACGAGCGGAACCTGAAATACGCCAAAACGCTTCGCGGCTAGCAACGGCGATGGGCGACATGCACGAAGAGCGGCTGGCACCCGGTTGGGCCAGTGCCGGCGTCAAGGACAACGAGCGTCAGATCGACATGCGGCACCTGCGCGCCTACCGCATGGGGCGCGTGCAGGCGGAGCTCAAGCGGCGCGACTATGGCGCTGCCCTGCTTCTCGACCCGATGAACATCCGCTATGCGACGGGCAGCCGGAACATGTCGGTGTGGACCTCGCACACGCCGGCGCGCTACTGCTTCCTGCCGGCGGAAGGCAAGGCGATCCTCTTCGATTTTCATAACTGCGAGCATCTCTCCGCCGGCCTCGAGACGATCGCGGAGGTGCGGCCGGCGCGCGGCTTCTACTTCTTCGGCGCCGGCAGCCGCGTCGAGGAAAAAGCGCAGGCCTGGGCCGACGAAATCGCCGGCCTCCTTGCCCGGCACGGCGGCGCCAACCGGCGCCTCGCCGTCGACCGCCTCGACCCGCCGGGAACGGCGGCACTTCTCGCGCGCGGCATCGCCATCTTCGACGGCCAGGAGGCGTGCGAGATCGCGCGCTCGATCAAGTCGGACGACGAGATCGCCTGCATGGTGCAGGCGATCGCCGTGTGCGAGGCCGGCATGGCGCGCATGCATGAGGCGCTCAAGCCCGGCATCAGCGAGAACGAGCTGTGGGCCGGGCTGCACGAGACCAATATCCGCCTGGGCGGCGAGTGGATCGAGACGCGTATCCTCTCCTCGGGGGAGCGCACCAATCCGTGGTTCCAGGAATGCGGCGACCGGCTCATCCGTGCCGGCGACCTCGTGAGCTTCGACACCGACCTGATCGGGCCGTTCGGCTATTGCGCCGACATCTCGCGCAGCTATTTCTGCGGCCCCGGCAAGCCGAGCGGCGAGCAGCGCCGGCTCTATGGCCTGGCCCTCGAGCAGATCCATTACAACATCGAGAAGCTGATGCGGCCGGGCATGAACCTGCGCGAAGCCTCCGAGCGCGCCTGGCGCATCCCCAACGCCTTCGTGAAGAACCGCTATTCCTGCGTGGCGCACGGCGTGGGCCTCTGCGACGAGTGGCCTAAGATCACCCATATCCAGGATCGCGAGAGGAGCGCCTATGACGGGGAGCTCGCCCCCGGCATGACGATCTGCGTCGAAAGCTACATGGGCGAGGAAAGCGGCCGCGAGGGCGTCAAGCTCGAGCAGCAAGTCCTCATCACCGACAAGGGCGCCAAGCTGCTCTCGACCTTCCCCTTCGAGGAGGCGCTTGCGAGCTAGAGCCGGGACCGGGTAGCTCCGGTTGCCGCTTCCCGCCCTCACGGCGACAAGCTCGTCTGCCGGTCCGCGGCAGGCCGCCACCTCCCTTTACTTTCCGTCGTGCATCCTATGATTGCAGCGGACAGAGGATTTGCTATAGTGTGAGCTATCGGGGCATAAGTCGGGCGATCAAAGGGAGAAGGATCGTGCCGAGCTCGTTTCAGAGCAACGACCGAACCAGGCTTGTGTCGGCGCGGCTTTTCGGAGCGGTTACGCGCACGTCGTTCAGAGGCGTGCGCGCGCGGCCCATTCATTCTGCGCGATTTCAATGGTTTGCTGCACCGGGCGGTGTCGAGACCCGTGCTGCCTCGCGCATCCGGACATTCGATAACGAGCAGCCTTGGTTGCTGCCGTAGTTAGGCCCGGCGGCCTGCTCGACGGCTCGTGCCACACGAACGAAGGCGGCGGCGAAACAGCACCAACCACAGGGGAAAACGGTGGAGACTCTCAAAGAGGGAGACAGCGGTGGCGATGTCACCGCACTGCAGACGCGATTGCAGATGCTCGGCTTTCGGCCCGGCACCATCGACGGAACGTTCGGTCCGGGGACCGAGGCGGCCGTGCTGGCTTTCCAGAACAGCGAGGGATTGGTGCCGGACGGCGTCGTCGGCGCGCGCACGGCGCAGGCGCTCGGCTTCGCGGCCGCTGATCTGCCGCCGACGCCGGCCATGCCCAATGTCACGGTCGCCGTCGTCTCGAAGATGTTTCCGGCGACGCCGCTTGGTCCCATCAACACCAATCTGCCGCATGTTCTGGCCGCGCTCGTCTCCGCCGGCCTCACCACGACGCCGATCGTGCTGGCCGCGCTGGCGACCATCCGGGCGGAGACCGAAGGGTTCGTGCCGATCAGCGAATACCTCTCCCGCTACAACACCAGCCCCGGCGGACAGCCCTTCGATCTCTATGACAATCGCAAGGACCTCGGCAACCAAGGCCCACCCGATGGCGCCAGCTTCAAGGGCCGCGGCTATGTCCAGCTCACCGGCCGGGCGAACTACACAAAATTCGGCCCCATCGTCGGGGTGAATAATCTGGTAGCACAGCCCGACCAGGCTAATGATCCCGATATTGCGGCCAAGATCCTCGCTGCCTTCATCGCCTCGAAGGCGACGGCGATCACCACGGCACTCGCGGGCAATGACTTCGCCGCCGCGCGCAAGTTGGTGAATGGCGGCAGTAACGGCCTCGACCGTTTCGTCTCGGCCTATCAGATCGGCGCCTCGCTGCTGACGCCGGCCGCGTGACTATCGAGCGCACCGTTCGTCTTGGGGGAGAGAGACATGATCAGGATCGATTTCTTTCGTCCTGCGGCCGCCGCCTTGGCTCGCCATGCCGGTTTCGTGGCGCTCGTCATGCTGTCATGCGGGCTGGCGGCCGGACCTTGCCGCGCCGCCGGAAATCCACCGGCAATTGGGTCTCTCGTCGGCGTCGATGGCGCCGGTAATCCGAAGCTCGATGATTCCGGCAAGCCGACAGAGTCCGGCGGTGCTGCGGTCGCGCTGAACGGTTGGCTGGCGGTCGTGCTCAAGGGCGATACGCCGACCACGATCGATCCCGCCAAGACCGTGCTCTTCCTCGACGGGCGCGAGATTACGGGGTTGAAGGACACTCGCTATCTCGCCAACCTGAAGGCGCTGGTCTTTCATCTCGTGCGCAGCAGCGACAATGCCAGCGCCTGGGAGCCTCTCCTCGCCTCGCCGACATTTCAGCCGCGCACGGCAACGCTCGGGCTTTGGCTTGAAAAGCCGGCCGCGGGCACCTCCCCGCTGCCGCCGTTGATCGCCGGCGAAAATGGAGCGCCGGCGGCATTCAAACTTGTCCTCATTCCCGGATACTGGTGGCTGGGCGCGATCGTGGTGCTCTTGGTGGCTGCGGTGGTCGGGTGCGCAGCGTTGAAGACCAACCTTCTCAAGGACAGCCTGCTGCCCCAGCTCGCGCCGAAGGAGCAACCCTTCAGCCTCGGGCGCAGCCAGATGGCCTTCTGGTTCGTGCTGATCTTCGCCGTCTATATCTTCCTCTACTTCCTGATGTGGGATTACAACACGATCACCAATCAGTCGCTCATCCTCATGGGCCTGTCCGGTGCTACCGCCATCTTCGCCGTGGCCATCGACGCGTCGAAGGATACGCCGATCGGTGCCGCCAATGAGAAGCTTCGGGCGATCGATCTCAATACCTACAGCGATGTGGTCAAGCTCGATGCGGAGATCGCGCAGCGGCAGGCTGCGCTGAAGGATACGCCAGCCGCCGACAACGCCACGATCTTGCGCCTACAGACCGAGATCACCGATCGTCTGAACAAGAAACGCACCTGCCATGAGATTACTCGGCCGTATGTGTCGGAAGGCTGGTACCGCGACCTGACGACCGACATCAACGGTCCGGCGCTGCACCGCCTGCAGATCCTTGTGTGGACCGTGACGCTTGGCGGCGTGTTCCTGATCCAAACCTTTCATACCGTCTCGATGCCGCAATTCAGCGATACGCTGCTGGCCCTCATGGGGGTCACCAGCGCCGGCTATCTCGGCTTCAAATATCCCGAGAAGCAGAACTGAACGCGCGGCGTCGGAGAGGATCATGGCGGCACTTGACGGCATCGAGCATGTCATCGTCCTGATGCTCGAGAACCGCTCATTCGACTGCATGCTGGGCAAACTCCGCCCCGCCGGCCCTGGCTTCGCCGGCCTCACCGGCAACGAGACGAATCCCTACCAGCGATCCGATGGCGTCGTGGCGCTGCCGGTGCAGGCGAGCTCGGCGATAGACCCGATCACGGCCACGATCCCCGATCCCGATCCCGGCGAAAAATTCGTCGACATGAACGAGCAGCTTTTCGGCGCCGGCCTCGCGCGCGCCGCCACGCCGCCGCCGATGACCGGCTTCGTCGCCAATTACATGGCACAGCCGGCGGGCGATCAGCCTCACGACCCGACGGCCGTGATGCATTATTTCAAGCCCGATCAGGTGCCGGTGCTCACGGCGCTGGCGAATGCCTTTGGCGTTTGCGATCAGTGGCATGCCTCGGCACCGTGCCAGACGTGGCCGAACCGCTTCTTCGCCCATACCGGAACCTCGCTCGGCCACGTCAACAACGGCGATTTCCACATACCCTTTTCGGCACCCAGCATCTTCGGCCGGCTCTCCGATCGCAACCGCTCCTGGCGGGTCTATTTTCACGACCTGCCGCAATCGATCATGCTGGGCGACGTGTGGTACCGGGCGTTTCTGCATTACCGGCTCTTCGGACAGTTTCTCGCCGACGCGCAATGCGGCGCCCTGCCGAACTACAGTTTCATCGAGCCGCGCTATTTCGCGGACCTCGATCTCGGCATTCCGAACGATCAGCACCCGCCGCACAATGTCTTGGCCGGCGAGACGCTGATTGCCGCTGTCTATAACGCCGTCCGCAGCTCGCCCTGCTGGAAGAAGAGCCTGTTGGTGATCACCTATGACGAGCATGGCGGCTGCTACGATCACATGCCGCCGCCCAGGGCGGTGTCGCCGGATGGGCTGGCACCATCGGGTTTCCCGTTCGACGCCTATGGGGTGCGCGTTCCCGCGGTGATCATCTCGCCCTATATGCCGGCGGGCAGCATCGTCCGCTCGGCGCCGGCCGGAACCGCCTTTGACGCCCCACCTTATCCCTTCGATCACACCTCGATCATCGCGACGCTGAACAAGCTGTTCGGCCTCGGCGCGAGCCTGACCAACCGCGATCGCGTGGCGCCGGACCTGCTCGGGCCATTGAGCCTGGTCATGCCGACCAATGACGGTCCGTCACGCGTCGACGCCCTTGCTACCGGCGTGAGCCGGGACGCGGTCCGCACCTTGGCTTATGCAGTGCCGAATAGCCATCAGGACCTGCTGTCGCGCATGGCGAAGCTGCTGCCGCCGCGCCCACTCGATGAACACGCCGCAATGCCGGCTGTGCAGCCGGTCGCCACCACCGGCTTTGCAAACGTCATCACCGCCGGCCTCGACGCGGCCTCCCGCATCAAGTCCTTCCTCGGGATCTGATTTCAGCCGAACCCGCTTGGCCGACCTATCAAGCACTGCGTCTTCGGCAAGGCCCAAGGTGCTGCCCTTTTTCGGGCGTTCCTTGACAAGTCGGGGCGCATCCCGGAGGATGCTTCGACAACGAGAGCCGAGGGGCCCTGGGCCGCCAATGGCCTGTCGTCGAGTTCGTATGCGCCCGGACGGCCGCCTTCCAAGGGAGGATGCTATGGGTGACCATCGCGAGCACAGCTATATCCCCGTCCTGAAGCAGCAGCTGGCCGAGCGCCGGATCGATCGGCGCGAGTTCCTGCGCAGCGCGACACTCCTCGGCATGTCCGCCGCGGCGGCCTACGCTTTCGCGGGCAAGGTCTCGGGCGGC